>JAKMCX010000025.1 GCA_022428285.1 Flavobacteriales bacterium
CATGGACCGCATGCAACTGCACGCCTTTGCCGTGGTGGAACGCATGGAGGTCTATCCTGAGTTTCAGACGGCGTTTGTGCACCTGACGGCCGAAGACATGGCCCGCTTCAACTACCGGGCCGGGTACACCGAAGGATTGGTCAACAAAGCCTTGGGCGTGGCCGGCGTGCGCTGCGCGGTGTTCGCCAAGGAGTCCAAAGACCGGGTGAAGATGAGCTTCCGCTCTGTGGGGACCTACAGCGTGCGCGATTTTGCCGCGCAGCACTTCGATGGCGGCGGACACCACAATGCCGCTGGCGGCGCCACAGAAGAGCCCATAGGGGTCGTGATGGCCCGCTTGCGCGGGTTGCTCCCCGAAATCGCCGCTGGCCTTGCTGCAGCCGAAAACAACGACTGATGCGACCTGGCACTCCCTTCGGTCTTGCAGGATTGTTGGGGCTCATGAGCCTGACCGCGTGCTGGAGCAACCCCTTTGATGAGCCTCAGTACGAAGACCGGCCCAAGACTGTGCCCACACAGGTTGACCTGATTGCCTTTCACAAACAGCGCGCTGCAGAGATCGACAGTTTGATTTCATCCAAAGCCAGCACCTGGCCAGGGAGAGAGGAAACGGGCACTGGCATCCGTTTAGAATGGCTCGATAGAAACACCGAAGCCGCAAAGGTTTCCGACTTGCCCAAGGGCACCGTCCTGGAATTGCACCACCGGTTCGCCCTTCTAGACGACCGCGTCATCACAACCTGGCCCAACGACGGGCCCATCGCATTTGAACTGAATGCAACCGACCTTCCTTCTGGCTTCCATGAGGTCATTGGAGCCGCCCATTTGGGCGACAGCGTTCGGGCCTTGATTCCACCATCGCGCGCCTGGGGCATGACGGGGCTTCCCCCTGAAATTCCACAAGAAGCCATCATTTATGTGGAGATGGGCATCGACCTCTACAGGCTTCCTGAATGAAGCCCCAAACCGTTTTCATATGCGCCCTCTTCACCGCCGCCTGGTCCACAGGGTGCCGTTCTGACAGCACACTCCCTTGGAGGCTCATAGAGTTGGGCACAGATCCAATGGCAACGGCATGGGACAGGGGAGAGGCCGTCGCCGTTTTTGCAGAGGGCAACCGTTGGCCAGGGTTCATATTCCCCAATGACAACTCCCCCCAAGGGCGGATTTTGAGGCGCGACGCCTTGACCATGCCCGCGATCATGTGCGGCGACAAAATGCGCCTTCATCCCAAAGACTTCCCTCTGGGCTGGGTGCAGAAGTTTGGCTGGAAAACCACCGACAGTTTGACCGTCCACTGGCAATGTCTCGACCGCCTAGGTTTGGCTCAACTCGGTGCCGAAACCGTGCGCACCTCAACCCATCCTGAAGCCGACGAGATGCGCTGGCTTGAGGCCTTGATGGAATTGGACCCTCCCAGGTTCACAGAGCCCATCCGGCCCTTCTTTTTGGACGAAAAAGTGCGGCTGGCCATCACGTGCCAGCGGCCCAACGGGACCGCCCTCGGAGATACGGTCAGGCTCGATTTCAGATTTGGAGAATCCGGACAAGTCGTCGACGCCTTGGTTCCTGGGTTGGAGCGCGCCGGGCCCGGCGCACATTGGACCGTATGGTCGGCCTCATCCCAAGCCTTTGGAAGCCAGGGGCAACCCGAGCTCAACCTCGCGGCCCATACCCCTTTGAGGTTTTCTATCGACGTAGAGTAGGCCTAGAAGTCCGCGTCGAGCCACGCCTCTGATGCGACCCTGACCTGCTCGCGCACCCGATCAAATCCAGCATCGCCGCCATAGTATGGATCTGGCACATCGTTCTGGGGGTCAAACAAGGCCACCTTGGCCTGATCCTCTGGGTCACGCGCCAAGGCCAAGACATCCCTCAAATTGGAGCGGTCCATGACCAAAATGCGGTCAAACTTCTTGAAGTCTGCCTTTACAAATTTGCGGGAGCGCTGTCCGGAAATGTCAATGCCCACAGCCCTCATGGCTGCCACGCTGCGGGGGTCTGGACCCTCTCCAACGTGATGTCCTGCGGTTCCCGCTGAATCTACTTTCAAACGGCAACCCCGGACCATCGCTGCATGCCTCAGCCACCCTTCGCCAATGGGCGAACGGCAGATGTTGCCCAAACAAACGACCAGATACTGCTTCACGTCAGTTGACGTGAAGCTTCTTCTCGAGGTCGTCGAGGTACTTGCGGAAATGCTTGTCGGTCTCGCTCAAGTTGTTGACCGTACGGCAAGCGTGAAGCACAGTAGCATGGTCCTTTCCACCGCAGTGCAGACCGATGTTGGCCAATGAACTCTTGGTCATCTTCTTGGCGAAGTACATCGCAATCTGACGCGCCTGGACGATTTCACGCTTTCGCGTCTTGGACTTGAGCAGTTCAATGGGCAAGTCGAAATAGTCACACACCACTTTTTGGATGTAGTCTATGCTGACCTCGCGCGCCGTGTTCTTGACAAACTTGTCAATCATCTGCTTGGCCAAGTCCAACGTAATCGCCTTGCGGTTGAGGCTGCTTTGGGCAATCAAGCTGATCAAGGCGCCTTCCAATTCACGGATGTTCGTGTTGATGGAGTAGGCGAGGTACTCCATGACCTCGCGGGGAAGCTCGATGCCATCGGCATACATCTTCTTTTCGAGGATGGCCATGCGGGTCTCCAAACTGGGCACCTGCACATCTGCACTCAGCCCCCACTTGAAGCGAGAAAGCAGACGCTGCTCCATGCCCTGCATCTCAACAGGGGGCTTGTCGCTGGTCAAGACAATCTGCTTGCCCGTTTGGTGCAGGTGATTGAAGATGTGGAAGAACACATCTTGTGTCTTTTCCTTGCCGCTAAAGAATTGCACATCGTCGACGATGAGCACATCCATGAGCTGGTAGAAATGAGAAAAGTCGTTGACACTGTTGTTGCGAACGGCATCGATAAACTGGTGCGTGAACTTCTCTGAATTCACATAGAGCACGGTCTTTTCCGGGGAGCGGTTCTTGATCTCAATGCCAATGGCGTGGGCCAAGTGGGTTTTTCCCAATCCAACAGGGCTGTAGATCAACAGCGGGTTAAATGCTGTGCCACCGGGCTTTTGGGCTACTGCGAATCCTGCGCTGCGCGCCAAACGGTTGCTCTCCCCCTCGATGAAGTTCTCAAAGCTGTACTTCGGGTTGAGGTTGGAATCAATGTTGAGCTTCTTGAGCCCAGGAATCACAAATGGGTTTTTGATGGGAGCCTCAGTAGAGTCCATCGGCATTTGCACCGAACGGTTGCGAACGGCGGCGTGGTGAGATGTGGGGACTTTAACGGTATACGGGGATGTTCCAGCAGCAGGCTGTTCCATGATAATGGAATACTCCAAACGGGCTTCCTTGCCGAGCTCTTTGCCAATGGCCTTGCGCAGCAATTCGATGTAATGCTCTTCGAGCCACTCATAAAAGAACTGAGAGGGCACCTGGATGGTCAAAACAGCGCCTTCGAGCTTGACTGCCTTGATGGGAACAAACCACGTTTTAAAAGCCTGCGCGCTGACATTGTCTTCGATAAAGGAGAGGCAATTGGCCCAGACGCTTTCGTGATTCAAGTTCATGCGGGTGTGGTTGTAGGTGTAAAACTTTTTGCTAGAAAAAGGAATTTCAAGCAACCCTGAAGGGAACGCAAATATTCCCGGAAGGTTCGATAAAAAAAAGGGTCACCCCCCTTGATTTTCTCGAAAATTCATTCTGCGAAACGCCTTCCAATATGGTGCAAAAATCTCGGGCGTTGATAACCCGATTTCGAGGGCGTAAAAAACCCCACTCGTCCAATATTCACAGTTTCAAAACCACCCGCTCACCACAGAAGCACACCGTCAAATTTTTGATTTTATCCTGGGGTCATAGGCTTCCGCCTACAATACACACTCAGTTCATACTACAAATAACCCCTTCCATACGTTGCGGGCCACCGACGCCCAAGAATAATGAACAACCCTCGTTGACCATTTTCTGGGCAATCGTTGCAGCGATGCACAAAAAGCTTCGGCCAAATCTTCTCTTTGGACAAGGTCTTTTTCACCAAAATGCTCAGGGTAGGCCAGCGCACATGGCACCACCATATCAAGCCCTACGGCTGCAGCCTCCAAAACACTGATTCCAAAAAAATCATGGTGGGCGGTCACAAGAGCGATGTCACAAGATGCCAAGGACTGGACATAGGCCGATCGGGATTCCACATGGCCCCACTGCAAAATGCGGTCCCCGTATCGGGACCGGATTTCCTCGAACGCCTCTGGCACGCGATCAAACCGCTGACCAAGCATCACCAGCCTAAACGGCAATCCCGCTGCCTCGGCCGTTTTCAAACAGTCCAAAAATGCACCAGGCCCTTTGTCGTATTCCCAGCGGTGGTTCCACGCCACCACCGGAGGTCCATCTCCATATATACGTGGACGCTTCTCATCTGCGGCACCGCACTCCAATACATCCCCGTCGATGCCTATGGGCATCACCGTTGACTTCGATGCGATGGTTTCTGCCACATTGCCCGGACGAGGAGAGGGGAAAGCCGACATGAAATCGGGCAGTGCCGACAGAAACGCAGCCCTGTGGTACTCTGAATTGAACCAAACCCGATCGGCCAGAAGGGCGCTTGTCACATTGAGAAAAGCATAATGCCGGTCCCAGTCCAATTTCGGCCTCTCCCGATGCGGCGGAAAAGTCAGCTGGTTCTCATGAAAGTACAGAATGATGGGAACCGCTCTAAACTGCGGCGGCAAGGCCGATCTGAATTGTCCAACATCCATCATGTCGGTTACAATGAAGCGGTCGATGTCCCGATCAAACGCCCCGGCCTTTTGCATCCGGTCCACCAAGGCCAAGCCACTGGCCACCATCCTCCATTTCCAATGCCTTCCAGGCAGCTCATACAACTCAAACTCCGCGGCTTCTCCTGCGCGCTGTGCCGCAAGTGGGCATTCCCTTACCATTCCGCGCGCCCATTGGGCGTGGCTGCCCGCGGCATATGGGTTCAGCAATATGATCCTGCGCATCACCTCAAGGTACCGGAGCGCGCTCCATTTGAGAACCCCAACCCAAACGTTGGAGAAACCGTTTCCACCAGGACTGGACTGCGGGCTCAAAAACCCCGGTTAAATCCGGCTCACCAGCATCGACCCAAGCGCTGTACCACAGCGAAGACACCCCCAGAATGGAGGCCCGCCATTGGGTCTCGACCATGCCGTCCAACCGGTCATGGTACGTTGCACACCACGCCTCATCCCGCTCAAGTCCAAGTCTGCCTCCGCGTTCTTCCCTCACCAACCCTTCGCCATGCAGCGCTGTAGCATGCCGCTCTTCGGACAACACCAGAGGCACACAACTGTGACTGTGCGATATGGACGCCCAAGCCCAAAGGTTGACATCGCGGATGTACCCCACATCCTCCACAAGCAAGGCATAACCACCTCCAAACAGAGCGGGCAATCGGGTCTCCCAAACGCCATGAATTCCATCTTGACCGGTCATTTGACCGTTGTAATTCAACGTCGTGTGCAAGGGCACGTGGGCATCGGCCACATAATGCCCCAAGTCCGCCGCATTCCGCAAAATCCCCGCGCGGTCCAGGCTGTCAAAGGCCACCACCAATTGGCGGTACGACCACCCGATTTGCCACGGCAAAACACCGTACTCCCACAAAGTGTCTTCAGAGCAGGCCAGCAGTGCCCGGCCATACCAAGGCGCTTCCCCTAGGGTGTCCAAACAGGCCAAAGCTGGAGCGTCGCCATCCAAATAATGTCTTGGAGCCTCCCGCTCGACGGTATGCTTGCGCTTGTCGGCATCCGTCGCATGGGCTGAGAGCCATTCCACTTCACACATCAGCCACCCCCTCAAGGGTGGGGGCAGGGCCTGGGTTGCAGACCGGTTGATGTGGCGGTGCACTGGGAATCCCCACGCACAGCACATCCCACACATCACCGCGACAGCCCCACAGTATTTGAAACGGTCAATCCACCGCATCCACCAGCACCCCGTCCTTGATGCGGCGGGCATCCACCAACGCACCGTCGTGCAACACGGGGACAATGTTCACGGTATTGGGCGTCAGACAATACTTGATGTCTTCTCCCAAATTCAGGTTGCGCAAGCGGCGACGGTGAGAAGACGCCTTGAGGAAAGAAAAAACACTGCCCCGCATCCCCGTATAGAGGTGCTTGGCGGCGATCGTACTGTCTTCCACACTGCGGTAACGGGCGATGTCAATCAGGTTGTCGGCGATGGCTCCTGCGCACACCGTATCCTCCAGGTTGAACTTGTCCTTCCATCCCGAACACAGCAACAGCACGTGACCAGGCTGCTGCATCAACCAAGTGCAGATGGCGTCCAAATTGTTGATGCTGCCAATGGCCACTTGGGGCATGCCCCGGGCAATGTCGATGGCCTTTGTGCCATTGGTGGTGGTCAGCGCCACCGTCTTGCCCTTGAGCGCACCGTCCATGTATGTGCGCGGAGAATTGCCAAAGTCAAAACCTTCGACGATCTGGCCATTGCGCTCTGCTGCTGCAATGCAACCCTCTGCTTGCAAAGCGCGCGCCTCCTCTACAGATGGCACGGGGATGATCCGATCGACACCATGGGCCAGGCCCGTGCAAATCGCAGAAGTGGCCCGCAGGACATCGATCACAACACACGTGTGAAACTCGTCCTTGTACAGGTCGAACTGCCGGGGCGAAAAACACACTTCCACACGGCGCTCTTGGCGCTCTGCTGGGCGGCTTGTCTCTGTCATGATATCAGGTGGTGTGAATCAAAGGAAAGGAATCCGCGTTACTTCGGCTTCTATGGACTTTCCGCGAATGGAAATGAAAATGCGCGTGCCTTTGGCCGACCACTCCGAAGAGACATAGCCCAGGCCAATGGCCTGGCCGAGTGATGGCGACTGCGTGCCACTTGTGACCCGTCCGATGGGGTGTCCCTCTGCATCTACAATGGCGTAATCCTTTCGGGGAATTCCGCGCTCTGTCAAATTGAAACCGACCA
>JAKMCX010000031.1 GCA_022428285.1 Flavobacteriales bacterium
GTGGGCGTCCTTTTGGGCGTGACCTTCAAGCTGAACCACCTCATGGGTGCCGAGCGCCTCTTCAATGCAGGCATTCTGGCGCTGGTCGTCGGACTCCTCGCATGGGTGGTTGCCCTGCTCCGCAAAAAGGGAGCCTAACCCTCACCGGCTATGGATGCGGCCGCCAAACCGCAACACAACACGCTCATTGCGAGACCGCCTGCAGCTGGCAATGTCATCATGCCACAACGCGATTGTTTTCATCGTAATCTGGCCACTCACCACCCTGATCACGCTGGTCGCTTGGCCCATTCTGGAGATTTCAAAACGCAGAGCCGATGAGCAAGAGGAAACCGAAACAAAGGCAAGGCTTGCTCGTCAAGTGTGACGGTATAAGCTTTAGGCAGGAGGAAGAACAAGTGCGGGCTTCAAGGCTCCAGCACTACTTTTTGTGTGAAATGCGTGGCATCTGAGGCTCCGTGAAGCGTGTAAAGGCCATGGGCGAAACTGGACAAGTCCAAGTTCAGAGGTGACATGCACCCATCCCAGACCGAGACCACCTGGCCCAAAGCCGAGCGCAATTCCAGGCGCGCTTGCCCAACGAATCCATTCACGGTCAGTGCGCCGCTAGAAGGGTTTGGAAAGCAAGACACAGAGGTGTGTGGCACGGTCGGCTCAGACACAGAGCTCACCCATTGCGCATCGCGGAACACGCGGGCCTGGCCACTGGGGTCCAAGGCGAAAGAACCAAGGATGAAAGCGCTGCCGTCTCCGCTCATGGAAACTTCATGCGCAAATGCCGCGTGATCATCCCCGTATATGGGGTCGCAAACCTGCACCCAATCTTGACCCTGCCATTCGTAGACCGTTCCCAGACCTGCATTGCCGTGAAGCGCGACTTCGTCGGTTGAAAAAGGAGCTCCGACGGCCAGTCGCGTTCCATCTGAATTGAGGCTGACGGACTCGCCAAAGTCAACGGATTGGGATAGGCGGAGAAGGCGGCTGTTGGTTCTGACTCCACCACAGCCGTGGCGCCACCGCACTCCACTCCAACGGTGTAACCGTCTGTTTCAACACTCCAATCGCATACCCTTCAACATTAGCTGTGGCGCCGAAAAAGAAGAACCCCGGGTGGTACAGGCTGATCAACGCGGTATCGGAGGCCGATACGGAGACGCCCACAAAGTCGCATTGCGCCCGCGCTGTGACGCCCAATGTGGTCAAAAGGAAGAGGAGAAAAAATGTGCGCGTCATTCGCAGTTGGATGGGTTGACGCCCTCGCGGTGAAGGACGGTCGGAGACAGGCCTCCTCCTGGGCTGATGGTGGCCTTCTGACCACCGCAGGACGGCTCGAGCAGTCCGCGCAATTCGTTACCGGAGAAGATGTCGATTACGACCGTGTCGCCCTCCATATGCCAAGGGTTGGGATTGGGAATGGCGTCCTCAATGCCTCCGAAAGTGCCGTCGCCTGAATAGAGGGTGTACCGCAGGTCTTCGGTGAATTCATAGAGCGTGTTGCTTTCAAACCCCTCTGGATGCCAGCGGCCAATCAATGAGAAGGGAGGTTCCAAGCAGGTTGTGCCGAAGACACCGAGCATGGCGAGCACGTCGGATACCGTCACAGCATCGTCGCCATTGATGTCGCCCATACAGGTTGAACAGGGCGCCCAAGAGCAGGACCCATCATCCACAACGGCGCCCTCGTCGTAATTGTCGGCATCGGTGTAGGTGCAGCCAGCGGCCCACGCATCGGGCCAGGAGCAGGACTCCGGGGGGAAAGTGCAGGAGCCGTCTTCGAAGGCGGCATTGGGATCGTAGTTGCAGGCCTGTGGGTAGGTACATCCGCCGTATTCAATAACAATGCAGGGACCGTCCTCCCAGGAGGTCACCCCTCCCAGGGCCGTGGCCTCACAGGAATTGGAATAGGTCACCCCATCGCACCCGCAGACCGGCTCAAAAACCTCCGGGCAGGCGGCAGTGGGGTCAATCAGGTCGGGATCAACACAGTTGGCGGGGCCGCTCACATCGACACCGACGCTCCCGCCCAGCGTCCAGGTGCCGTACTCGGTCCCGCTAGGGTAGGTGTTGATTTCCCATACGAGGTAGTCTTCCACCAGACAAGCCCATGGATCGGGACTGCCGTTGTGAAAGACCGAATCGTTGGTGTGCAGCACCGAGACGAACAAGGTGTCCGTGAGGGGCAGGTCGAAACTGAAGGCCACCGTGCTCTCGTCTATCAGGGTGGCTTCGTGCAGCACGTTGCCCTGGGAATCGGTGAACGCCCACTCCAGGACATTGGTCGCGGGAGGCCAGGTCAAATAGGGCCCGGGATGGTAAATGCTGATGACATCCGGCTGCGAACACACATTGCACACGAGTCCATGGAGATCACAATCGACAGATGTGGTGACCTGAGCTCCGGCCGGATGGATCAAGCCCAGCATGCCCACGAGCAAGGCCACGAGTGAGGAGGGAAAGGGTCGGTTGGATGGGTGTGGTGTCATGGTCCGAAAGTCGGGGTAAGGGATGTGTTTCCTCTCACGTTTAGGGGTGAAAATGGAGGGCAATCGCAGCACCCCTACCACTGAAAATTTCAGTAAAATACTGATTGTCAATGGAACTACTCATTCTGGCCTGCAGAAGCCTTCATGGCCGCATGCAAAAGGGCCATTTTCTTGTACTTGGTTTCCTTGACATCGAAATACAAGTACATCCTTCTCAAAGAAGACCCAATTCCATCCACGCTCAGGTGGACCCTTTCTGCAATGTTGCGGTTGGTCATCGCCGGATCCTCCAACAGGATTTTTAAAACGTTCCAATCTGTGTCGTTGAGGGTTCGGCCCAGGACCTCATCGAGGCGGGTACGGTCCAACTCCAACGAAGGGGTCTCGAGGATCAAGGTGTTCCCGCTTTTCTGGTGCAAGTCCTCAATCTGGTTCATGAGCTCCTCGCGGCGCACCCTGTGACGCCGCTTCACGCTGACGATGTAGGCCACCAGCAATCCGATCACGGCGACAAACCCCAGCACCAAGGCGAGCACCGTCTTGAGCTGCTGGACTTCCTGACGGCTCTGCTTCTGCTCGCCCTCCCATTGCACCGCGCGCAACTGGTGCTCCACATCCTTTTCATAAGCCGCCCGGATCACGGCAAGCCGGTGTTTCTCGGACTGAAGGCTGTCGTCGTACAACACAAATGACTCGTGCATTTGCAACGCCAGAGCGTCGTGGCCCAGCGCTTTATGGGCTTGGTACATCACGCTGTAGAGTTGGCTTTTGATTTCGTAACCCGTCTGTTCAAGCAACTCCATTTGGTTGTCGCTGGCCACCCTCAGGGCCTTCGCAGGATCGGATGGCAACGTCAACTCTGCCATGCCCAGCATGCATGAAAGCTCGTCGCCCCGGGCACCCAAATCGCGGTAGATTTCCCTGGCGGCAACCCAATGCTCCATGGCATCATCTGGCGACCCCACCTCCTCCAACAAGGTGGCCATGTTCTCATGACAACCCGCCACATAGAAGCCCTTTTGCTCCCTTTCGAGGGTCTGGAGCGCTGAAGCGTAGAGTGCTGCGGCCCTGTCATGGTCGTGCAATTCATAGGCACACCACCCCATGTTCAACGCGAGAAGACCTGGGAAGTAGCCCATGTCTGGTTGATCGGCGATGCCCTCCTGCACCATCTCGAACTGGGCCATCGCCAATCCATTGTGGCCGATGATCATGAATACGTTGCCCAGGGCCATCCGCATCTTGCGCGCCGACCTTTCACTTCCCGCGCCCTCGTGGAGCGCGATCGCCCGGTTGTAGTGCCGCAAGGCTTCGACGTACTGGTTCAACTGCACATAGACGTTGCCCCGGTTGCCATAAACGGTGCCCAGCCTGGCGGAGTCGCCAAGGGCAATGGCCACCTGCTCGGCATCACCAAAGACCTTGAGGGCCTCCTCCACATGCCCCTGCTTTTCGAGCAGACTGGCCATTCTGTTGTGCGCCGAATACAAGGCCAGCGGTCGGTCCGCACGGATGGCGAGATCGCGCATCTCCGCGAGATAAAAGAGGACGGTATCCGGATACTGCTGGTAGAATTCGATGTGCAGATCTTTTGCCGTCTGCAAGCGGTCCTCAGCGGAGCGGGTGGTGTCGTTCCAAGCCTCAATCAGCGTCGACATTTCTGGTTGACCCCATCCCGATGTCGAGAGGCCCAAGCAGAGTAGAAAAGCAAAAAATTGACGCATGAGGGCCTATTAGACAAGGGTCAATCAATGGACAAAACCCACTCCGCAAAGGTTGCCTTCGCCGCCCAGTATCCAAGCGACAGTTGTAAATGTGTTCAGGTCCTACTTGCCCTTTGGACTAAAAAACCGGGTGACGCCACATTGGATTTGGCCCGTGACCAACTGCCCCTCCCAACGGGGTGCTTCTGGCGCTCCTTCTGTGATGCGGCGCGTTCTAAACCGCTGAATGCCCGCCCCAACAGACAGATCCAACCGCCATTCTGGCGCCACCTGATACCCTGCGAAAAGTCCACCTGTCGGCGTCCAATTCAAACGGCTCTTGGGCAAATCGCCATCCGCATAGGCCACCACCAGCCCCTCCTCGTTGAGGCTGTGGCCGCGGCCTCCACTGCGGACGAGCAATTGAACCCCCAGCCCCAGGCCTCCATGCCATCGGCCAAGAGCGCGCGATGTACGCCATTCAATGGGAATGACCACGGCATTGAACCGGTTGAAACTTCTCACATGGCGGCGCTGGGTAGCCAGCCCCTGCACATCGCCGTATAGAATGGCGACCGTGTCCCCTGTCAGCGCATTGATTTCAATGGCCTGAATGCCTTCTGGGTCGAGGTAATCCTGTGTTGTGGTCTCTACATAGTCCAACAAGTGGACGTAGTCATACCAGGCCAGGCCCAGCGAAAAAGACTGCCCCCATCGGCGAACATCCAATGCCACCCCTCCCCCAGCACTGAATTCCGTGTGGAAATGGCCACTCAACTCCGCGGGATGCTCCCCTTTTAAACTAAAGTGACTCAAGGTTGGGCCACCGTATGCCCTGAGGGCGAACGGCGCCTCTGCATGGATGGCGCCCCCCATCGGCAGCAATTGGGCCAACGGAAGGGCATCCCATTCAGGGCCGCGCAATGGCAAGGGCTCCAGCCTCACTTCTGTCGCGCCCTCCCCAGGTGGCAATTCCCCCCCGACCGAATAGGCTTTGGCCACATTTTCCTCTCCGTCGGGCTCCATCCTTGGCATAAAGAGCGGAAGCCGATCCGATGTCGCCGCGGTGGGTGCGGGCTCAGATGAGACCGTTGAAGCTGACTCGGCACCTGTGGTGCGGATTTCAACGGTCGGTGCCACTTCTGCAGTGGCAACAGATGACCCGACTTCAGCCGGCATGGTTTCAGCGGCAACAGCGGCTTCGGGTTGTGTCGCGTCGGTTGTGGGTCGCGTGCCAGCGGGTTCAGGTTGTGCCGCGTCCGAGCCGGCTTGTGCAACGGATTCTTCCGGCGCCATTGACGCCGAGGCAGGCAACATCAGATCGGCTTCATTCGAAGCGACCTCATTCGTAGCGGCCCCATTCAGAGCGGCCTCATTCGGAGCGGCTTCGTTCGGAGCGGGCTGGGACACTTGATCGCTGGCGGATGGAGTACCTTCTCCTTCCTCCGAATCCAACGTGGACATGGGGTTCGACTGATCGTCCTGGCTTTGCTCAACACGGGTTGCCTCTTGCGGGTTTGTGGGAACGGCTTTGGGCCAAAATACCACGCCCAATGAGACCAGGCCCATCACTGCGGCGGCGCCCAATGCCCGTGACCAGAACGTCCCTGCGGCACCGGACACTCCCTTTGAAGCACCAGCCGCCCTGGCGCCCGCAGGGGGAGCGGCCATGCCAGCTTCGATGGCGTTCCACAACGCCTCATCCTGGCCGGGTTTGCCCGGCTCAACATGTCGGGCAAATCGCCCTTTCAGTATGTCTTCCCAAGACTTCATGTTCTCTTTTCTTTCTTTTCGGCGATCGCCTCTCCCGTGGGCTCAAACCGCTGCCGAACCCATTTTCTCGCCCTCGCCAAACGCTGCCGGGACAGCTCCGGCGATATGGTCAACATTTCACCAATCTCCTCATGGTTGAACCCCTCAATCAAATGGAGATTCAACACCGTGTACTGGTCCTCCGGCATGGTCTTTAGGACCACCATCAGATCATCCATGGCCATGTTCTCCAAGACTTCGGGTCCGCTCCCCCTCTCCACGTCCACCCCCGTTCTCTCCCACTTCGCCCGCTTCTTCCCCTCCGTCAAGGCCACGTTGACAGCAATCTTGGCAGCCCAAGTCCTCACGCCTCCCTTCTCCGGATCATACCGTTCCACATTCCTAAAAATGCGGACAAAGGCCTCCTGCAACACATCCTCTGCCGCATCGGAATCCCAGATGTACCGCCTCACCGCCCCGCGCAAATAGGGCACGAGCGATTCAAACAGTGCTTTCTGCGCCGCCTTCTCTCCCCGCTTGCAACCCTCTATCCAATGAAGGTCATCCTGAACCGGAGCACTATCCATCAGACCATCGAGGCTTCACTTTTACAGCGTGCCTCCCCGAGCTCACTCCACACCTGGATTCCCATCTACAATCCCGAAACACTCCACACTCACCACCGCATAAGCCCCTTCGACATCCGAACCCGCTGAAGATCCCGTCGCCTCGTGGTTCCATTCCACGGAGTTGCCCGCGCAGAGGTAGCTGTGTTGGAGTGAACAGCTTTGCGTGTTTGGGGGAAACCTGAACTCCACTTCGGTCAGCCCAACAGAGATGGACACCTCATCGGGCCCCGACAAAAATGGAGGGTCGGAGGTGGTAGAAACGGTCAGTGGAGCGCCGCCGTATTGCCTCCAGAAGGCAACAGTAACAACGGGTCCTGCTGGGGGAGCCGTGGGCTGACAATTGCAATTGTCATTGACCACGCCATCGAGACCGTCAACAGCGGGATTGTTGGACGACACCACGCAAGGATCACCCACATTGAGGCCCATGGTTTCACAATCCACCACGTAGACCACAGGAGGCTCAGGCAGCTCCACCTCAATTTGAACATCCTCGAAATTCTCTTTGACGCAGGACGACAAACAGAACAGCGGGAGGAGCCAAGCGAAACGAACCAGAGATTTCATAATTAAAGGTCGGCCAATTGACATCGGTTTCCATCCACCTTACTCGGCAAGCCCTCTGAACGTGACACCTTCACGTCACTTTTTTTGAAGGGCCGAGCCCGCGCGTGCAGGGCCCCACCCCTTGCTGAATCAAACAATGCGCCCTTTTGGCTGTTCATACCCTGAAAATCCCGTTTTCATACCTCAATCCAACACAAATCGGGCCGACCGTGTCACGGCCATTCTACTCGGGAAGTAACAGAGGTCAGAAACCAACATTCGAAATGAAAACGTTCCCACTCTTCCCGTTCATCCTCGCTCTGCTCGTGGCGAACGTGATGCCCAAATCGGTCAACGCTCAATGGGACTACACCCTCTACGACGCCTTGAACTCCACCGGCTGCGGCTACTCCGCAACCTCTTTTCAGACGTATTACTCCGCTGAGCTCTACGACATGGACAACAACTACACGGTCTTTGTCCCCAATGATGCCGCTGTACTGGAGGTCGCTGCGCTGATGAATTTGAACCTCTACGATTTGCTGGCCTTCTCCGACATGAGCGACGCCCTGGGGTATCACATCGTCCCGGGAAACTTCACGGCAGCCGACCTGCAAAATGGAATGACCCTGACCACACTGCAAGGCCAAGCCCTTGACATCACGGTGGATGCAGGCAATGTGGGCGTGGACGGCGCTTGGGTCACCGACGCCGACATCCTCGCAGACAATGGCGTCATTCATGTCATCGACGCAACCCTCGCGCCCGAGGGGTACCCTCAAGCGACAGTCGTCACCGCCATTGCAGGCAGTCCGGAACACACCCTGTTTGAGGAGGGCATTTTCAATGCTTACCTCGATGAGTACCTCAGTGCCAATGCACTCGAAGCTCCCGACGACAGCAACGGTGAACCAACAACCGGCCCGTACACGGTCTTCGCTCCCACTGACGATGCCATCGCGGCGTTCACTGCCGG
>JAKMCX010000058.1 GCA_022428285.1 Flavobacteriales bacterium
ACGCCACTCTCCAGGCGATAAATGGGAGGTCAGTTTCTTTCTATGTTTCGGGAAAGGCTGCGCGAAGGCGTGGCCTTTTCTATGCGCTCACAAACCAACCGCCAACACCGACAAACACCGCGCCGAGCGCATCCATCCAACGCCCATCATTGGGCATGAATCACACCGCCGAGCGCATCGCGCAAGCAGCACACATCATTCGAAGGATTCCAAGCCAGCAGGAGCGCGAGCGCATCATGCAGCAGCTGGAGGAGGATGGAGACTTTACCGCCGAGGGCATCAAGACGATTAGGATGCTTACTCAGCATCTTTGAGACAGCGGACCGAGCGACCAGACCGCTTGAAGGAAACGCGTCGACCCAAGAATGTTTCGTAAGTGAGCAACCGCCTCATCCAAGACTGGCAAGACTCGGGTGACTGGGTTTCAGGCGGGCCAGTTGCGGTTGAACTCCAAAAAGATCCGCCACTTCCTGCACCGTTGAATCTGCCATTTTGGTCACTTCCGGGCGCTGACAAGCGCCCGCCGCCAGGGACGCCCGAAAATCCAAAATTGTCCGTGCCATTAGAATTATCACCCCAGCCTGTGGTCGATTTTAATGCTGTTCCTTCTATTCCCTCAAATCCTTGGGAAGTGATGTAGTCGTCCAAGTACGTCCACTCTTGATCGGTCGGGACGTGCCAACCCAAAGGACACAGGCCGCGCGCATCGACTACCGCATACCAGTTGTACAACCGGCCGTAATACGCGAGCGACAGCGCTTCATCGCAAGCGCTGAAGTCAGGACTAGAGTGAGAGCAAGCGCTGCTACCCTCACCATAAATAGCTGCGGCCCCGGACGTTGTCGTCTCCCATTCGTCATCCAGCAGGTCCGCCGGAATTACGGTACCATTGGAGTAAATGGTTGTTCGTAGATTCTCCTTAAACCAACACTGGTCGCCGATTAAGACGGTTTTATAATAGTAGCCGTCGAAGAGCACCGAGTCGCCACATAGAAACGGGTCACAGGTGCCAAAGAGCGGAAGTAATCCAAGAATGTCGTTGACGGAGTAACAGCCGTCACCATCGTAGTCTGGATTGTAGTTAGGGTTGTCCTGGGCTGTTAGCGCCAAAGGAGCAAGGACTAAAAGGACAAGCAAGCGTTTCATTGGAACTACAAATTGGACACGGGGTACCGCATGTCAAAAATGACTTTGTCAGCGATAACCATCGCCGGTGTCAAGCGTGTACGGTCAAAGCGATTTTCATTTTTTTCCTGCCGTACTGCCATAAAACTGCCATACTTTTTTAGATACGGCAGTGCCGCTTTGCAGCTTTGGCGGGGCTTGTAGCCATTTCACTGCCATACTGCCGTATTAGGCAGGAGAAAGAAAGAGAGCGGGAAGAAGTGGTGTGTGAATAACTATGTGCCAAGGCAGGTGGCACACAGCACCCCAAAAAGCCTCTGAAACCCCCGTCAATACTGGGGAGATGTTGTACCCGGAGTGGGAATCGAACCCACACTCCAAAGGAACGCGAGTTTGAGTCGCGCGCGTCTACCAATTCCGCCATCCGGGCAAAGGAGGACCGCGAATTTAGCCCAAGTCTTCCGAAACCAAAGGCAAAGTCACACGGAACGTTGTCCCCACCCCTTCTTCGCTGCGCAAGACCACGATCTGTCCGCCATGATATTCCCTGACAATTCGCCGTACCAAGCTGAGTCCCAACCCCCAACCGCGCGTCTTTGTGCTGAAGCCCGGGTCAAAGACCTGGCGCTGTACCCTGCGCGGCATGCCCCTGCCTGTGTCCTCTACATCCAACACCGCGAGTCCGGACTCGTCACGCAATGACAGGGAAAGCCGTCCCGTGCCCTCCATCGCATCTACCGCGTTTTTCGTGAGGTTCTCCAAGACCCAACCAAATAGGGCTGGATTAAAGGCCGTCCGCAACGTAGCCTCAGCCACGACAACATCGAATTCCACCGCCCGAGGCATGCGGCGTTCCAAATAAGCCATGGTCTCCGTCACGAAGGCCCCGAGATCGCCAGGCGCCAACTCAGGCTCAGAACCAATTTTAGAAAACCGGTCTGTAACCGTGCGCAAACGGTCGATGTCCTTGCCCAATTCCATCAGCACGGCCTCGTCAACACCCTCGCTCCTCAACACCTCGACCCAGGCCATCAATGCGGACAACGGCGTCCCCAATTGGTGGGCCGTTTCCTTGGCCATGCCCACCCAAACCCGATTTTGCTCCGAGCGACGGAACGCGCTGAACGTCGAATACGCCAGCAGCAAAAAGCCGCCAATAATCAGCAATTGGACCACCGGGAAGTAGCGCAACTGCTTGAGTACAATCGACTCATCATACAAGATCCAACGCCTGCCTGCATCGGGCAAATCCAACAAAATAGGAGGGTTCACTTCAGCCAAACGCCGAATCAAAGCCGCTGTATCTGATAGGTCTTTTGGCGCGAAACGGTCCGCGCGCAAGATGTTGGTCAACGTCGAATCCGCCAGCAACACCGGAATAGACGCCGAGTTGAGCACGGTTTCCGAAATGAACGAATGGATGATGTCATCCATCACAGTCTGTAAATCGCGAAAACGGTTACTCTGGTCGTAAAACAAGGTCGGGCCTTGTTCAAATTCAATCACCGAACCTCTCGCCGCCATCGCGTCTCGCAAAGAATCGAGCTGCTCTGGACTGCGCATCGAAGGCGCCACATGGATGTCGGCCTGCAAGACGCTGTCCTTGTACACCAAGACAGGAATGGTGCGGTTGGCTTGGATAAACCGGGTGATGAAGGTCAAATCAATAGGGGCACCAGGCTCCGCCTCCTGAATGATGCGGTATGCCTCACCAATCAGGTCAGCCTTGTCACGCTCCTCTCGGCGCAATGAAGCAAAGAGCTCCTCGGTATACCCGACCAATTCAGCCCGCTGAACAATCGCTTCAGACCACAACTCCACCTTGCGCTGCTCCTCGATGCGCAGCGTTCGCGCTATGTGGCCACTCGACCAAAGGGTCAGGCCCACGATAATGGTCGCCCCAACAAGGAGGAGGATCCTAGAATATTGCTTGTTCTTGATGCGCACAGCGTTCGGACGTCTCCCCAACGGAGGATGTGGTGCCCAAGGTATCCGGCAACACGCCCATTTTGTGGACGAGCACCGCAAGAATTAAACCCCCGATAAATGAAAACGCCGGACATAGCCGACGTTTTTCAATGACCACAAGCAAGAAACAGGGTCAGATTTGGTTAAGCCTTCGCAACAGGTTCAGCTGTTTAAACGAAGGCCTCTAAGATAGTAAATATTAACGTTCAGCTGATAACAAATTAAATTCGTCTAGAAATAACCCTTAAAAGTCATCGTCGTCATCGTCAAAATCAAGCGCAGCCTTCGGTTTTGGCGAATCCGCATCACGCACCGTATCCATACCCACAACCAGTTCTGGGGCCCCTCGAACTGAATCCACCGGTGCTGCACCCTCTTCATTCGCACCAAAAACGCCTTTCAACCGATCGAGCGCACCCCTCCTTTCGGTCTGCCTGTGTGCTTTGTGTGCGTCTCGATCGTAGCCGAATTCCGGTGCTTCCAGTGTGCCCCCAATGGCAAGAAAAAACCGATGGCCCAGTCCATCATCTGCTGTAGTACCAAACTCCTCCTGATCCGATTTCAAGTCGCGCAAAGCAAAATCCAAGGTGTAGTCCATGCCGCCATCAAGCCGCTGCCATCCGCCAATGCCGATGTCCATCGCATCCGACATCACGTCAGTTTCTTCCAAGGTGAAGACGCCCCGCTCGAGTGCGACCCGCGC
>JAKMCX010000229.1 GCA_022428285.1 Flavobacteriales bacterium
AATCCATACTCCAATGTTTGGGGTTGACAGCGCTCATCTTCTTGTGCAGCGCCTGCCATGGTCCCAAGACGTACCTCTCGGTAAAGGAAGGCCCCGTCCTCTCCTATTCCCGGTCGATGTGCTTCGGCCCCTGCCCTGCCTTTACATTGACCGTGGATGCCGATGGTCAAGCTCAGTACAATGGCAAGGCCAACGTCCAAAATATGGGAAGCCACAAGGCCCAATGGCCGGAATCCCACCTCGAAGGACTTGCGCAAACGGCGGCAGCAATGCGCTTGGACCAAAAAGCAGGCGTTTATGACAACCCGCTGGTCACAGACTTGCCCACCACAAGGCTCACTTTTGGAAAGCACCACGTGATGGACCGCATCAACGGTCCCGACCTGGAACCCCTGTACACAGCGCTTGACAGCCTGATCAAGGCCACAGCGTGGACGCCGGATTCCAATCCGAAACAGTAACTGCACGGCCCAAACATTTCGACTCCTATTTTCGCGCCGCAACGGTTCGGAAAAAGGCCGCCTGCAAACGACGAACAACATCATGAAGCAACGCATCTTTCTGCTGCTCTTCGCAGCTTTCCAACTCGCCGCTACGACGGCCCGCGCCGACGAAGGCATGTGGCTCCTCCACATGCTCCAGCGCATCAATGAAGCTGAAATGCAGCAAATGGGATTGAACCTCTCCGCAGAGGACATCTACTCCCTGAACCAAGCCTGTCTCAAGGACGCGGTGATCACCCTCAATGGAGGCAGCTGCACAGCAGAGATCATCTCCGATCAAGGCCTCGTGCTCACCAACCACCACTGCGCCTATGGCGCCATCCAAGGGTTTAGCACGGTGGAAGACGACATCCTGTCCAACGGCTTCTGGGCCATGTCACTCGATGAAGAAAAACCCATCCCAGACTTCAGCGTGACCTTTTTGCAGCGCATCGAAGATGTCACAGAACGTGTTTTGGCCGATGTGACCTCAGACATGGACGACAGCGATCGCGAGGCCGCCATCCAAGCTGTCATCGGTCAAATCGAAGAAGAAGAAAAGGCCATCAGCCCCGACTTCCGCCCACAGATCAAGAGCTTTTACCACGGCAACGAGTTCTACCTCTTTGTGTACCGCGACTATACCGACATCCGCCTCGTAGGCAATCCGCCTGAAAGCATTGGCAAATTCGGTGGCGACACCGACAACTGGATGTGGCCCCGCCACACCGGAGACTTCTCCATGCTGCGCATCTACGCCGATGCCGACAACAATCCTGCCGACTACAGCGAAGACAACAAGCCCTACACCCCCAAGCGCCACCTCAAGGTTTCCCTCGAAGGGGTGCAGAACGGAGACTTCACCATGATCATGGGGTACCCTGGCAGCACGGACCGCTTCTTGAGCAGCCGTGGTGTGCAACAGGCCCTCGACCTCTACAACCCCAGCGTGGTGGAAGTCCGCGATCTGAAGCTTCAGACGATGAAGTCCCACATGGACGCCGACCCTGCTGTTCGCATCCAATACGCTGCCAAGTATGCGCAGACGGCCAACTACTGGAAGTACTACATCGGACAGTCCAAGGGATTGAAGGCCCTCGATGTATACGGCCAGAAGAAAGCCCTCGAGGACGATTTCACCGCCTGGATCGGATCGGACGCAGACCGCAAGAAGGAATACGGTTCCGCACTCGGCCTGCTCAAGACTTACTACGAAAGCACCGACGCCACCGTCAAGGGGCAAGTCTACTCCCTCGAGGCCGGCCTCATCGGATGTGACCTCATGCTGTTCGCATTCCGCGTAGGCATGGGCGCTCAAGGCCTGTTCAGCGAAGATGCAGAGCGCGCGGCTGGTGCAGCAGCAAGCTTGCGTGGACGCGCAGATGCCTTCTTCAAGGACTACGACCAATCGACCGACCGCGACCTGTTTGTCAACCTCATGACCAAGTACATGAACGACATCGCTCCCGATCAACAGCCAGCTTACTTTGAGACCGTCCGCAGCAAATACAAAGGAGATTTCTCGCGCTACGCAGACAAGATGTACCCCAAGAGCTTCCTGACCGATCCCGAGCGCTTCGAAGCCTTTGTGAGCAATCCAGACGAAAAGGCCCTCGAGAAGGACCTCGCCGTTGCTGCTGCAATGAGCCTCATCGAAACCTACCGCGGCTACTTCTCCTCTCCCGAACAGGGCAAGTACGACAAAGGATACCGTCTGCTCACAGCTGGTTTGCGGGCGATGGACACAGAAAAGATGTGGTATCCAGATGCAAATTCTACCATGCGCTTGACCTATGGTACAGTCGGAGACTACGACCCCGCCGACGCCGTGCATTATGACTTCGTCACCACCTCCGATGGCATCTTGCAGAAGAAGGACAACACCGACCCTGAATTCGTGGTCGACGGTACACTCGAAACCCTGCTGCGCCAGCGCGACTTTGGCCGCTATGCAGACGCATCTGGCGACCTCGT
>JAKMCX010000077.1 GCA_022428285.1 Flavobacteriales bacterium
CACCGCTTGGGACAGCATGGGGGTCACCATGCATGCCTCGACCCTGCAGATCATCCTGCCCGTCGGCATCTCTTTTTACACCTTCCAGACCCTCTCCTACTCCATCGACATCTACCGCGGCAACCTCAAGGCCACTCGGGACCCTGTTGCCTTTGGCGCGTTCGTCTCCTTCTTCCCGCAGCTTGTAGCGGGCCCCATTGAGCGCGCAACAAACCTCCTGCCCCAAATCACCTCCCGCCGAGAGTTCACCTACGAACAAGGGCGAGACGGCATGCGCCTCATCCTCTGGGGCATGTTCAAGAAGGTCGTCGTCGCCGACTCCTGTGCGCCCTATGTCGACATGTGTTTCGACAACCCCGAGGCCTTCTCCGGCGGCACCCTCATCCTCGGGGCCATCCTCTTCTCCTTCCAGATCTACGGGGACTTCTCCGGATACTCTGACATCGCCATCGGCACCGCCAAGCTCTTCGGCTTCGAACTGATGACCAACTTCAAGTTCCCCTACTTCTCCCGCGACATCGCCGAGTTCTGGAGGCGCTGGCACATCTCCCTCTCCACCTGGTTCCGCGACTACTTCTACATCCCCCTCGGCGGCTCACGCGTCTCTAAGCCCAAAGCCATCCGCAACGTCTTCGTCATCTTCCTCGTCTCCGGGTTCTGGCACGGCGCCAATTGGACCTTCATCGTCTGGGGCGGCATCCACGCCCTGCTCTTCATACCCCTCTTTCTGCGCGGAACCAATAGGAACAACACAACCAGCATCGTCGCCGAAGACCGATGGCTACCGTCCCTGCGCGAACTTCTCCAAATGGGATGGACGTTCACCGCCGTCACCATCGCCTGGGTATTCTTCAGGGCGGATAGCCTCTCGCATGCCGGAAACTACTTGCACCACACCACACACCTTTTCAATGGAGCAGTGGAGCTTGGAGTTTCCGTTATTCTTCCCAGCACTTTGGTCATGCTGGTTGGTGATTACATCAGCCGAAGTCAACCAAGAAACCCATTCGGTTACCCTGTCCTTGTGCGATACCCGGCCTATATACTTTGCCTCTATTACATCTGTGAGATGTTTGGCGAAGGAGGGCAGTTCATCTATTTCACATTCTGATGAAGCTGTTCCTGTCCAAAATGGCCGCATGGGCCCTCGCATTGATCCTAACGGCATGGGCTTTGGAGTCGGTGCAATCGCGTCGTTCTACCAAGCCGCATCCGACCAACCTCATCCTCGGAGACTCCCACGCGGGGCCAGTCAAGATGAAGACTTTCGCCAACTTATCCCATGCTGCAGACCCCTTATTTGTTCAGATTCTAAAGGCTTTCCGGCATGGAGACATGACCGGAGTAATCCCGAAGTACGTCACCTTGACGGTCGGCCCCCACAACTTCTCCGCGCTCTCAGAGCTGCGGATTCGCAATGACCACGAGAAGTGGCGGTCCTCCAGTGCAGCGCGCCTTGCCGCCCTCGCCGACATTGAGGACTACCCACGATGGGTGCCGGAGACGGTGTGGGTCGAAGCCTTCGTCAAGGAGTTCACCATACCCGAGCATGAAAGGCTATATGCCCAAAACTTCTACAAGAAGACCTACCGCAACATTGCGGATGAACGCATCTCTCGGCAAATGGTCGGAGAAGCAGATTGGTTCCTCGAAGACTCACATGCAAAGCGGTCCCTCGAGGCATTGGTGGACCTGACCGCGTCATGGGGTGCCCAGTTGCTCATCCTCGAGACTCCGCGACACGAACACTACGATTCGCAGGTTTTCGGCCAAGACTTCTTGGCCTACCGACGGTACATCGCCGAAATGGCTGGCCTGCACGCCCACGTCACTTGCGTCTCTTCGGATCGGTTCTCACCGGACACGGAGTGGTTCGGAGATTCGGACCATCTGAACTCCTTTGGGGCTGAATGCCTGAACCAAGCCATGATCGAGGAGGAAATGTTGCCACCTGATTGGACCCCGTTCTTGAAGACTTCTCAGCCATGAAAAAACCCCACTTGAGGCGGGGCATTTTCGTGGGTTTGTATTGAATCAGATTGGACTCAGTGCTGGACCAGCACGCGGCTGCGCAAAACACCGCTTGCGGTGCGTACCTCAATCACGTAGGCTCCATTGGGCCACCCCGATGAGGAAATCTCCATCGTATCGAGACCCCCTGCAGCCCATAGTCCTACCCAACGTCCGTCCATCGTCCGCACAACGGCCGACTCGATGCCTTCAGCCTGAATTCGAAAGTGGTCCCCAGCTGGATTGGGAAGCACCGCCATGGTGGTCTGCTGCTCTGCAACTGCATTGATGGTCTGTCCTGGGTAAAGAACATTCAAGGTCAGCTGCTGGCGGACCAAGCCGTCCATGTCAATCATAAGT
>JAKMCX010000117.1 GCA_022428285.1 Flavobacteriales bacterium
CTGATCGCCTCGGCAATCGTCAAGTGGTATGAATTGGCCGTCTCGTTGTAGATGTCGGTGGTCAGACAACTTCCATCGTCAATGGTGGCCGCTGCGTCGTACTCCGCATAATTCGAATCCGTACAACCCGCGCAGCTCAGCGACTCACAAGAGCTGTCGTCGGCGGTGGCACTGGCGTCATAATTACAAGCCGCTGCATCAGTACAACCATAAGAGACCAAGGAGAAACTGGCCGAATAGTTTGCTCCGCTGTTATTTTCAGTGTTGGTGTACCCACATCCTCCATTGGTGTCACCGTCCGCATCCCAATAAACCTCCAACGTGTAATCACCCAAAGTCAAACCACCGAGCAAGTCGATGCCTGCATCAGTTGTACTCCACTTCTGATCCCCTGAACCAAGGTCGGCGCTGAAACCGAGTGCAATGGCACTAAAACTCCCAGGTGTCGCTCCATCGAGGTAAACCCGATACTGAATGTTTCCACCACAAACATTGGCTGCATTGTTTTTGTAGGTTTTGATTTCTCCTCCATTCAAAGTGAGCGTTTCACTGGATGAGAAGTTGCCCAAGTCTACTCCCCCAAAGGCTGGATGGATGTTGTCTGGATTTGCTCCTCCCGCGTAGTAGGCGTCTGAGGACCCCTCGTTCAAAATCGCGTAGGTCTGAAAAATGCCCCAGTTGTCGGTGTTTTCTGCAACGGGTGTCAAGCTGGCATCTTCGCCATCGGCGGTAAGGGTCAGTGCGGTGTTGTCATTGTTGAAGGAAAGAACCTGCACTCCGCAGCCGCTCCCTGTGGATGCCAAGACGCATTGGCCACTGGACTCCATCACCTGATATCCGAAATCCCACAGGGCATTGCCGTCTGCATCCTTTTCGGTGGCCATCCCTGCATCGTCGAAGAAGAGGGTGGTTTCAATGGTCACACAAGACTCGCCAAGCGAAGCGGTGTAACTGAGCAGCATTTCTTCATTCTCAAGAAAACTGACGAAAGAACTGCAGTCTGCAGTGGCAGGGGGCTCTACAGATGCACTGTTGAGTGCAGGACTGGCAAAGAGAAAAGTGCCGCAGAGCAGCAACATGGAGACGAGAAATCCGCGCATGACAAGAATTTGGTTGCATGAAATATCGCCATCAACAATCCTATGAGCACCATAAACCGCGTATAATTAGACCAAACCACCCCTCCGCATTTCAGTGGGTATAATGTGATTTGTCAGCGTCTCAAAAATGAGATGGCCAACCTCATTTGAGAGGATTGTTCAACATCTCCTATTTGTGGTGGCACGGTGTTCCGGAAGTCCGCCAGCCATTGAGCTTGCTTCTTGGAAAGGCCGGGGGATTCGCGAAAATGAAGCGCCTGACTTGCAGATAAAAATTCACACCCCAAAACATCACGCGTACCCTCCACCACCGCCAAGAGCTGAAGCCCTCCGTTGGCGCCCATACTCACGTGGTCTTCCTGACCATTGCTGCTGTCTATGGTGTCTACACTGGCCGGCATGGCCCTCATTTTGTTGCGCGCTACAATGCTCGCAGCCGTGTATTGGACAATCATCAGGCCGCTGTCCAATCCTGGGTCGTTGGCCAAAAACGGCGGCAGTCCGCGGGTACCGCTCAGCAGCTTGAAAATGCGGCGCTCGGCCATTGTGCCCAATTCACTCGCCGCGACCTTGAGGTGATCGAGCACCAACGCCAATGGCTCTCCGTGAAAATTGCCTGCACTGACGACCTCCCCCGTTTCTGGCAACAATATGGGATTGTCGGTGACCGCAGTCGCCTCTCCTTCGAGCGTTTCAATGCCGCGATCAATAGCGGTGCGGACAGCACCGTAGACCTGAGGTATGCACCTAAAGCTGTACGGGTCCTGCACCCACTCGTGGGTACCGCGGAGAAAGTCGGCCCCCTGGAGCCATGCGCGCATTCGGGCCGCACTGGCCTGCTGACCACTGTGCTGGCGGAGTGCATGCACAGCAGGGTGATAAGGCGCATCCAATCCTTCAAATGCTGCAAGACTCAAAGAAGCAATGCCGTGCGCCTGTTCCCACAAGTGCTCCATTTCTTGTAGGCTGTGCGCGAGCAAGGCCGACATCATTTGGGTGCCGTTGATCAAAGCCAACCCCTCTTTGGGGCCCAATGAAATCGGAGACCAACCCCGGGCCTTCAATACTTCCTCTGCTGGATGTGTGGTCCACGCACCAGCTCCATCGGGCACCATCAATTCTCCCTCCCCCATCAATGGAAGGCACATGTGGCTCAATGGAGCGAGGTCACCGCTGGCCCCCAAGGAGCCCTGTCGTGGGACCACAGGGAGAAGGCCTTCGTTGTAAAAGTCGACGAGGCGGTCTACGGTTTGAGGTTGCACCCCACTGTGCCCCCGGATCAACCCGCAGATTTTGAACAGCAGCATCCAGCGCACGATTTCTGGAGGCAACGGCTCACCCAATCCTGCAGCATGGCTGCGCAAGATGTTCTCTTGCAATTGGTGAAGTTGATCGCCCCCAACCCTGACGCGCGCAAGTTCGCCAAAACCGGTGTTGACACCGTACACCGTCTTGCCCGACGCCACCACTTCCATCAAGAATTCGTGGGCGCGGGACACTTTGTTGCGGGCTGCCTCGGAGAGCACAATGCGTTCCGCAGCAAAGAGGGACTGAAGTTGTGTCCAACTCTGTGGACCCGGTTCGAGACTGTGGTTCATGGCGGTCGCGAATTTACCCGAAGAGCGGACTATCTTGCCCATTCCAATCCGAAACCCGGAACATGCGATTCATTTTGACCCTCTGCCTGACGGCAGTCCTCAGTGCCGCCGCAGCGCAGCGCGCTCCCATAGAATTTGAGGAATACGACCTCGACAACGGCCTACACGTCATCCTACACGAAGACCACACAGCCCCGGTGGCCATGGTCTCGGTGATGTACCACGTGGGATCCAAAAACGAAAACCCCACAAGAACGGGCATGGCCCACTTCTTCGAGCACCTGCTTTTCGAGGGTTCTGAGAACATCGGACGCGGTGAGTTCTTCAAGTACATCCAAAACGCGGGTGGCCAGAACAACGCCAACACGTCCAATGACCTAACCTTCTACTATGAGGTTTTGCCTTCCAACCAACTCGAACTCGGTTTGTGGCTGGAATCTGAGCGCATGCTCCACGCCCGGGTAGAGGCCTTCGGCATTGAAACCCAGCGCGAGGTCGTCAAAGAAGAGCGGCGCCAGAGGGTGGACAACCAGCCCTACGGCAATCTCATCGAAGAAACGATGAAACGCGCCTATCAAGAGCACCCGTACAAGTGGCCTGTGATTGGTTCAATGGACCACTTGAACGCCGCCACGGATCAAGAGTTTACAGATTTCTACGAGACCTTCTACGTCCCCAACAATGCGGTGCTTTCCATTGCGGGAGACTTTAACCGCAAAGACTTGAAGAAGAAAATCGAAGCCTATTTCGGAGAAATTCCAAAGGGCACTGTGGACATTCCTCGCCCCAGCATCGATGAGCCATTTAAGATGCAAGAAGTGAGAGACACGATTTGGGGCGATGACCAGCTTCCACTCGTCCTCATGGCCTACCCCATTCCCGCCGAGGGAACACCTGACTACTACGCGGTAGACTTGCTGAACACCGCCTTGAGTGGTGGTCAGTCCAGCAGACTGAATCGAGCGGTGGTGGACGACCAAGAACTCGCGGTGTTCTGTGGCGCTTTCAGTTTCGGATTGGAAGACCCAGGACAGACCATTGCTTATGCAGTGGCCAACATTGGGACCGACCCTTCAGAGGTTGAAGAGTCCATGATGGCCGAGATCAACAAAGTGAAAGCGTTGGGCATCACCGATGCAGAACTTGAGAAACTCAAAAACCAAGTCGAAAGCAGCTTTGTGCAGTCCAATGGCACCATGCGTGGCATTGCAGAATCGTTGGCGAACTATCACATGTATTACGGTGACGCCAACCTGATCAACAACGAAATCGACCGCTACATGTCGGTTACCGCGGAAGACATTCAAGCCGCCGCAGTCAAGTATTACGACAACGATCGCCGGGGCATCCTTTACTTCCTCAACGAGAACGCACAATGACCCGCATTGCTTCCCTCCTTTTGGTCCTCGTGGGCTTGATGCCCATGGCCACCCAAGGTCAGATTGACCGGTCTCAAGCTCCTGCTCCTGCTCCCGCCCCGGAGATTGTTTTGGGCGACTACACTGTGGAGACCCTCGAGAATGGATTGACCTTGATTGTGGTCGAAAACCACAAACTGCCCAGGGTCA
Source organism: Flavobacteriales bacterium (assembly GCA_022428285.1). Classification (GTDB taxonomy): domain Bacteria; phylum Bacteroidota; class Bacteroidia; order Flavobacteriales_D; family Sanyastnellaceae; genus UBA8752. The sequence goes on from JAKMCX010000117.1 coordinate 4,267, forward strand.
GCTACCGGTTGACGTTGGATGTGGACCCCATCTTTGAAGGCTCTCGCGCGGGATACACGAGCATGGCGGGATCACTCATGCGTTCTGGAACCCAGACCCGCTCCAAGGCAGAAATCGATGAGGCCGTGGACCGAATCGGCGCCAGCCTGGGCACATCCGGTTTTGGCATGAATGGCCGATGCTTGGTTCAACACAGCGAGACCCTGCTTGAGCTGATGTCCGACATCCTCATGAACCCCACGTTCCCTGAAGAGGAGCTGGAAAAAGAGCGCAAACAAACGCTCAGCAATTTCGCCAGCAGCGCCACCGACGCCAACACCAT
>JAKMCX010000118.1 GCA_022428285.1 Flavobacteriales bacterium
CCCCGGCTTCTTCGGAGACCGGGACTTTGCGCTGCTCCGCCTGTTGCCGGACGGTTCGCCCGATCCCCTCTTCGGAACAAACGGACTGACGACCACCACCTTCGGTACCGCCTTTGACGACGCCAACACGCTGGTCATCACGCCCGAAAACAAGGCCGTACTCGTCGGGATGAGCGCCCAGACCAACAACGACTTTGCCATCGCCCGCTACTTCCTCGGCCCCGTCATCGACGGCGTGGATAACATGGCATTGACGCCCCTCGCACACCCCAATCCGACATCGGGCCCTGTGTACTTCACAGCCCCAAGCATGGATGGCCAATGGGCCATTTATGATGCCCTGGGGCACATGGTCCTTTCAGGCCCAGCTATCGCTGGCCGGCGGATTCAAGTCGATTTGGCCCACTACCCACGCGGTCTATACTTCTTGGATTTAAACGGGGGCCATGCCCCATCACGCCAACGTATCCTCCTGATTAACTAGAACTTGTTCTCACTAACATGGGTGAAGTTCACGCCACACCTGAGCACATAAACGTGGTATTTTCACCCCATGCTACTGCCACGCCTCTTGCTCTTCTGTAGTCTGGGACTCAGTCTGTCTTCTGCGGCACAAACATCAGGATGTACTGACCCCTCAGCATGCAACTTCGACCCCGATGCGGTCCTAGACGACAACTCCTGCTGCGTGTGTAGTCCATTTCAGTTGCTGTTTGGCACTTGGCAACTTTCCACAGAAGCAGCTGCAATTAGCATAGGTCCAACACCTTTCTCCACCGAATGGTATTCCTCCAATCCGTTCGGTTTGGAACCTGAGCAATACGAAGGCCGATGGTCCCTGAGTGACAACGGCGCATACACGTACCACGAGACCTCAGGGACCATCGATCCGTTTGGAAATCTAGTGACATACAACCCAGAGGTCACCACTGTTGAATATTTCGAAGAGGGGGGTGAACTCGGTGGCTTGGCTTTTGAGGTCGCCGACATGAACACCAGTTTGGGCGCCCTGTGTGGTTGGATGGGCTATGTCAATTCAGGCCCCACATACGATGTGGTGGAATTAACGGGATCCAACCTGACCATTTTGGCTGAGGTCTGGAATGACAATTGCGCTTCGCCCATCGGCTTCATCACCATGAAGTTTGACCGGTCCTCGGACCAGCTCATTCCGCCTCCCGGAGGCGATTACTGCGAAGTGGGTTGCATGGACAGCATGGCCTGCAACTTCAACCCGAACGCCTTGGTGGAGAACAACGATGTCTGCATGTATGCAGTCAACACCATCGTCAACTATTCCGTACCCAATTGTGGTGAATGCGCAGGGACCATCAACCTCTACATCGGAGACGATGACGCCCCCTTCTACTACCTCGGAGGAGGAGACGACGCCAATTACGATTACGACTGGTACACTGCTGATGGAACTCTCCTGCCAGACGATGGGCCTGTGCTCGAAAATGCATGTCATGGTGAGAGTTATTATGCCATCATCCAGTCCATGTGCGATGACGTCACAACGTCTCCAATCGTAGTGGACAATGTGCAGTCTCTAGGATTTGGCGTCAACAACTTGCTGAATCCCGCAGCATGCGGTACCGACAACAATTTCCTCTTTTCATCCTATCTCTCCGACATTTTCTTCGGTGGTCCCACATGGACCATGGACAACACCTCCTTTTACCTGAGTACGGCTTCGGACACGCTCTTCAACAACCTCGATTTTGAAGAATGTGATGACGCCTGGCCCTGCGGCAGCATTACCGTCAATCCCATTGAAACCACCACATACACATTGGGCATGACCTACACCGATGTGTGCGGCGATGTGTACACCGCAGACTCCACGTTTACCATCGAGGTCATCCCCGCGCAGATACCACTGGAAATTGGCGCCAATCCAACCTCTGGAGACACGCCGCTCACGGTCACCTTTGACAATCAGACCCCCTCGCTGAACGACTACACCTTTCACTGGAACTTCGGAGATGGCAACACGTTGACCGATGATGGAAGCTTCATCCAACACACCTACAATTCCGGTGGGTTTTGGGACGTGTCCCTGACCGCTACAGAACTGGCAACGGGATGCAACAGTACCTTGACCTATCCGGAAATGATTTGGTCCATCGGTGATGGATGTCCAGCGGGGTGCACCGATCCAAACGCCTGCAACTTCGACCCGGAAGCTGAATGCGATAACGGGACTTGTGCAGAGTTTGACGAATGTGGAGAGTGTGGCGGAACCGGAATCCTGGGCTGCACCGACTCTGGGGCATGCAACTATGATGTATTGGCCAGTTGTGATGATGGGACATGCATCAGCCCCAACAACTGGAATATCACCGGCGACAACATTGTTACGGCTTTTTCCAGCGCGGAGTATTCGACAGCATCGGTGGTCGATGCGACTTATGATTGGAGCGTTTCGGGCGGAGTGTTGGATGGAGACAATGGGAATCCAACCACCACTGTTTTCTGGGGCCCTGAAGGCACAGGCCAACTCTGCCTGACTGTCAGCTATGGCGCCTGTATCGGGGAAGAAGTCTGTCTGGAATTAATCATCACGCCAGAGGCTCCCGTTGCCGGCTGCACGGACCCCAACGCCTGCAACTACAACCCGGATGCATCAGAGGATAATGGAAGCTGTGAGTATGTGGAGCTTCAGAACATAGAAGGGGCCGTTACCCCTTCAGCATTTGCTTCGGAAACCTACACTTATGCAGGAGCAGCTGAAAGCGGCTTCGACTGGCAGATTGAGGGTGGAGTCATCACCGAAGGACAAGGAACTCCTTCGATACAAGCCGTTTGGAGCAGTGCCGGTAGCGGTTCACTTTCCGTCCAGGAAACCACCGCCGATGGTTGCTCCGGCGACACTGTCACATTGAACATCGTGGTGCTTCCCACAGCTGTGGAAGAGGCGCAAGCCGTACTGTTCGAAATTCAACCCAACCCCACCTCTGGCATCATCCACATCTCCTCACAAGAGCCCAACGCAACCTGGCTCCTACGCGATGCCACGGGAAGGGAAATTGAATTGCGGAGCAAGCCCGAGACCGCTGGATTGACATTTGATTTGGGACACCTCTCCACGGGTACGTATTTCCTCAGTTTGATTTCCAACAACAAAGTCCAAACACGACGGGTGCTGTTGGAGCATTGAGCCATCCCAAGACGCAAGCAGACCAGAGCATGGCACGCACCCCCACCACCTCCGTCCCCCTCGGTTTCGAGGCACCCTCCTTCGCGTTGCTGGACACCGTCAGCGGCGCCATGAGAAGCCGTGACGAAATTATGACCGACGGCCCGACCGTCGTGGTCTTCATGTGCAACCACTGCCCTTTTGTGGTGCACATCCTGCCTGATTTTGTGGCCTTTGCGGGGGAATACATGGCGCGTGGCGTCAACGTGGTGGCCATTTCGAGCAATGACGTCGAAGGCTACCCCATGGACAGCCCCGACCTCATGAAGTCCTTGGCCGAGGAGTTGGACTTTGGGTTCCCCTACCTCTACGACGAAAGCCAGGAGGTGGCGCGGGCCTACGAAGCGGCCTGTACGCCCGATTTCAGCGTGTTTGATGCGGACCGCAAGTGCGTCTACCGCGGACAATTCGATGGGGCCCGACCGGGCAATGACGTGCCGGTCACCGGCGCCGACATGCGGCGCGTACTTGACCAACTGTTGGCCGGCGGGGCCGTCCCCGAGGAAGGACAGATTCCTTCCCTCGGCTGCAACATCAAATGGAAACCCGAATGAGCCAATACATTCTCGCCCTCGACCAGGGAACGACCAGCAGCCGCAGCCTCGTCTTTGATGCCGCCGGGCGGATCCTGGCCATGGCCCAGCAGGAATTCAGCCAACACTACCCCCAGCCGGGATGGGTGGAACACGACCCCGAAGAAATCCTGTCGACCCAACTGGCCACTGCTCGAGAGGCTGTGGCCTCAGCGGGGCTGACAATGGCGGACATCGCCGCGATCGGCATCACCAACCAACGGGAGACCACCCTCGTCTGGGACCGCACCACCGGCAAAGCCCTCCACAACGCCATCGTATGGCAGGATCGCAGGACGGCCGACTTCTGCGACGGGCTTCGCCGCGACGGCCATACCGAAGACATCCGGCAGCGCACCGGACTGGAAATCGACGCCTACTTCTCCGGCACCAAGGTCCGCTGGATCCTGGACCACGTGGACGGAGCGCGGGCGCGGGCCGAGCGCGGGGAGCTCGCCTTCGGCACCGTCGACAGCTGGCTCATCTGGCACCTCACCGGTGGAACCGTGCACGCCACGGACCCCTCCAACGCTTCCCGCACCCTGCTCTTCAACCTCCACGACCTCGCATGGGAC
>JAKMCX010000129.1 GCA_022428285.1 Flavobacteriales bacterium
CCCACTCCGGGTACAAAAACTGATCGGATGATTTCCAAGAACGCAACCATTGGAAGAAACGTCGAAATCGGACAGTTTGTTGTCATAGAAGACGGCGTGGTCATCGGTGATGGCACCGTGATTCGAAACTTTGTGGAGCTTCGGGAAAACACCATCGTCGGCAAGGACTGCTATATAGACAGTCGGGTTTCTACTTCAGGAAACTGTGAAATCGGCGACGGGGTGACCTTGCGTTATGACACGATTTTGGCACGTGGCTGTAAGGTTGGCGATGGGACCTATGTCTGTCCGAGGGTCATGACCAACAACCTTGATACTGGTGGAAGCCAAATCGGTGGTGCTCACATTGGAAAGAACTGTTTCATTGGCACCAACACCGTGATTCAACACGGCGTCAAATTGGGAGACAATGTGATTACAGGAGCCATGTCTTTTGTGAACAAGGACATTCCTGAAGGTGAGGTTTGGGTTGGCTCTCCCGCCAAATTTTTTAAGTCAAACGAAGGCTGACCTGAAGTCAGGCGAACCCTCCCCGGAGGAATATCAGGGAGATTGAATGTGGTTTTCGGCCACTGTTGACGTGGTTGCGATAAACCGGTCGGTTCGAGATTTGAGTGGTGTTGTCCAACCAAAACTCGGGGTGTCGTATAGCGTTTCGAAACAAGTGGTCTTGCATCGCCAAGTGGACGCGTCCGCCCCTTGCCTTCGGCTCAATGGCGGTGAGGATTCCTTTGAATACAGGGATTCCGCTTAAGTCTTGTCCTTGCAAATAGGCGAAATAACCGACGACCTTTTCTTGGGCGTTGACGAGTACCGAACAGAGCCCTCCTTTGGACATGACGTCTTGGATCCACGCAGAATACCACCGTGACGGGGTGTCAGATGGGAACCAGGGTGATTTGAACTTTGTGATGAGCAAGGGGTTTTGGACCAGCTCCTGCTCGGTGAGCGTGAGAACCGCCTCGAGGTCTTTGTCCTGATAATCCCGAATGGCATGACCGTCTGGAATGGTTGCCGGGACCGGGGGCAGTTCGTTGGCTTTCACCTTGGTCAAAAACTGGAACTTGGAATCGCACAACCGGAAGCCCTCGTCTTCCAATAGACGGGAATGGTGGATGCAAGTTGAGTCTAAGACGGCTTCGCAAAGGGCTGAATCTTGGACTTTGCGCAATGCGGGTAATGCGCCGTTAAACCAGTCCGACTCTGTAAATCCGGAGTCAATTTTGAGGCGCCACAGTTCTTGTTGGAGGAACTTAGATTCCCAAGGAAGTGCGGTCAAAGTCCAGGGTGTTGACACGGCATGAATTTACGTCAAGGGTGCGCGGGATGGTCTCGTGCTATTTTTGTTTGGTGAAAGACGCTGAGTTGAAATTCAACCGACCGATGTTGGTGGGCCGTGAACGTGAATACGTGGATGAGGCCCTTCAGTCGACTTGGATGTCTGGCGATGGACATTTTAGCCGCCGGGTTCAAGATTGGATGTCTGAGGAATTGGGCCTTCAAGCCCTCCCTACAACAAGCTGCACGGATGCGTTAGAGATGACCGCGCTGCTCGCGGATGTCGGTGCCGATGACGAGGTCGTTGTGCCCAGTTTCACTTTTGTTTCTACTGCTTTGGCTTTTGCCATGAGGGGTTGCCGTTTGGTGTTTGCGGACAGCGACCCTGGCTTCCCGCACATTGGATGGGCTCAAATTGAGCCTTGCTTGACCGCCCGTACTAAAGTGGTGGTTGTGGTGGATTATGCGGGGTCTGGCCATGACCTGGACCGCATAGAACAAGAGTGTGCCAAGCGCGGATTGGTTTTTATCGAAGACGCTGCGCAGGGCATCGGAGCCAGACACGGCCAAGAGAACCGGCGTTTGGGTTCGTTTGGAGACGCGGCGACGTTCAGCTTCCACGAAACCAAAAACCTGCACTGCGGAGAAGGAGGGGCTTTGATTTTGAATCGGGACGAATGGAAGGCGCGCGCCTCTGTGCTTTGGGAAAAAGGAACCAACCGAAAAGCCTTTTTTCAGGGTTTGGTCGACAAATACGGTTGGGTTGATTTGGGCTCGAGTTTTCTGCCCAATGAGATGACAATGGCGTTTTTGCTGGGGCAGCTGCAACACATGGATGGAGTCAACGGAAAGCGATTGACCCTCTGGAACACCTACGATGCAGCGTTTTCACAGATGCAAACCACAGGCCGTATCCAGAGACAGGCACACCCACCTAACGGAGACCACAATGGGCACATGTACTACGTCTTGCTGCCATCTTTAGAGGACAGAAGCCGGGTCATTTCCGCCCTCAAAAAAGAGGGGATACACCCTGCGTTCCATTACCAGAGTTTGCACCGCAGCCGGTTCATTGAGGAGCGTCAGCCAGGCACCAAGCCGCCTTGTCCGGAGTCGGATCGTTTCAGTGACACATTGTTGAGGTTGCCGCTTCATCTGGGTATGGAGGCTTCTGATTGTGACCGTGTTGCTGAAGCCGTTGACCGGGCTTTGTGATGCTGCGGATTTTGCATTTGGCCCATGACCATGTTTCGGTCAGAAGGCTCGGAAAGCAACTTCAGCAGAGACAGGGTGAGGATCATCAGTGGGTTTTTGTGGGTTCAGGGGAGAAACCGTCTGCCCGAGAAGGGTGGACGCTCGGCCCAAAAGAAAACCTGCCCGATGAGGTGATCAACGCCCAATGGGATGCCATTGTGGTTCACAGAATGCGCCATCCAACTCCGGGTTGGTTGCTGTCCATGCCAAAAGGACCGGTGGTGGTTTGGGCAACATGGGGTGATGACTACTACAGGGTTTTCCCGGCATTGAGCAAGGGCATTTATTTGCCGGCCACACGGCTGTTGATGGGCCTGATTGGCAAATTCAGTGTGTCTTTGCTGGGGGTATTGCAAAGGATGCGCAATGCTGTTTTTCCCCGAAAGTGGAGGGTCACACCTCGGGACTTGGAGCTGGCTGCGATGGGCCGCGTCGATGGCATTGCCAACATGTTTAAGTCTGGGTTCATTGCCATTCCATATCTGCCAAAGAAGCCGGAATACCTGTATTCATCTTGGTACAATGCGGTGCCTGAGCACATTCCGGAAGTCGAGGCCAGCAGGGACATGAACGGCCCCATTCTTTGTGGGAGCAGTGCCACCACCTCGGGCAATCAGTTGGATTTTTTGTGGAGCCGCCGCCGCTTGATCCGGTCTTCTGGCCGTCAGGTGCGTTTGGTGCTTGCCTATGGCAGTGGCCGCTATGCAAAGGCGCTGAGTTTGGTGGGCAGGGCTTTACTCGGCGAACAGCTGGAAGGGCAGCGAAGGCGGGTTTCATTGGATGAGTACTATCAGTATTTATCCGAGTGCCCGGTGGTGGTGCACAATCAAATTCGAATCCAGAACACCGGTAATCTGGTGCTGAGCTTTTTAATGGGCCAGCGCGTGCTGATGCGCCGGGATTCACACCTTTTCAAGCTCTATGTTTCAATGGGGTTTGTTGTGGGGGACGCTTCTGCCAAGACATTGGATTTAAGTCCACTGGGAGATGAGGACAGGCGCCACAACCGTGAGCTGGTATTGCGGTCGTTTGGTGATGATGCGGTCAATGAGCGGTTTGACGCCTTTGTATCAGACCTCCTTGAGGCTGTGGACCGAAAGGGGAGCTGAATCTATTTGGACAGGTTGTTCAGCGGGAGATGTCCTGCCGCTTTGGTGGCAATTGAGGCATCTTTGCGGCATGTACAAATCGCTACTTCTGGGGTGTCTGACTGTTCACGCAGCCGCTGTGATGGCCCAACCCGTAATAGAGGCGCCTACGCCACCGCCAAATGGTTACACAGGTCAAGTCTTGGCGGCCGGCTTCATAGAACCGACCGCTGGAAGCAGCGAAGCCCAAAGCTGGGACTTCAGTGGGGTGAATGGCAGTGTGGTCAGCAACATGGGAATGAACCACGCCTCTACCTCGTTGTTTGCGCCGGAATACCCCGGGGCGGAGTGGGTCCTGTCCGTGGGGGACCAGTTGACTTTCCTGGACTACACCGGGCTTGGAGTAACAGTTTTGGGAAATGCGAACTCTGCAAATGGCGTGGCCTTGACATTTGAGGACCCCCTCGTGCAATGGCCCCTTCCTGTGGAATTTGGGTTTTCGCACGAAGACGCGTTCAGTGTAGACCAGATGTTGTTTGATGAACCTTATTCGCTCTTGGGAAATGTGACCAGCACGGGCGACGCTTGGGGGTCCATCGTTCTTCCAAATGGGACAACCATTGGTGAGGTGTTGCGCGTGAACTACAGTCAGTTTTATGTGGAGAGTTATGCTGGTGATACTGCCCAGTGGACCTTGGATCAAGTGATGTATGTGGCTCCTGACTCGGTGTTGCCCGTTTTCTTTCACGAGGAACTGACGGTGACCGACAATCAAGGAGAAGTGCTGTTGGTTGCAACGGATGTGGCATGGTATGACAACACGGTGCTGGGTATGGGTGAAGAAGCGGTGCTGGGCGCATCAGCTTGGCCCAACCCCGTCGAGCAAGGGTCATTTTTGAACCTCGATGGCGCAAGGAAGGGTGCCCGCATCATGGACCTAGGGGGAAGAACGGTTTGGACGTTGCCCAAAGGCCATGGAGAAGGCCTCAAGGTCTCAACCGATCACTGGAGAAGTGGCCCTTACCTGTATACTCCCTTTGAGGGGGCGCACCCCATTCGCATTATTGTCCAATAACAACCCCTGTTTTAGTGCTCACCAAGAAAGCGCAATACGCGTTGCGGGCTTTGACCGTTTTGACCCGCCGACATGAGGCCGAGGGGCCTGCTGTGCATTGGTCGAGCGCGCGAGACATTGCGGACTCAGCAACCATGAGCGTGAAGTTTTTGGAGCAAATCCTTGGGGAGTTGAGGTCTGCCGGCATTGTGAAAAGCCGCCGTGGTGCCTTTGGTGGTCACGCATTGGCGATGGCGCCCGATGAGGTCACCTTGGCAAAGGTGATCCGCCTGATGGACGGGCCGATTGCACCTTTGGCGTGTGTGAGTCTGAACTACTATGAACGTTGCGAGGATTGCAAGGAGGAGGAGTGTGGATTGCGGCGTGTGATGGTGGAATCTAGGGATGCCCAATTGTCCATTCTGGAGCACCGATTTCTGAAGGACCTGATTTAATTCCTATATATCTTATAGGAATAGTGGGTTAATGCTTAATTTTGCAGGTATGACCACTATGCCTGCTTTTTCTAAGTTGTCCAAACTTGGGGGCCTTATTGAGGAGTTCGTGCGCCGAGAGGCTGGGGCGGAGAAGGCCATATTCACAACGTCTTTGAGTCTTGAGGATCAGATCTTGACATGGGCCATTGTGGAAGCAAAACTGCCGGTAGACATTGTCACCTTGGACACAGGAAAGCTGTTCCCTGAGACCCTCGCATTGCATGCTTTGACGGAAAAAATCCTCGGGATTGAAATCGAAAAAGTGCTTCCAGAGGAGTCGGATGTCGCGGCCTTCGATTCCGAATGTGGCATGGACTCTATTTACCTCGATGTCCAGGCCCGAAAGCGTTGCTGTACCATTCGGAAAGTGCTGCCCTTGCAAAAAATCTGCGCTGGAAGGTCCCTCTGGATCACAGGCTTGCGCAGTGGACAAAGCGAAAACCGTTCTGGTTTGCAAATGCTTGAGTCGGCACCCGATTGGGGTTTGAAGAAGTTGCACCCGTTGCTGGACTGGACCGATGAGGAGGTGAGGGCGGCGCTTCCATTGATTGACATTCCTGTGAACCCTTTGCACGCCAAAGGTTATCCGAGCGTGGGTTGCGCGCCTTGCACACGTCCTGTGAAAGAGGGGGAGCACCCCCGTTCGGGACGCTGGTGGTGGGAGCAGTCCTCCAAAGAGTGCGGTTTGCACAAGGGCTAAACGCCCGACGTCATTTAGTAAGCCCGTCCCGAGCGTCCTTCTTTCCAAAAGGCAAAGGCGCGGTTGACCACGCGGTTTCCTCCTGGTGTTGGGAAGTTGCCGGTGAAATACCAATCCCCCTTGTGGTCGGGAATGGCGGCGTGTAGCCCTGAAATGCCTTGATAGATGATGCGCACTTCAGCCGTCATATCTGAGGGGGTCAACAGCTCAGAAATCTTGTCTGAAGTTTCTTCGATGGTCAGGTTCCCATAAATGGGCTTGACCATGTTTCGTTGCTCTGCGAAAGGCTTTTCGAGCTCTGCGATACAGTCTTGGTAGACCTTTTCGATGAGGGCTTCGTTTCCGCGCTCTGTGTGCAGGGCAATGGCGGCTTGGAAGGCGATAAAGTCCCCCATTTTGGCCATGTCGATGCCGTAGCAATCTGGATAACGGATTTGTGGGGCACTGCTCACCACAATGATGCGCTTGGGGTCGAGCCGGTCTAGAATACGCAAAATGCTGCGCTTCAATGTGGTGCCCCGAACGATGCTGTCGTCGATGACCACCAATTGGTCTTTGTGACGCTCTACTGTGCCGTAGGTGATGTCGTAGGCGTGGGCGACAAGGTCATCGCGGGCGCCGTCGTCTGCTATGAAAGTCCGGAGTTTGGCGTCTTTGAGGGCCACTTTGTCCACCCGGGGACGCTCTTCTAAGATGGCCTTGATTTCTGTGGGGTCTGGTGACTCCCCCAATCCGATGATGCGTTCGATTTTACTCCGGTTGAGGTGGCTTTCCATGCCCTTGACCAGGCCGTAAAACGAAGTCTCAGCGGTGTTTGGAATAAAGCTGAATACGGTCGAGTCTATGTCGTGCTCAATGGCCTCAAGGACTTTGGGTACCAGGGTCTCTCCCAAAGCCATGCGCTCTTGATAGATGTCGGCGTCGTTGCCCCTGGAGAAGTAGATGCGTTCAAAGCTGCAAGGGGTGCATTCGGCTGCGGGCCTAACCTGCTTGAGTTGCGTTGATCCGTCTTTGCCGATGAGCAGGGCCTCTCCGGGCTGCAGTTCATGCACCTGAGCTGTGGTGGCATTGAAGGCGGTTTGGATCACCGGTCGCTCGGATGCGGCTACGACCACCTCGTCGTCTTCGTACCAAAAGCAAGGACGGATGCCGTTTGGATCCCGCGCTATGAAGGCGTCTCCGGTGCCGATGATTCCGCCCATTACATAGCCCCCGTCCCATGCTTCGGACGCTTTTTCTAGGACGTTTGCAACGTTCAGGTTTTGGGCAATGAGCTCACTGATTTCATGTTTTTCATGCCCCTTCTCTTTGAAGTCACGGAAGCGTGCTTCGACTTCTTCGTCGAGGAAGTGTCCTACTTTTTCTAGAACCGTGACGGTATCTGCCTTTTCCTTGGGGTGCTGCCCAAGTCCGACCAGGACGTCAAAGAGTTCGTCGACGTTGGTGAGGTTGAAGTTGCCCGCGAGCGCCAATGTGCGGCTGCGCCAATTGTTCTGTCTCAAAAACGGGTGCACCCGCTCTATGGTGTTCCTGCCGTAGGTGCCATAGCGCAAGTGACCAAGGAAGACCTCACCGGTAAAGGCGAACTCCTTTTGAAGCCATTCGGCGTCCTTCAGTTTATGCGGTTGGTGTTCTCTGGTGTCTGCAAACCGTCGCATGACTTGGGAGAACAGGTCTTCAATGGGCTGCTTTTCCACAGAGCGGGAGCGGCTCAGGTAACGGTGTCCAGGAGGAACGGACAACTTCACATTGGCAAGCCCCACGCCATCTTGACCGCGGTTGCGTTGCTTCTCCATCAGGAGGTACATCTTGTTCAGGCCATAAAAGGCCGTCCCGTAGTGATCGATGTAATACTGCAGTGGCTTTTTGAGCCGGAGGAGGGCTATGCCACACTCGTGTTGGAGAAGATCACTCATCGTGTGCCGGTCGGGTTCCGTAGGTGCGAATTTAGAGCGGCGATGAGGGAATCAGTTTAGATGTTCGAGATCGATGAGACTTTGTGCTGTTGCTATCCCGGCATCCTTTGCAGACCGGGGTTTCCAACCGTATCGGTTTCGTGCCAAATCAGAGGATACGGTGGCCATATAGCCCAATTCGGAGAGCACTCCGCGCACAGAAGGGTCGAACAGAGAGAAGAGCCTGACCAAGAAGTTGGGCAGTGCCATGGTACCCACCTTGCGTCCTTTTTCGGGGAAGGCGCCCTTGAGGGTTTTCGCTAAATCTCTAAAAGGCAGGGTTTCTGCGGTGGCCGCAAAGCGCTGGTTGCCGGACGTCTTGTCGTTGAGCACCAAAAAGTGCAGGCTGACCACATCGCGGACGTCAACCGTGGGATAGCCCAGATGGGGCACCCCCGGAAGCTCCCCCCTCATCATTTTGAGCACCACATCACCACTGGTCCCGGCATCGTTTCGGTCCAGCACTGGCCCCAATATGAAACCGGGGTTGACGGCGGAGACCGCCATGTTTTGGTGCTGTTTGGCCATCATCCAAAGGTCCTGCTCGGCCAAGGTTTTGCTCTTGATGTACGGTGAAATCATGCCCCCGTTAAGCTGGGTCCATGCCGTTTCGTCAAAGTCGGTTTTTTGTCTGCCGTGACCATAGACGATGGCCACCGTCGATGAGGTTTGGACGAAGCGGTTGACCCCTTCTGATGCGCAGGCTTCGAACACATGTTTGAGGCCGAGGCGGGCAGGCCCAATGACGTCTTGTTCATCCTTGGGGGTGACCAGTGGAAACGGAGAGGCGACGTGCAACGCAGCATCGCATCCAGATGCGGCTTCCCGCCAACCCTTTGGATCCAACAGGTTGGCCTGGTGAAACGAAAGACGCGGAAGGCATTCATCGGCTTGGTCACCCAGAGCTTCTCTGAGCATGGCCCGCACGGAATCGGCGCGCTCCATCGACCGCAGGGTGCCGCGCACCGTATGTCCTTGACGCAATGCCTCGAGGGCCATGTGCCCCCCAAGAAATCCGGTGACGCCAGTGATCAGGAGGGTTTCATGTTGCATGCTCACGTTGGGTTGATGGGCAGACGCTTGATCCACTTGTATTCGGCGCGCATCAGGTACCACATCATGATGGGTACGATGACCAAAGTGAGGAAGGTTGCGAAAGTCAGGCCGTAGATGATGGCCCAACTCATGGGCTTCCAGAAGATGTTGTTGTCTCCCCCGATGTAGATTTTGGGGTCGTATTCGGCCAAGAGGCTCACGAAATCAACGTTGATGCCAATGGCCAAAGGAAGGAGGCCGAGTACGGTCGTGATGGCCGTCAGCAGCACGGGGCGCAGACGGGTTCGCCCTCCTTGGATGATGAGCGGCACCACCTCTACAAAAGGCAGCAAGTCGTCTTCTCCCAAGCCCAACTCCCGCTTTTTGCGGTCAAACAGTAGGTTGGTATAGTCAATCAGAACGATGGCGTTGTTGACCACTACCCCTGCCAAAGAAATGATGCCAATCATGGTCATGATGATCACGAAGTCCTGTCGGAAAACGACCAATCCCAAGAACACTCCGGTGAGCGAAAACAGCACGCTAAAGCCGATGATGAAGGGCGTGGAGATGCTGTTGAACTGCGCGACAATGATCAAGAATATCAGGAACAGTGCAATGACCAGCGCTTTGGACAGGAAGGCCATTTCCTTGGCCTGTTCTTCTTGTTGGCCAGTAAACTCCCACTGAACACCGTCTTGCGCAGGGTAGTCATCGAGGGCTGACTTGATGGAAGCCACGACCTCGTTGGCATTGAAGCCGCCGAGGACATTTGAAGACAAGGTCACGGTGCGGTCGAGGTCCTTGCGCTTGATGGCATTGTAGGTGGTCGACCGACCTGCTGTGGCCACTGCGGAGATGGGCACCTCCTTAATCTGACCATCGGAGGCGCTGCGGAAGATGATTTTTTGGTTCATCAATGCATCGGCATTGTTCCGATAAGCATCGGAAAAACGAAGGTTGATGGGGTAGTCATCTTCGCCGTCCTTGTACCGGCTGACTTCTCGGCCAAAGAGGGCGCTCCGGATGCCATAGCCGATTTGTTGGGTGCTCAAACCATAGCGGCGCGCCTTGTCGCGGTCAATGGAGATGGGCATTTCTGGCTTGGACTTTTCGACGTCCAGTTTGAGCCCCTCTACACCTTGGATTCCGGTGGATTCAATGAAGCGCTGCATGCCATCGGCATAGGCGAGGGCGGTTTCATAATTGGTGCTGGTAATCTCCAGGTTGATGGGCAAGCCTTGGGGCGGTCCATCGGAGTTTTTGGTGGCACGAATCAGGGCGTCTGGGTAGCCCTTCACTGCATCGCGGATGGCGTTTAACACATCGGTGGTGCTGATGCCTTCTCGGTCTTGGAACTTCAAGAAGCTAACGGTGATCCGGCCCTTGTTGGGGGTTGCGCCCAATTGCGGCCCTTCGGCAGGGTCGGACGTGCCTTCTCCCACCTGTGCGATGACCGAGTTGACCATGAACTGCTCGGGTTGCCCGTCGGCGTCATCGCGCAGGAATTCCGGTTTGTTGATGGCCATCATGACCATGCCTTCGACCTCTTTGGTGACCCGGTTGGTTTCTTCGATGTCGGTGCCAATGGGCATGTCGATGTAGACATTGACATACTGGGGCTCGTTTTGGGGGAAGAACTCCACCTTGGGCGGGAACACCCCCAGCAATGCGAGCGAGGCAAAGAGCAAGCCGATCATGCCATAGAAGAACAACCAGGGCTTGGCGCCGCGAAGGGAAAACTGAAGCAGCCGTTCGTAGCTGTTTTCCAAAGAGGGCAGCAGTGAGTTTTGGAACCACGCTGTAGCGGGTGTCAAGATGTACCGGTTGAGCAAGCCAATGATGCCGCCGAGGATGAAGAGGTTGCCCAACGTATTCCAGCCAGACCCCAACAGCAAGAGGCCCAAAACCACGAGGATGCCGGTTGTGATGAAGAGCTTGCGCACGTTCATTTCGGCCTCTTCAACGCGCATGTAGAGGCTTGTCAGCATGGGGTTGATGACCAAAGCAATGAAGAGCGAAGACGACAAGACGATGATCAAGGTCATCGGCAGGTACTTCATAAACTCTCCGATGATGCCGGGCCAAATGGCCAATGGAAGGAAGGCCGCGAGCGTGGTGGCGGTGGAGGCGATGATGGGCCAAGCGACTTCACCTACGCCATATCGGGCGGCGTCAAAGGGCGACATGCCCTCGTCCATCAATCGATAAATGTTCTCGACCACCACGATGCCGTTGTCTACGAGCATGCCGAGGGCGAGCACCAAAGCAAAGAGCACCATCACGTTGAACGTGATGCCCAAAGCGTTGAGGATGGCGAAGCTCAGGAACATGGACAGTGGGATCGCCACACCCACAAAGAGGGCATTGCGCAGGCCGAGGAAGAAGAGCAAAACACCGACCACAAGCAGGACGCCCAGGATGATGCTGTTTTGGAGCTCGTCGACCTGGGTCCGGGTTTGGTCCGATTGGTCAGAGGTGATGCTGACATTGAGGTCCGAGGGCAAGAATTCCGCCTTGGCTTCTTCGATGATCCGGTTGATTTCATCGGAGGCAATGATGAGGTTCTCTCCAGCCCGTTTGCGCACATCCAATGACACCACAGGGTTGCCCCACTCTCGGGCAAAACTGGTGGCTTCTTGGTCCACGAACCGGACGTTGGCGACGTCGCGCAGGTAGACGGGTTGGCCCCCTTCTGCCTTGACGATGATGGACTCCAAGTCTTCGGCGTTGCGGAAGTCGCCCACCACTTGAACGGTGCGTCGGCGGCCATCCATCAGAATGTCTCCTCCAGAAATGGACAGGTTTTCTTGACCAATGGCCTGGGCGATGTCGTTGAAGCTGACGAGCATGGCTTCTGCCCGCAGGTGGTCCACTTCGACCTCCATTTCCTTGGCATTGACACCGCGGATTTCCGCTTCGTTGATCTGCTCTACGTCTTCAATTTGATCTTGAAGAATTTCGGCGTAGTCCTCCAGTTGGTCGATGGGGTAATCACCGGACAGGTTGACCTGCATCACGGGAACCAACTCGGTAAAGTTGAGGTCGAAGATG
>JAKMCX010000201.1 GCA_022428285.1 Flavobacteriales bacterium
GAGCCCAAACTGCACTTCGATGGCCTCAAAGGGCGTGCGGTCTTCCCACGCCATTCCAATGATGCGGTCCACGTCTTCCGGGGTCAATTCTGCCGACATGCACAAACGACAATTCTGAAGCAAAGAGATTCTAAATCGGCACTTCTTTCTTGCCTGGACTCCGATGAAACAACCGTTGCTCCGCTTCGAATTAAACGCCCCCCTAGCCCATGCGTTCTAAGAACATGAACCCCGACACCGCTTCCATCCGCCAGCGCAACTTATGGTCACTGCTGGTCGCCATGCTGGCCGCTGCTTGCCCGCAGGCACACGCACAGGTCAACTGCGCAGAGGGGCTGGGGTTGCCCGACACCCTTTGGCATTGTTCCAATGACCCCCTCGCGGTTTCGCCGGCAACATCGCCTTGCCTGTCTGCCTTCTCGTTGGAGTTGGACGGCAACAACGACCGCGCCCAATGGAACGCCGATGAAGCCCATCTCTTGGGGGGAGTCACCGGATCATTCTCGCTCACCTCTTGGTGGCGCATGGAAGAAGACCCCAACAACGACCTTCAGTTCATGTGGGAAGAAGGCGATGCCAACATCGGATGGAACCTGCACCTCGATGGAGACTCACTGCGCGCGGGATGGTGGAATGAAGGCGATTCTGCCCAGTGGATTTCCGCGTTTGCGCCGGCCGAGGACTGGATGGAGTGGACCCATGTTGCGGTCGTGGGGCACCTCGATTCAGCCACATTGACCGTCTATGTGAACCAAGAAGCAGTGGGAACCACAGGCTGGTTTGGCCTGAATGCGCATCCGGGAACAGCCGTGCTCGGTGCCGCGGGCACGTCACAGCTGTCCAACGGTGACGCCGTGCAACCCGGCGGAGGCGGCGGTGGAGGCGGTGGAGGCACCCCCTTCGAATGGTCCGGCTGGACCGATGAAGTCGGATACTGGTCTGCCCCACTCGACTCGCTTGAACGCCTCGAGGCCGCCAACTGCCCTTTGAACGTAGAAGCAGGTTTAGAAGCGGCTTGGCTCTTTGAGCCTGCCCCCGACTATGCCGCATGGGACTTTACAGGCCAAGGTTGGAATGGCTTTTTGGCCGGCTCTGACTTGGTCGATGAAACCCCGGACGTGTGGCCGGAAGCCTATGCATGGTCCAATGGATCAGAGAACCCTGGACTGCTGCTTGAATTTGGCGGTGGTGGCGGAGGCGATGATGAAGGCTGGTATGCCTTGACCGTCACCTACAGCGACAGCACCGTTTGCACCGACAGCACTTTTGTGGTGGATTGGAACCCCAATATACAGGCGACGGTGGTCCAGCCCACCTGCTTTGGAGGCAGCGATGGCAGCGTCACCGCGGTCCTCGACGGGGGCACACCCCCCTACAGCTTGACCATCAACAATGGCGCCGATCCCACCGCCTTGGATGCGGGGAATTACCAAATCCAAGTCACCGATGCCAACGGGTGCGACGACAACCAAAACGTCCAAGTCCTGAACCCTGAAGGCATGGAATGGTCCTTTACTGTGACGCCGGACGACTGTTCCGAAAACCCAGTCGGCACCGCCACCTTGGACACCATCACTTCGGTCAACGGTCCCGTCACCTTGGACTTTGGTGGACAAGACCTGTTGGCTTTGCCCAACGGCACCCTGCAGCTCGTGGCCACCGACAGCGCCGGTTGCAGCCAAGACATCGACGTCAACATCCCATTGGATTTGAGCACATGCAGCGGATGCACCGACATTGACCTCGTACCCGACACCGTATGGAATTGCTTCCAAGGCCCCATGGTGGTCACGGCGGCCAACCTGGATTGTCCCAACCTGTTCGCAGCCTATTTCGACGGCGGCAACGACCGGGTGGAATTGGGCCATGCCCAAGACGGTGGTGGCGGTCCTGGGGGCGGGAACGCAACCCCAGCCAGCCCCCTTTTCGAAGACGAGGTCATCCAAATGACCATCAGCGTGGAATTCAACCCCATTGAGCTCGAAGACCAACACATCCTCTACATGGAAGGCGATGAAGATGCCGGCCTTGCACTTTACCTCGACGGCAGCACCCTCTGGGGCGGTTGGTGGGACGAAAACTCCGCAAACCCCGAAGGTGTGTGGGCTTCCATTGATGGCGCCTCTACCGACCAATGGCAGCGCGCCGGATGGTCGTGCAATGCCAGCACGGGCGAGCTCTGGGTGGCCCTTGAAGGGGTGGGCTTCAGCACCCTTTCCTTTTCTGACACCCTGGGGATTCACCCGGGCGGTGGCGTCATCGGGGCCACCGGCGACATCCGTTTGCACGATGGCGAAAGCCAAGCCGGCGGCGGTGGCGGTCCCGGAGGAGGCGGCTGGAACCACGAGTTCGAGGGCTGGATGGACCACTTTGCGATTTGGGACACCGCCATGGACACCAGCACCTGGGCCGGGGTCACCTTCTGCCCAGAAGTCACCCTCGAATCCAACCTCATGGCCCACCACTCCTTTGAGTCCGATGCAGGCGACGTGTCCATCGACGAAGGCTATGCCCACGTCAACGGAGAATTTGCCGGCAGCGACATCGAAGCCTTGGAGAACGGCGGAAACGCTTACCTCTGGAGCAACGGCAGCACTGAGCCATACGCCTTCCTCAACGGCAGCGGCCAAGGCAACACCTATACGGTCCTGTTCAACGACGGCACAGGAGGTTGCGTCGACACCGTGGTAGTGGTGGATTGGAACCCCCAAGCCGCAGTCGCAGAATTGGTCATGCCAAGCTGCTTTGACAGCCAAGACGGCAGCGCGGTGCTGACTTTGGACGCCGGTCAGGCGCCCTACACATGGAATGTCTTTGGCGAGGCATTTGCCGACAGCCTCACCGAAGGCAACTATACCGCAGAAGTCATGGACGCCAACGGGTGCAGCGACCTCGTACAGTTTGAACTTGTGGTGGACATCCCTTGGGAAGTCGACATTGTGGTCGATCCCTTGCTTTGCTTGGACGACGCTTCGGCCACCGCACAAGCGGAAGCTACAGGATTGCTCGGGCCATGGCTGTACGCTTGGAACGGCTCGCCGGCCAGCGCCTCGGGAGCTGCCAACAACCTGTCGGCCGGGACACAGACGCTCACCGTCACCGACAACAACGGCTGCAGCGCCACCTTCGACGTGGAAGTCGAAACGGGAGAACAGACCTTGTATACACTCGTTACCGTGACCCCACCGCCTTGCGTGGGCGAGGGCGGTGGAATCGCATTTCTGGGGGTTTCCGGGGGTGCGCAGCCATATGAAGCGGATTGGTTTGGCATCAACCCCATGGACATCCCCCCGGGCACCTATTCAGTGCTGGTCACCGATGGAAACGGATGCGAGGTAGAAGACGAATTTGTGATCCCCGAAACCGGAACCTTGGAACTGGCAGCCGAAGCGACGAACATCTCTTGTTTTGGAGCTTTGGATGGCAGCATCGAACTCGAGGCCATCCAAAGCAATGGTGACCTCATCCTGAATTGGGATGGCGCAGGTGACGCAGGGGCCAATGTGTCTGCGGGGGACTACACCATCACTGCTGTCGATGCTTTGGGTTGCACAGACACCCTGGAAGTCACCATTGCCGAGCCGAATCCTGTGGCGCCAGGCACCATCACTGGACCGAATGCAGACCTGGAGACCAACACCATTTATGATTACACCTTAGCGGCCAACCTTCCGCCGGGATGGACGGTGAATTGGGACGTCTCTGGCGGCTCTGTCTTGAGCGTCGACGGCGAAGGGGCTTCCATCATCTGGACTGAAGGGGAAGCAGCCGCCATTTGCGCTACCCTGACCGACAACAACGGTTGCACGTCAGACGTCTTTTGCCTGGATGACGGCCTCATTTTTACCGGCATCGAAGCGATCGACAATGTCCAATTGCTCGTGTTCCCGCAGCCTGCCAACGGCCAACTGAATGTGCAATGGAGCTCCCAAGCCGAGCCTGGGAAAGTGGCCGTTTACAGCAACTTGGGCCAATTGATTCACCGGTCTCAATGGGCCTCTGGCAAAACCACCTTGGACGTTTCGATGTGGCCCGCCGGCCTCTATCACCTCGTCCTCAATGGCAAAAACGGAATCAGCCGAATGCCCGTGATGGTCCAATAATCCAAACCCGCGATGGGGCAGTTTAGATACCCTTGCCGCTGATCACAAAGCCCTTGCCCGCCCAGAAATAAAGTGAGCCCCAATTCAAATTGGAGCTCCTGTCTGGCGGCGTCAGTTGTTGCGCTGCTC
>JAKMCX010000226.1 GCA_022428285.1 Flavobacteriales bacterium
GCTCCCTCTTTCTCCAATGAATTTGATACGTGTCACGCCTGTAGCTCCGGTCAGTGGAACCGTGCGCAAGCGGAAGGTATCCGTGCCCGAGGCCTGCTGCTGACCGATCAGGGTATCGATATATGTCCAGCCAGAGCCAGAGTTCATTCCCACGTACAGATTGCCCATGGTCGCACCGTACATATGGTAATAGAAATCGAGCTGTGGGTTTGACACACCAGAGAGATCGATCGGAACGGATACCAATCCAGCGGTATCGCCTTGGCTGCCTCCGCTGCACTCGAGGTACATATAAACTCCACCGGGGCTTCCCCAGAATGTATGGTCGTGTGCGGCCCAGTATTTAAGGAATTTGAATTGCTTCCTGTGGATTCGAAGGCCACCCAATTGGGGACGGAGCCGGAGCCAGTAGTTTCCCAGCAATTGGCAAGACTTGGCCCCACACTTCCTGAGGTGAGTGCTTCAAAATCCACAGTAAAGGGCACATTGACCGTAGCGCAGAGGGTGCTGAAAGCGAATGGCCCGGTGTAGTTGGAAGTGTCCACGCCATTGGGGCACAATTCAGCTACATAGTACACATAGCCAGAAGCCGCATTCAAGCCGGTCAGGTTGAACGGATTGGAGTTGGTGACAATGGTCGTGCCGAGGGTACCTGACCCTTGGACATACCCCGTAGGACCATAGTCCACGATCCATGTGCTTGCTCCGGGTGAGCCTTCTGTCCAGCTCAGTGAAGCGGAATTGGTGCTTGGTACGGCGTTGAGTCCTGTTGGGTTGGGACAAGCCGGAGGCACGCAATTCGGTGTGAAGGTGTTGAAGACGGTATTGGCATTGAAGGTGTTGCCAGGTGTATGGGTGAATATTGCCATACCCTGCGGATCATTTACAGTGAATCCAACTTCCTGTGTCCAGGAGCCCAAAGTGTGTACGACGATCTGCACCGGTAGGTTCGGGCAGAGATAGACCGTGTCCGGACCATAGCTGCTGCCGGTGACAAAGCCAGCCCCAAAGGTTCCCGCCGTAGAACTGCCCTGACTGAAGGCCAGTACATTGCCATTCCAGCCGTCTCCGAAAGAATCGATCATATCAATGGTGTAAGGGCACTTGTCCTGCTCTTGGCAGGCAGGAACAGTAAAGGTTTCAGGCCCAACAAAGAAGGAGCTGTCCGTTCCGTTCGGGCAGAGTTCGGAAACGAAGAATTGGTAGGCGATACCTGGTGAGAGACCGGGGAGTACAGCTGTGTCGTTGGTCACCGTGATCAGGGTTCCGCTTCCCTGAGGAGTGCCCACCGGAGCGAATTCAATGAACCAAGTGTTCGCTCCTGAACTTCCAGCAGTGAAATAGACGGTGGCTGAAGAGGTGTCCACAGACAGCACAGTTGGATTGACCGGCGACGCGCAAGAAGGGGTGTCACAATTGCTCATGAAACTGGTGAACACCGTTCCACCAGAGAAGGTGTTTCCTGGTGTATGGTTATAGACCACGGTTCCGTTCGGGTCTGTGATGGTGAAGCCGACTTCCTGTGTCCAGCTTCCAAGGGTTGATACCACGACCTGGCTCTGGATGTTATCGCAGAGATAAATGGTATCCGGACCGAATGTCGACCCTGTAATAAAGCCCTGCCCGAAGGTGCCTTGTGTCGTGCCGCCTTGCTGGATGGCCAGGATATTGCCATTCCATCCGTCTCCAAAGCTGTCGAACATGTCAATGACATAGGGACAACGGTTGTTTGCTGCACAGATGGAGGTGGTGAAATTGATCGGGCCCACGAACAAGGAGGTGTCTCCATTGGAACAGATCTCGGCCACATAGTAGTCGTAACTCGTCGAAGCCACCAGACCAGTAATGGCAGCGGTATCATTTGCCACAATGCTCGATGTACCGGTTCCCTGGGTGAATCCGGCGGGGCCGTATTCGATCAGCCAATTGGTGGCAGCGCTATTGCCTGCTGTCCAGAAGGCGTCGGCCTGGGTGGTGCCGATATTGGTCACACCGGCCAGAGATGGCTCAGGGCAGGCAGGTATTTCATCCACACGGATGTCGTCCAAAGACATGTCCCCGGTGAAGCTTGAGCCACGGATTCCAGTGAATCGAACAATGATGCTGCCCGAATATCCGGTCAGCGGAATGGAAGTTTTGATCCAAGGGTCATTACCTGCACTCTGCTGCTGTCCGGAGACGGACCACAGGCCATTGTTCCAGCTGCCGTTGTTCCACACATCCACACGCAAGCTGCCCATTGTGGCGCCGTACATATGGTAGAAAAAGCTGAGTTGAGGATTGGACAAGCCCGAGAGGTCGTATTCAGGAGAGAGCGCATAGGCCGAATCGTTCTGCCCG
>JAKMCX010000232.1 GCA_022428285.1 Flavobacteriales bacterium
GCCCAAGGGGCCTTACCCCAATGAGGCCCCGGCCCCGCTCCCACTCGGACGCGGGGCTTTTTTCTGCAGCTTCGCAGTGGGCGATGTTTCTTTGTCAGACGGCCCCGTAGTTCAACGGATAGAATAAGCGTTTCCTAAACGTTTGATCCAGGTTCGATTCCTGGCGGGGCTGCCAAGGCATCGTGCCGAAGTGCCCACCAAACGAGGCCACATTGACGAAGACTTCCAATACCACCCCCCGCCTTGATGGTTCTTGGCGCCGGTTGCTGAGCGGTTCGGGAACGGTGTTGCTCATCAAAGTCTTGGGCGCTTTGGGAGGGTTTCTTTTCTCCTTGCTGGTTGCCAGGAAGTTCGGAGATGCGGCATTGGGCCGGGCCGAGCTCTTTGTACTGGCCATCACAGTAGGCGCCACACTGCTCCGTGGCGGGTTCGAGGGGGCTGTGGTCAAACTCTTCGGAGGCTGGTCTTCGGAGGGGGCGCATGGGAGGATCATTCGGCGCTTTCTGCAATGGACAAAGCCCTTGCTTTTTATGGCTGCAGCGGTGACCGTTTGGGGGTTCCTCATGCCAGGTTCCAAATGGGGCATCACCATCGACGGCCGACTGGGCCTGGCCATCGGGTCGTGGATATTGATTGGTTGGGCAGGTGAAGCACTCCGAGGCACAGGACGCGTGGCTTGGTATGCCTTGCTGCAACCAGGTTGGTGGATGCTCATGGGGGCCGTGTTGATCGTACTGTTGGGTTGGGAGCCCACCAAAGTGCTGGCCATTACCGCGATGACACTGGCGATGTTTGGCATGGCCAGTGCCGTGACGCTGTTCCAACGGTCTTCAAAATTGGACGCATCAGTCCCCTTGGCTGACGAAAAAAAACAGGACACTGCCGTGTTGCGCAGTCTGGCAGCACCCATATGGATGGGCAGCATGCTGCACATGGTGTTGAGTTGGGCCGACACCGCAATGTTGGCCGCATGGATGGATGAAGCGGCGGTGGCCCACTACCGGGCAGCTTTCCGGTTGGCCGCCTTGCTGACCTTCACGCAATTCGCAGTTAACGCGCTTGGGGCGCCCACTTTTGGGGCCTTGCACGCTTCCGGAGACCGCGAAGGTCTGCGCCGAACCGTGCACCGCATTGGTTGGATGAACACCGCTGTGGCCCTGCCTGGCCTGTTGTTTTTGGCGGTGTTGGGTCCTTGGCTGCTCGGGTTTTGGGGCGTGGCTTTTTCAACCCCTCAGGTATACAGCGCCTTGCTCATACTGCTGGCCGGACAGTGCTTCAATGCCTTGTGCGGACCTGTAATGTACCTGCTCAACATGACCGGTGGTGAAAAAGCCGGTCTGGTCATCTTGGCCGTTTCTGCAGCGGCACAATTGAGCGCGGCCTTGTTCTTGGTTCCGGCATTTGGGATTGTCGGCGGAGCGGCATCGGCAGCCTTGGGCATGTTGTTTTGGAATGGCTTGGGCGTGTGGTACATCCGCCGCAAGCATGGCTTCATCATGGTTTCTTTGCTCAACGGATGGTGGAGACGAAGCTGAACTTCTTTCTCATTGGCGCCCCCAAGGCGGGGACGACCTTGATTCACGGGCGCCTTTCGCGGCATCCTCAAGTATTCTTGAGCCCCATCAAGGAGCCCAACCACTTCTCTACAGACATAGACACAGCCCGGTTTTCCAAGTCTTTCACCGCGAATACGCCAGATGACTTGGACCGGTACTTCACCCAAAAACCATTGGCGTCCCGACAGGTGGCTTTTGTGCGGGATGCGGGCCAATACGCCGCCCTCTTTGAAGGGGCAAACCCTGCCCACAGGGTGGTTGGAGAGTGCAGTACCTCATACCTCAACTCATTGGACGCGCCGGCAAACATTGCTGAAGCGTATCCTGAGGCGCGCATCCTCATTGCGCTGCGAAACCCCATTGAACGGCTGTTTTCACACTGGCAAATGGCCCTTAAATACGGTTACACAGACCAGCCCCTGATGGCTGCCGTGTCTGCCGATCAGGCCCACCCCAACCCGGGTTGGGGAAGCAGCGAGCTTTTCGTGGAATCCGGATTGTATGCACAAGCCATCAAGCGGTGGCGCCGTCATTTTCCTGAACACAGCATCAAAGTGGTGTTCAACGACCACCTCAACGACGGGGCCACTTGGGCGGACCTTGCCGGTTGGTTGGAAATGGAGGGGGACATTCCCGAAGCGCCTCCGGCGTCCGGCAACCGTGCGGGCCGCGCACGGTTCGAAGGCGTCAACCACTGGTTGACCCAAAACGGCATCAAGTCGGTGGCTTCACGGTGGTTGCCCAAAGGGGTGAAGGGCGCACTTGGCCGGCGGTGGTATACGTCGGAAGGATTGCCGCATTTGACCGACGAGGACAGGGCCGCGCTCTATCCTTTGTTTGCCGAAGACATCGCTGAGGTAGAGGCAATGCTCGGCATTGACCTCAGTCGGTGGCGCCCGAATGGATGAGGAAGACAAGTGAAGTGGCCCCGCGCTTTTGATTTTGAGTACAGGCGCGATGAGGGGTACAATTGACGGTGAATTGTGACGCTGCTGCATCGTATATTCGCCGTCCGATTCAGCAGAGGGTCATTAGCTCAGCTGGTTCAGAGCGCTGCCTTGACAGGGCAGAGGGCACTGGGGCGAGTCCAGTATGACCCACGACAAACCCGGGCCTGCAGAGGGCCGGGTTTTCTTTTGCTCCGGGAAAATCCCCTGAAGGGGGGATTCGAGCGGCGAAAATTGGACAGCACC
>JAKMCX010000252.1 GCA_022428285.1 Flavobacteriales bacterium
GATCAACTGTTGGATCGTCGGCATTGCTTGTTAATGGCGTCGTTTTCAATCATTCAGGGACAAATAGCCCACTGCCCCATTTTTCAACGGGGGTGCAAAACTACGGGAAATGCCGGGAATTCCAACACTCAATTGTGCAGTTCATTTCACTTCATGGGGTGGAGAGCGGCAATGTGTTGGAAGCCAATCCCGCTACATTTGAATAATGGAGATGTTGGAAGGATTAAATGAGGCGCAAAAGGCCGCGGCAGGACAAGTAGAAGGGCCCATGATGGTCGTGGCGGGAGCAGGTTCGGGAAAGACCCGGGTATTGACCCATCGGATTGCACACCTGATCGACCAAGGGGTGGATCCTTTCTCGATCCTTTCGCTCACGTTCACCAATAAAGCGGCCCGTGAGATGAAGGAGCGGATTGGCCGCATTGTAGGGGATTCCGAGGCGCGCAACATCTGGATGGGCACCTTTCACAGCGTCTTTGCCCGGATTCTGCGCATTGAAAGCGAGCGGATCAATTACCCCTCCAACTTCACCATCTACGATACACAAGACAGCCGCAGCGTACTCAAAGACGTGATCAAAGGACTGGGGCTCGACGACAAATTGTACAAGCCCAATTCAATCCACAACCGCATTTCAGGCGCCAAAAACAATTTGCTTGGCCCCGCGGACTACGCGCAGAATCCCGACATCACCGGGGAAGATCACCAGGCCGGGCGGCCCAGAATCTCAGAAGTCTACGCTGGTTATGATGCGCGGCTCAAACGATCAGGGGCCATGGACTTCGACGACCTGCTCTTCAAAACGAACGTCCTCCTCCGGGATTTTCCAGACCTCTTGCACAAGTACCAGCAAAAGTTCGGCTTCATTCTGGTTGACGAGTATCAAGACACCAACTTCGCCCAGTACATGATCATCCGCCAGCTGGGCGCGGCGCGCGAAAACGTCTGTGTTGTGGGCGATGATGCCCAGAGCATCTACAGCTTTCGCGGGGCCAACATTCAGAACATCCTCAATTTCAAAAGGGACTACCCCGATTGCGTGGTGTACAAGCTTGAGCAGAACTACCGCAGCACCAAAAACATTGTGGAGGCGGCCAACACTGTGATTGCCAAAAACCAAGACCAGATTCAAAAGGACGTCTGGACCGGCAATGACGAAGGCGAGAAGATCGATGTGCACCGGGCGCTGAGCGACAACGACGAAGGCAGCTTTGTGGCCGATGCCATCATGACCACGCGTTCGAGGCAGCAAGCCGACAACAAGGACTTCGCCATCCTGTACCGCACCAATGCGCAAAGCCGTGCTTTCGAGGAACAGCTCCGGAAGCGCAATGTGCCCTACCGCATCTATGGCGGGCTCAGTTTCTATCAGCGCAAGGAAATCAAAGACCTCATCTCGTATTTCCGACTGGTGGCAAACCCCACAGACGACGAAGGGTTTAAGCGCGTGGTCAATTACCCCGCCCGCGGCATAGGAAAGACCACCTTGGACCGGCTGACCGTAGCAGCGTCCCACCACGACTGCGCACTTTGGGAGGTTGTGAGTGACCCTTTGCGCAAGCCGGACGACCTCAAAGGAGCCGCGTGGGGCAAGCTGCAGGATTTTGCCACCATGATCGAGGGCTTTGCGACCAAGCTGGAATCGGCCACGGCCTTTGACCTTGGACACCACATTGCCCAGCACACGGGTTTGCTGAGAGAGCTGCACAAGGACAAAACGCCCGAAGGGGTGGCCCGCTATGAGAACGTCGAGGAATTGCTCGCGGGCATGAAGGAGTTTTCGGACCAGATCGATCCGGCAAACCCCGATGCCGTCAACACCATGGCCGATTTCCTGGTAGACGTGGCACTGCTGACCGACGCTGACCAAGACGATGGTGACGACAACAAAGTCTCCATGATGACCATCCACGCGGCCAAGGGCCTCGAATTCCCGCACGTCTATATCGTAGGGTTGGAAGAAAATCTGTTCCCCAGCCAAATGGCCTTGAACACCCGCGAAGAACTCGAGGAAGAAAGGCGGTTGTTTTATGTCGCCCTGACCCGGGCCGAGAAGAAGGCCACCTTGAGCTATGCATTGACCCGCTACCGATGGGGACAGCTGATGCAAAATGAACCTTCGCGGTTCATAGAAGAAGTGGATGAGCGCTATTTGAACCTTCCCAAAGTCGATGCCCGGCGTTCTGAACCCTTTGACTTCAATTCTGCCCGCAATTCATTTTACAAGCCCATGCCTTCTGGGCGCAAAACCGCTGGAAGCGCTCCCGCAGCGAGCACACCACCCCGGCCCGGCATGCGCAAGGTCCAAGAAGGCGGAGCACCCGCTGCTCCTGCTGCAGCCGCCGGCGAAGTCCAGCCCGGTACAGAAGTCAAGCACGCCCGTTTTGGAAAAGGAAAGGTGCTCAAACTGGAGGGCAATCCTCCCAATGTCAAAGCCACGGTCTTCTTTCCTTCTGCCGGACAGAAGCAACTCTTGCTGAAGTTTGCCAAACTGGAAATCATCAAATGATGCGGTGGAAAATATGCTGGATGCTGCCCTTGTTGCTTTGGGGATGTGAACGTGACCGCGGTGGTATGGAGCTCCGCATCGCCGGTCAGGCCAAGACGGTGTCTTCCCAATCGCCCTTGAGTGGGACAGGGTTCTCGCTCTATGAGCGGTCTGTGGAAGACGGTGCCCTTCAAGCGGAGATTGTGGTGGGCGAAGCGACTTCGGACGGCATGGGCGCCTTTGGGGTGACCTTTCCCCGGAAGAGCAGTTACAGCTTGCGGTGGACGGCGGTGGCACAAGACCACTTCCCTGCTGCGGGCTCCTTGAACCCCGACGACCTTTACCCCAACGACCCCTATGACTTGACCGTGGGGCTTCATGCCGTGTGCACCTTGCACGTTCAACTCGCCAGTGTGGCCCCCGAAGACTCTACCGACAACGTGCGTTTCAACCTTGGAGAGGATTTCGCCTGCGATTGCTGTCCTACGGAGCAAATCTTGCTCGAAGGCGTGGGAGCGGATTCGGCGTGGACATGTCTGATGCATGGCGACCGATGGATGACTTGGGGTGCCGATTTGGAAGTGGCGTTGATTGGTCAACCCGATGGCCTGCTTGTAGACTCGGTGTACTGCCCCGCTTTTGGAACCGCCGCACTAAACTTCACGTGGTGATGGATGCCGAATCCCATCACTTCAGCACACCGCGAACAGCCCGCTATTGGAAGTTAGGACCCCCACCTGCAGAAGCATTGGGAACCCTCTACGCCCTTCATGGCTATGGCCAACTGGCCCCATACTTTGTGCGCAAATTCCAGCCGATTGCAGATGCCGGCTGGCACGTTGTGGCCCCTGAAGGCGGTCACCGGTTCTATTTGAAGGGGACTTCGGGAAGGGTCGGCGCCAGTTGGATGACCAAGGAGGACCGCCTCTCTGACATTGCCGATTATGTGGGGTTTTTGGATGCCCTTCGAACGCGCATCGATGGCGGCCAGCCCCAGGGACGCCAAGTCCTGCTGGGATTTTCCCAAGGCGTCGCCACAGCACTGCGGTGGCTGGCACTCGGCGAGAGGCCGGTGGGCTCTTGGCATGGCGTGGTGGCCCACAGTGGTGTGCTCCCCCCTGACCTGCCCAAGAGCGAGCAGGCCTTTGCAAGCGCGCCAAACCTGCACCTGATCACAGGGACCGAGGACCCCTACATCCTCGATGTCGAAGCCGGGTTTCGCTCCTCCATGCGCGACTGGCTGGATTGTGGTGGACAGACCGAGAAGGTCATTCACCACACTTTTTCGGGCGGCCACACCGTGGATGCGCCAACAGTGGAGGAAGTCTTGTCCAGCATGCGCAATGCGCTGTGATTCACTTAATTTCGGCCCATGATTCGATTCACCCGTTCCCTCACCGGCCTGTTGGCAGGTGCGATGTTTACCGCCTCACTGTTCAGCTGTGCCGGCGGACCAGAGGCCGAGGCCGCCCAAGACGAGACGCTGGACACCACTTCAGAAGTGGTCTCCGCGGAATTCCCCGGTGGCGCTGCCGAAGTCATGAATTTTATTGCTGGAGAAGTCTCCTATCCAGAATCCGCTAGGGCGGATGGCATAGAAGGCAAAGTGTTTGTGGAGTTCACCATTTCCGAGAGTGGAGCCGTGACCAATGCCCATGTCATTGAGTCCCTGCATCCCGCCTTGGACAGCGCTGCTGTTGCTGCCGCGATGGCGATGCCCAACTGGGCTCCAGCCACCAAAGAAGGAAACGCCATTTCCACCACCATCACGCTTCCCGTGATGTTCCGGCTCTAAACCGCCCACTGCATTCGAAGGTGGCCCTTGGATCTTGTGTCCTTGGGCCACCTTTTCATTGGTGGCCGCGTTAACTTCCTACCCTGAAACCTGTATTTATGATTCTGCAAGATTTCTCTCCATGGCTTCGCCAAGTCACAGCCGCATCTGCGGTGCTACTGGCCTGCACTGCTTCGGCCCAGCGGTTTGACGCCCCACTCTCCCACGGCATCGATGCGCGGGAGGCGGCTTTTTACGAGGCCAACCCATACCCTACCCTGCTTTCTCGCGGAGAAACAACGCCGCCGGAATTTGACAACCTGCGCACCATGGCGGAGTGGGAAGAAATTGAAATCCTCTGCGTAGGATGGGAGGGCTATAGCGCCATCGAAAAGCAAATCGTGGTCAACGCCGCCCAAGAATGTGAAGTCATTGTCCTCACAGAGGACGCTGGCTATGTGGAAGACTACATCACTTCTAACAACAACGGAGGAGCCGCTGCAACGATGGACAACATCACCATCTTGGAAGTCCCCCTGAACACCGTATGGATCCGCGACTACGGCCCCAACACCGTCTATGGCAACGGGGTCGATGACCGCATCATCGTAGACTGGCTCTACAACCGTCCCCGACCGGAGGACGACGTCGCCCCGCAGGTCATCGCAGACCACATGGGCATCGACCTCTACGAAACCACTGCCGAGCCTTATGAGCTCATGAACACAGGCGGCAACTTCATGAGCGACGGATTCGGAATGGGCTTTGCTTCGGACCTCATCGGAGATGAGAATTCGGGAGGGTCGACTTGGTGGGGCACCCAGTTCCCTGACCATAGCGCAGAAGACATCGAAGGCATCCTCGCAGACTTTATGGGACTGCACACCTACATCCGCATGGAGAACCTACCATTCGATGGCATTCACCACATCGACATGCACATGAAGCTGCTTGACGAGGAAACGATTTTGATGGCGGAATACCCAGCTGGTCTGGCCGATGGCCCTCAAATCGAGGCCAACCTCGAGTACGTGCTTTCGAACCACACGAGCAAGTGGGGCACCCCCTTTGATGTGGTCCGCATCCCTTCCCCTCCAGAGCCAGGTTGGGGCGGTGGCTTCCCCGATGAAGGAGGGGACTACATGACTTACACCAACTCGGTTTTCGTCAACAACACCATTCTGCTGCCCACTTATTATGAGGAATACGACACCACCGCCATCGCCGTCTATGAGAAGGCACTGCCTGGTTACAACGTGGTTGGCATCGACTGCAACCAAATCATCTCTGCCAGTGGTGCCATCCACTGTATCACCCACAGCGTAGGGGTGGAAGACCCCCTGTTGATCAGCCACCAGCCGCTGGATGACACGGAAGACACCGAGAACGATTATCCCGTGGAAGCCTTGGTACAGCACCGTTCCGGCATTGAAGGTGCCCGCATGTTCTGGCGCCTAGAGGGAGAGACGGATTACAGTGAGGTGGCCATGGCTTCCGGCATGGAAGACATGTGGACTGCGGCCATCCCGGCGCAGCCCGAGGGCACCGTTGTCCAATACTACATCGAGGGAACTTCGGTCAGCGGGAAGGTTCAAGACCGCCCCATGCCTGCCCCAGAAGGATACTGGCAGTTCCGTGTGGGCGAGGTGCTGGTCAATGGCATCGCGGAAGCGCCCAGTTTCGCAGGGTTCCAACCCGCCTTCCCCAATCCCGCTGCGGCCATCACCTGTGTGCCGGTTCAATTGAGCGCTCGCGCGAAGGGACGCCTCGTGCTGCGGGATGCCGCTGGCCGGCTGGTCCTGACATTGCACGAAGGCCCATTTGCTGGTGGAACCTCCAAGTACTTCTTGGACGCCGCGCCATTGACCGCAGGCGCCTATGTGTTGCACCTTGAGCTCGAAGGCCGCGGCACTTGGTCTCAGCGGCTCATGGTTCGCTGATTCTCTTAGAATCCCGATCTGCTGCATCAAAAAAGGCGGGCCAAGCGGCCCGCCTTTTTTGCGTTTCATCCCTTCGCTCAATCGCGGCGGCCCATCAGCCGCAGCAAGAACAAAAAGAGGTTGATGAAGTCCAAATAGAGGCTGGTGGCGCCGAGTAGGGCCAATTTCCGGCCGTGATCGCTGCCGTATTCCACCCCCGCTGCAATCCGCTTCAGCTTCTGGGTGTCATAGGCAATCAGGCCTGTAAAAATCAGCACACCCAAGACCGAGATGCCAAAATCAAGCACGGAGGATCCCAAGAACCAATTGACCACCATGGCGATCAAAATGCCGATGAGGGCCATGCCCAAGATGCTGCCAAAACGACTGAGGTCGGTAGAAGTGGTGTATCCAATGACGGACATGACCAAGAAGGTGCCTGCGGTAATGCCAAAAACCTGTGTGAGGCTTCCCATGCTGTACACCAAAAAGACGCTGCTCAATGAAGCCCCCATGGTCGCGCTGAACGCCACAAAAAGGAGGGCCAAGGAAGATGCGCTCAGGCGCTGAAGCCCGAAGTTCATGGCGAGGATGAATCCCAGCGGAGCGAGGGTTACCGCCCACCCCAGCATGCTCATGCCGCCCATCTCATTGTAGAGCAAGGTGATGGCACCACTGCTGGCAAAGTACCATGCCATGGCTGCTGTAATGGCGAGGCCACCGGCCATCCACCCATAGACCCCGTTCATGAACGCTCGTTCATCTTGAACAATGGGGGCCGCAGAAGAAAAACCGGAGGTGTTGTTCCCGCCAAAAATGCGGGGAGGGTCTTGATTGGACATGGACGCAAATTGCGCAATTCCGATGGAATCAGGCGCCCTTGGTGTCGATCAATCGCATGAATTCCTTGCGCGTTTTGGAATCGTTGAGAAATGAACCGGTAAAAGCACTTGTGGTGGTGAGGCTGTGCTGCTTCTCTACACCGCGCATTTGCATGCACAAGTGGCGGGCCTCGATGACCACGGCCACCCCTTTCGGGTTCAAGGTGTCCTGAATGCAATCCCGAATTTGTCGGGTCAACCTCTCCTGTACTTGCAAGCGGCGGGCAAACACATCGACAACCCGTGGAATTTTGCTCAACCCGGTGATCTTCCCTTCTGGCAGATAGGCGACATGGGCTTTGCCCAAAAACGGCAACATGTGGTGTTCACAGAGCGAAAACACCTCGATGTCGCGAACGATGACCATCTCTTCGCAATCCTCCTCAAACAAAGCCGAACGCAGAATCGAAGCCGGATCCTGCCCCATGCCTTGGGTCAAAAAAGCCAAAGCCTTGGCCGCCCTCTCCGGTGTTTTCTGCAACCCTTCACGCCCGGCGTCTTCACCAGTGGCGGTCAGGATGGCCCGGTAATGCTCGGCCATGCTCTCAATGGCGCCCTCGTCATAAATGTCCTCTCTTCGGTACAGCGGCATGGCCTGCAAGGTACGTCCGAGAAGCGCCTTACTCGCCTCCGTAGTAGTCCGCGTAGTTGTTTTCCGTCTCGTAAAGGCGGATGTGGTGCAGGGCGCATCCCGTTGCCTGTATGGGTTGCTCCAAGCGCTCCCAAATCGCGATGATCAGGTTCTCGGTGGACGTCCTCACGCCCTTCATCCAAGGCACGTCCAAATTGAGGTTTCGGTGGTCCAATGGATCCTCCACCTCTACCTTGATGATGTCCCTCAAATCCTTGAGGTCCATGCAATAGCCCGTTTCCTCAGCCGGCGCACCCTTGATGGTGACGTGGAGCTCGTAATTGTGGCCGTGCCAATTGGGATTGGCACATTTGCCGAAGACTTCGAGGTTTCGCTCCTCGGACCAATCGTCGTTCCACAATTTGTGGGCGGCATTGAATCGGGCGCGGCGGGTGACGTAAACGTATTTCATGGCTTGTTGCGCGAAAGTACCTTCGCACCATGATTACCATTACAGGGGCCGCTGGGTTCATTGGAAGTGCACTTGTTGCCCGTTTGAATGCGGACGGATTCAATGACCTGGTCTTGGTAGACGACTTTTCAGCCAGGCCAGACAAGGCCCGCAACCACCAAGACCGCACCTGCGTTGCACGTGTGGACCGCCAGGACTTCCCGGAATGGCTGCGCGCCAATGAAGGGCAAGTCCAGTT
>JAKMCX010000253.1 GCA_022428285.1 Flavobacteriales bacterium
TGGGAGCTTTGCAGACCCTGCTCCGCGGAGAACACCAGGCTGAGAAGGGTGGGCAGGTGGACTACAGGCATTGCTACACTGTTTTACTACACCGTTTACTACAGTGCACCATGTTTTTTAAGACACCTACTTGCGTTGTCCCAGCAACGCAGACAGGTCCACCCCATTCCCACCCAGCCCATTCATCATCTGGGAGGCCATGCTGAACATGTCCTGCACTTGGGACATGTCCGAACCCCCCTGGGTGATGTTCTGGGCAAAGTTCTGGATCTCGTCCTCGTCCACCTGCTGCATGATGTCCTCCGCCAACCCCATCACGTTCAGGTTGTTCAGGTCCAACTGGCCCGCCTGCAGCTGCTGCGTCAGGTTGTTGGCCATGGAGAACACCGCATTCATCAGGTTGCTGGGAGCCGTGTTGTACATGGTGTTCACGTTGCACAGCTGCGTCAGCTCGGTCAGGTACATGAAGATGTTGTCCCGAGTGGTGGGGTGCAGCTCGCTGTTCCACTTGGCCATGATGTCCAGCCCGCTCAGCTCGGGCACCTGAGACAGCTCCTCGATCGCCGAGTCGTCCTTGGACACGAAGCGCGAAAACAGGGGGCGCATCACCTGACTCCACCTTTCCACCGCCTGCTTGGCACTTGCCTTGCGGTCGTCCGACGACCGGTTGGACGAGTCAAACGTGTCGTTGAACACGTCATTCAGCCGCTGCGTCTCGGCGCACTCAGGGAAGAGCACCTTCAGCTGCACCAGGAACTGGTCCATCATGTCCAAGAACTCCACCATCATGGACTCCTGCTTGTCACTGAATGCCGCACCGGTTGTACTGACTTCGGTCAACTTGTCAGATGTGACTTCTTCGCTCATGCTTTTTTTCTACTGCACATACTTTTTATCCACCAACTTTTGGCACAACCGAACACAACTGCGCAGACGGAACTGCAGCATGTCCACCGAGCTGGTGTTGGGCACCACCAGGTCGCACTGCAGGCCGTCCGCGTACAGCGCACCGGCTGGGTCATAAGCAGATCCGTGAGCTGTGTAAACAGCACTGGGGCGCTCAATGCGGATGAGGACGCCTCGCATCCTGTTCAGGTACTCCGCTTCCTGAGCGCTGGAAATGTTCCTCACCGCCAGCATGCGGTCACCAGCACCCGCTGCCCTCACGGGCACCTCCTCCACACTCTCGCACACGACTGCACCAAACTCGGACCTCAAGTAGGCGCACGCGGACGTTTTGCCACTGCCAGCTGCTCCACAAAAACCAAGAATCATTCCAAATGTGTGTGTTTATGCATAAAAAGTTAAATAAATTTATTAGTTTCGGCTTCTAATCGCGCTCTTGTGAGAGTCAAGCTCCGTCTTCTTCTGCAGGTCCAGGCGGTACAGCTCCTTGGAGCTCAGGCCCTTCACCTTGGCGATGGTCATGCTGGGGACCAACGGGTGGGGCCGGTTGTCGTCCAGGTCCACCTTCTTGCGCCTCTTCATAGGCCTTGACTGAGCCGTCTCCACGAACAGGAAAATCTTGGCCTTCATCTCGCGCAGCCTCATCTCCTTGGACATCTCGGACGGCATGGGCATGATGCGGCGCTTCTGGATGTTCAGCAGGTCCTCCTCGTACTGGGCAGCCGCCGTGCGAGCCCCGAACAGGGCCGAGTAGAGCAGGCTGTCGATGGGAGTGCCCACCGACTTGAACTCGCGGCAGCGCACACCGGTGGTGCCCACACGGTCCTTCCGCTGGAAGCACCGCTGGAAGATCAGCTTGCTCTCCTTCTCCACGTGGAAGTACACGGTGCTGCTGGTGTGACACTTGCCGTTGTTGGCACACAGGGTGCTGTTGCGCCCCATCACGTGGCACAGGTAGAACGACTCGTTCTTGTCAATAAGCAACTCGCTGACCACAAGGTCCTTGTACCTGTCACCCAGGACGCCCGACGCGAACAGGTCCTGCATCTTGGTCACCCGCACGTCGTCCACCGGCACGCGCGCAAAACTCCGACCAAGCTGCGGGGGCAGCGGCACAACACCCACCCTGCGCTTGCCCTGCTTCTTGCGCCCCGACACGTCGGGCAACTGGAAGTGGGGCATCCCCTCGGGGATGGCGTACCCTGCCGTGACACACTCAGAGGGGACGCACCGAATGGAGGCGCGGCGCACGCAATAGTAGGTGTCACCCAGCACAGCCTGCTGCTCGTCGTCGTCATGCTCGCCAGAGGCATGGAACACGCCGAACGGTTTGTAGGGGCGACCCTCGCGCACACGGTGGCCACCACAGGAGGTGCAGCGCTTCTTCTTCAGCCGCTTACATGTTGGGCACATGCCCCACTTGGAAGCGTACACCATGCGCAGGCCGTTCCCCACATACACACACTCGTCGATGACGTCTTCCACCGTGTTGCTCGGGGGAGCACGCTGGCCCAGCTCTCGCACCACCTCCGCCACGCACGCGTTCCTCATGTTCAGCGCCTGCACCGTCAGCACCCTCAGGTTGGGGTAGATGACGTGGAACCCCGACTTGGTGCACGGAGTGCGGTCATCGGTGCCGGTCACAGTCTTGTGCGGCGACGAAAACACGTACGCCTTGAACGTGTCCGGGTGGACAGCCCCCGTAAAGAACAGAGCCATGGTGGATGCCATGATGCGGAGGTACTCGCCCAGCTCGTGCTGGGTGACCTCACCACGCTGCAAAAAGTCCATGTCAAAAAACATTTTGTGCACCGTGGTGCGCCGTTCCACCATGGCGTTGTCCTCCT
Organism: Flavobacteriales bacterium; assembly: GCA_022428285.1. Classification (GTDB taxonomy): domain Bacteria; phylum Bacteroidota; class Bacteroidia; order Flavobacteriales_D; family Sanyastnellaceae; genus UBA8752. The sequence continues at coordinate 2,754 of JAKMCX010000253.1, forward strand.
GCAAGTCCACCGACTGGGCATACGCACGCAGAAAGTGGTCATTGTCCACCAACTGGATGGCGTACTTCCCGCCCTCCATGCTCAAGTGGGTGGCCTCGTCCGCGTGAGCCACGCCCGAGCAAGCGCCGTCCGTGCTGTTGAAGTACGCTTCAATCGTAGCCATGTTTGCCGTTTGAATTATGTGAAAGATAAAAAGTGGCCTATATTTATAAATCGCAACCCACACTGTAGGCACAGGCGCAGACCGGTCCCCCAGGCGCAGTACGCATTTACCCAACATGAACCAACCATCGCATGGACGAAGGCGGAACTCCAGGCGCATGGCAGTCTCAGCGCTTATGGTGGGCACCAGCACCGCCAGAAGGCGCCCCCTGTTGAAGCGCGCGCGGAAGGAGGACACAGCTGCAGCAGCGGACACGCCACCGGCGCAAACCAAAAAACCCAGACAGATGGAGACCCAACCCACTCCTGCTGTAACACACGCTGTAACACATGCTGTAACACATGCTGTAACACATGCTGTACCCAGACAACCCCCAAACCACACGCCCAGGCCACAGGTGGCCCCAGAAGCGCCACCGTGCACCGCAAGCAGAACCACAAGCAGCGCCGACATGCTCACGCACGTGCTCAGGCCGCGGAAGGCATCCGACCTGCTGGGACAGACGGACGCATGGAACAGGGCCTTGCACTGGTGGCAATCGGGGGTATGTCTGCAAAAGCCGCTCATCCTGGTGGGGCCGCACGGGTGCGGCAAAACAAGTCTGCCAACCATCCTGGCCACAACAGTGGGGGCCAACTTGGTAAGCGTCAGGGACAGGGTTGGCAACAACGACCTTAGCGACAGCGTCAAATACTCCGTGCAGCAGTGCGCCAAGGACGCCTTCCGGCAAAAAGGGTTAGGAACTCTCATACAGAGCTCGCAGAAGAGCACTCAGAAACCACTTCAGCACAGCCCGCAACACACACTCGTGTTCGTGGACGACCTCGACTCGTTAGAGGCCTCCGACAAGAAGGGGGTCGCACAGATGAGGGGTGAGCGGCTCATATTCGCATGTAGAGACCTGTTCCAGGACGTCAACACCAGCATGAAGAAGAGCTGCGTGGTGGTGCAGATGAGACCCTTGGGGGACGCACAACTACGGCAGCTGGTGGAGAAGGCCACACCGTTCCTGCCGTCCATTGGGGACCACTTGGACCACTGGATACGGGTGGCGCGAGGAGACGCGCGAAGGTTGCTCACACAGGCACAGTTTGAGTGCCGGGCGCGTGACGCAGGCACACCCACCGCACGCGGAGACG
>JAKMCX010000260.1 GCA_022428285.1 Flavobacteriales bacterium
TGGGCCTGTACTACATCACCAAAGAGCGCAAGTCCACCAAGGAGGAGCCTGTAAAGGGAGAAGGCATGACCTTCTACTCTCCGGAAGAGGTGATCATTGCGTACAATGAGGGCCGCGCTGCTTTGCATGCGGGCATCAAGGTGCGTTGGAACGACCACGAAGGCAACAGCTCCATCGTCGACACCACTGTGGGCCGTGTGCTCTTTAACGAAGTGGTGCCTACCGAAGCTGGCTATGTCAACGAGCTCCTGACCAAGAAGAGCCTGCGGACCATCATTTCGGACGTTTTGCTGGCTGTGGGTGTTCCACGCGCGGTTCAGTTCTTGGACGACATCAAGAAGCTTGGCTTTACGATGGCTTACAAGGGTGGCTTGAGCTTCAACCTCAACGACATCATCATCCCGAAAGAGAAGGTGGAGTTGGTCGACAAGGCCAATGAGCGTGTGGGTGAAGTGATGGACAACTACAACATGGGCCTCATCACCAACAACGAGCGGTACAACCAGATCATTGACATCTGGACGAACACCAACTCGAGGTTGACCAACATCTTGATGGAGCGTTTGGAGACCGACAAGCAGGGCTTCAACTCGATTTACATGATGATGCACTCTGGAGCCCGTGGTTCCAAAGAGCAAATCCGTCAGCTGAGTGGCATGCGTGGTCTGATGGCCAAGCCACAGAAGTCCAGTGCTGCTGGAGGTCAGGACATCATTGAGAACCCCATCCTTTCCAACTTTAAGGAGGGACTTTCCATCCTCGAGTACTTCATCTCCACGCACGGTGCCCGTAAGGGTCTGGCGGATACGGCGTTGAAGACAGCTGACGCGGGTTACTTGACCCGTCGTCTGGTGGACGTCGCACAGGATGTGATCATCAACGAGCAGGATTGTGGCACCATCCGTGGCCTCACGGCGACGGCGTTGCGCAAAAACGAGGAGGTGGTAGAGTCTCTCGCAGACCGCATCATTGGTCGTACTTCTGTCCAAGACGTGAACCATCCCGAAACCGATGAGCTCATTGTGGCCAGCGGCTCCGAAATCACGGAGGCTGTAGCGGCCGCCATTGAGGAAGCGGGAATCGACGAAGTCGAGATGCGTTCCGTGTTGACGTGTGAAAGCCGCCGTGGTGTGTGTGCCAAGTGTTACGGCCGAGCGTTGAGCTCAAACCGTCTGGTCCAAGAGGGCGAGGCAGTGGGCGTGATTGCGGCGCAGTCCATTGGTGAGCCTGGAACGCAGTTGACACTGCGTACGTTCCACGTTGGTGGTACGGCATCCAAGATTTCTGATGAGAATGAGATTGTAGCACGTCAAGAGGGCGTGGTAGAGCTCGAGGACTTGCGTACCGTACAGCGGGCTACACCTGATGGTGAGGTCGAGACGGTCGTGGTTTCTCGTTCTACAGAATTCAAGGTGATCGACCCACAGGTCGGAATCACATTGAGTTCCACAAACCTCCCATACGGCGCGGTCCTTCAGGTCAAGAACGGCAAGAAGATCAAGAAGGGTGATACCATTTGTACTTGGGACCCCTACAACAACGCGATCATCAGTGAGGAGCAGGGAACGGTCGTCTTCGATATGATCGAGGACGGAGTGACCTACCGCGAGGAGTTGGACGAACAGACCGGCTTCCGTGAGATCGTCATCACCGAAACCAAGGACAAGAAGAAGAACCCCGCGATTCACATCGTGGGCCCAAAGAAGGAAGTACTCAAAGTATACTCCCTTCCTGTTGGCGCCCACGTCAGTGTTGAAGAGGGCGATTCAGTGGAGACCGGACGCATTCTCGCCAAGATTCCGCGTATCGCGGGTAAGTCGGGTGACATTACGGGAGGTCTGCCGCGTGTGACCGAGCTTTTCGAGGCACGGAATCCTTCCAATCCTGCGGTGGTTTCTGAAGTTGACGGCATTGTGTCCTACGGTAAAATCAAGCGGGGTAACCGCGAGATCATCGTGGAGAGCCGCATTGGAGACAAGCGCAAGTACCTCGTTCCATTGTCCAAGCACATCCTTGTTCAGGAAAACGACTTCGTCAAGGCAGGTATGCCCATGTCAGACGGTGCCACAACACCAGCAGACATTTTGGCAATCCAGGGACCCACTGCGGTTCAGGAGTACCTCGTCAATGAAATCCAAGAGGTCTACCGCCTCCAGGGTGTGAAGATCAACGACAAGCACTTTGAGGTCATTGTCCGTCAGATGATGAAGAAAGTGGTGGTGGAAGATCCGGGCGATACGAAGTTCCTTGAGAAGCAGTTCGTGGAAAAGGCAGACTTCATCGACGAGAACGACCGCATGTTTGGCATGATGGTCGTCACTGAAGCCGGTGACAGCAAGGAGTACAAGGAAGGCCAAATGGTCTCAGCGCGTCAATTGCGCGATGAGAACGGGGCAATCCGTCGTGAAGACGGACAGCTTGTCGAAGGAAGAGAGGCCATGCCAGCAACGGCACGTCCCCTGCTCCAAGGCATCACCCGTGCTTCTTTGCAGACCAAGTCCTTTATCTCCGCGGCATCCTTCCAGGAAACCACCAAGGTCCTCAATGAGGCTGCGGTGAGCGCCAAGGAAGATCACCTCGGCGGCTTGAAGGAGAACGTCATCGTTGGACACCTTATTCCTGCCGGAACCGGCATGCGTCACTGGCACGACCAGGTCGTGGGTTCTCAGGAAGAATTCGACCGTCTTGTTGAGGCGGGTGAAGGTGAAACCGAGGAAGTCACTGCGGAATAACGCAGCCGGCCGCAAGGCCACATACCAGCATTGCAAAAGGCGGCCCTACAAGGCCGCCTTTTGCTTTGGATGACACAACGGTAGTGAGGTCCAGTTCTAAGGCCGCTGAGGCCTCTCAATGCGTCCTGAAGGGGCATCAGGTCAACACGTCACGCCTACAGCTACATTGCCGTGAATGGACTTGCGGTCAACAAGAAAGCCATCAAGAAAGACGCGGGGGTCAGTTGAGTACGGCCGCTCCGGCCAGACCTCCTGGGTCAGAAGCAGCGGGCCCTTCGTATCCAAACAGGCGGTTCTGCTTGATGATCTGGTCCACTTCGAGGGGGACCAGGTCTTCCCAACCTGTTTGACCGTCTCGGATCATCCGAAGCACTTCAACGCTGAAGATGTCCAGCAGAGAAAGGTCCTCAAGCTGGATGTCACTGATCCTTTTGTTGAAGAGCAGGTAGTCATACAATGGCTTGATCCGAGGATGGATGGGGGCATTGTCTGTGCGGATCAAGACGTCGTTTTTGGCGTCGTGCCACGGGTAAGCGTAGACCTTGAGGTCCCGGCTGAACATGATGCCAAAGGCCTCGAGAATGCCGCCATTCAAATCACGGTAGTAGCGTTCATTGAACAGGTCCATCATCGCATTGCCGCCCATGATGACGCCCATGCGCTTCTTGGTATACCTGGAGAAATACTCGATGAGCTTGTAGTACTCCTGGTAGTTTGAAATCAACACGGTATGCCCCAGTGAGCAGAGGATGTCCGCCCGATCGAGAAAGTCTTTTTCGTCGATGTCCCCCTCGGCTTTGAGGTTGTTGAGCGTGATTTCGAACAACAATTGAATGTTGGTCTCGTCGACCCGGTTTTCCTCGCGGAACAACGACAAGCCCCGTTCCATCATGTCGAGGTTGACCTTGGTCACCGGTCTGAAACTGCCACGAATCGCCAAGATGTTGCGCTTGTACAGCACATCAGCGGCTTGGAGGTTGCGGCCATCGGGACTAAAGATGACCGCGTCTGTCATGCCGTGCTTCACGAGCTGAAGGGACAGCAAGCGGTTGTCGACACCGGCAAAATCAGGTCCATTCATTTGAATGGTGTCGATTTCTATGCGGTCCTTGTCGAGCTCGTCATACAGGCTTTGCAGCAGGTCGTTGGGCTGCTTGTACAAAAAGTGACACCCGTAAATCAAGTTCACCCCCAAGATGCCGATGGTGGCATGCTGGAGCAGAGCGTCAGACTCGTGAAAACGGGCGTGAAGGATGACCGAATTCGGCTTTTTGTTGGGGCCCGTTTGAAATCGAATGCCAAACCAGCCATGGCCCTCAATCGTCTTGTGATAGTTGATGGTGGCCACAGTATTCGCAAACGCAAAGAAGCGTTTCGATGGGTGCTTTTCACGGGGCAGCCGTTCTACACACAACCTGTACTCGTGGTCGAGCATCTTGTGAACGCGGGCTTCACAGACGTAACGTCCCGTGGGTTCAACACCATAAATGGCATCGCTGAAGTCCTTGTCGTAAGCGCTGATGGTCTTTGCAATCGTGCCACTCGCTCCTCCGGCGCGAAAAAAATGCCGCACCACTTCCTGACCTGCCCCGATCTCGGCGAAAGTGCCATAGAGATCGTGGTTCATGTTGATCCGCAGGGCCTTTTGCTTGGCCGAAAGGACGACACGGTTGGATTCCACGGTGTTTGTTGATTGAGGGTGTTGCTCATTGCAAAGGTACCAAGGACGGGGTGGAACCCCGGAGCCCGGGCAGATTAACTTTGCCACATGGGCGTTCACCTCACTCTTCTCGGTACCGGCACATCGCAAGGCGTGCCGGTGATCGCATGCGATTGTGGGGTGTGCAGCTCCACAGACCCCCGTGACAGCAGGCTCCGGTCCAGTGCCATGTTTCATGTAGATGGGGCGGATGCTCCAGAGGGCCCGCGCCATTTTGTCATCGATACTGGCCCCGACTTTCGGCAGCAAATGTTGCGTGAGCGGGTGGGGTCGGTCGATGCCGTTCTCTTTACCCACGAGCACAAGGACCACGTTGCGGGCTTGGACGACATCCGCGCCTTTAATTTCAGGTTGAAACGGGACATGGATGTCCACGCCACCCCTGCGGTGCAAAATGCGCTAAAGCGCGAATTTCACTACGTGTTCGGCGAGAACCCTTATCCAGGGGTGCCCCAGGTTCGGCTCCATAACCTGAGCGAGGATCCCAAAACCATCGGAGGCGTGCAGGTGCTGCCGCTTCCCGTGATGCACTACAAGCTGCCCGTACTTGGATTTCGGATTGGCCGAATCGCCTACATCACCGACGCCAACGCCTTCAGCCCAGAAACTTGGGAGCGGCTCAAGGGCGTCGAAGTGCTTGTGCTCAATGCCTTGCGCAAGGAGCCCCACATCAGCCACTTCAACCTTGAAGAAGCTTTGGAGGTCATCGAAAAGGTGGCGCCAAAACAGGCCTATTTGACCCACATCAGCCACTTGCTCGGCAAGCATGAGGCCGTCCAAGCAGAACTGCCCGACGGAGTTTCCCTAGGTTGGGATGGACTTCGGATATCCTGCCCATGACCCGCATCCTGCATACCCTGTTCGTGGCCCCGATTGGCCGGTTGCCCTACGCATTGCTGTACCCGCTTGCCGACGTCCTGTCTCAATTCCTGTGGTGGTCGGGATACCGGCGGAAGGTGGTTCAGTCCAATATGAAGCGCGCATTTCCCGAGTGGACAGAGCAGGAGTTGCGCCGGACATCACGTCAATTCTATACCCACCTCGCGGAAGTACTCGTCGAATCGTTGCGCCATTTCCATGCCGGCCCTGATGAGCTGTTGAAGCGCTTCCACCATGTCAATCCCGAGGTGTTGGCCCCTTATGCGGACAAGCCACCGGGTGTGCTGCTGTCCTGCGGCCATTTCGGGAATTGGGAACGCTTTGCCGTGACGGCCGGTGGGGCTTTGCCGTTGCCTGTGATGGGCGTGTACAAACCGCTGTCCAATGCGTTTTATGATGATTTGATTCTGCGCACCCGTGGAAAGCTCGGCACGGAACTCGTGCCCATGAAGCGCGTTTCGGCCTGGATGGTGGAACAGAAAGGCCGGGCAAAGGCGGCTGCCTTGGCCGTCGACCAGCGTCCATTGGACCCCAAGAAGGCCTGGTGGATGGAATGGATGGGGCAGGAGACTGCCATGCACTTTGGGCTGGAAGCGTTTGCCCGCAAGTTTGACATGCCGGTGGTGTTTTTTGGGGTGCGCAAAGCCCCAGGCAAGCCCCGCGGGTATTGGGAAGTGCATTATGAATTGATCACGGATACGCCCACCGAGTGGCCCAAGGGAGCGATGCTCAAAGCCACCTATGACCGCCTCGAAGCTCAATTAAGAGAGAATCCCGCCAACTGGCTGTGGTCGCATACCCGTTGGAAGCACAGCCGCCCAGAAGGCGTTCCCTTGAACGAGGTGGAAGTGCCGGTAACGGAAGCCGTTCAAGCGACATGAGCGTGATGCACACACCGGAAGCACCATTGGCGGAGCGCATGCGCCCCAAGTCCCTCGAAGATTACGTGGGGCAGACCCACCTGATTGGGGCTGACGCCACCCTGCGCCGGGCGCTGCAGGCGGGCCAGTTGCCCTCCATGATCCTCTGGGGCCCGCCCGGGGTAGGCAAGACCACCCTCGCTCGGCTGATGGCCGAGGCCACTGGCCGGCCCTTCCATCAGCTCAGTGCCATCCGAAGTGGCGTCAAAGACGTGCGCGAAGTCATAGACAGCGCAGAGCGACAAGGCATGTTCAGCACCCGCGCTGTGCTGTTCATCGATGAGATTCACCGTTTCTCCAAAGCCCAGCAAGACAGCCTGCTTGGGGCAGTGGAGCGCGGCTCGGTGACCCTGATCGGGGCGACCACCGAGAATCCCAGTTTTGAGGTCATCCCCGCCCTCTTGTCGCGCAGCCAAGTCTATGTGCTTGAAGCCTTTGGGAGGGAGGAGCTCGAAGCCCTGGTTCACCGCGCATTGGCGCAGGACACCTGGCTTCAGGAACAGCGTGTAGAAGTGATAGAATGGGACGCTTTGCTCAGGTCCAGTGGCGGCGATGGGCGCCGCCTTCTCAACGTTCTTGAATTGGTCGCGGCCGGAGCTGCTGCAGAACGTCCTGCAGATTCTGAGGCGGGCATTGCGGTGGACGATGCGCTCGTGTCCCGTTTCGTGCAGGCCAATCTGAGCCGCTACGACAAGACGGGGGACACCCATTATGACATTGCTTCCGCCTTGATCAAGTCCATCCGGAGCAGCGATCCGGATGCGGCGGTGTATTGGCTGGCCCGCATGATAGAGGGAGGAGAGGACCCCAAATTCATCGCACGTCGCTTGCTCATCAGCGCCAGCGAGGACATCGGTCACGCGAATCCGACCGCGCTCGTGCTGGCCAATGCCACCTTTGACGCGGTCGAGCGGCTCGGTTATCCGGAATGCCGCATCCCACTTTCGCAGTGTGCGACCTACCTCGCCTCCAGTCCTAAATCCAACAGTGCGTATGCCGCCATCGGCCTCGCGCAAAGGGCAGTACAGACCCACGGAGATTTGCCTGTGCCCATGCATTTGCGCAATGCCCCCACCAAACTCATGAAAGAGCTGGGCCATGGTGATGGATACCGATATGACCATGACCACGGGGGCTTCAGCGGCCAAGAAGGGCTGCCCGAAGCATTGGCGGGGCAGCGGTTCTTTGTGCCCGGCAACACACCAAGAGAGCGGGGAATCGCCGAATTTTTGCGCAGCCTTTGGGGCAGCAAAAAAGGTTGAGGCTCAGCAGGTTCCAATGCATGCGGTGGGGCACCGTAGAGGAAAATCGATGGGGGATGCAACCTTCGATTTCCGCGTGCGTATCTTTGCCAACCCGCTCGCGAGAGCGACATCATGCCGATATAGCTCAGCTGGTAGAGCAACGCATTCGTAATGCGTAGGTCAGCGGTTCAAGTCCGCTTATCGGCTCCAGAAAGCCCCTCTCAAGAGGGGCTTTTTTCAT
>JAKMCX010000007.1 GCA_022428285.1 Flavobacteriales bacterium
TGTGCCCGGGCGGCAGCACCACGCTCACGCTATCGTACCAGGGCAAACTGTCGAACCGGGCCTGCAACACAATGCTGTCTTCCGATTGGTTGTGGAAGGTGTGCGTCATCATGGTGCTGCCCTCGCATCCTGCCAAGAGCAAAACCAACGGGAGGCACCACATGTAAAGTCGGGATGTGCACAGCATGGAGCAAATTACACGCTTTTCATGCGCATCCCAGCTGCAGTTCATTCGATGTCTTGGTCGCTGACCTTCAGGGTGTGGTGGTACTGCTGGTATGCATCGCCTTCATAGAGTCGGAAGTCCCACTCTCCTTGGGGGAGCGCGGGATCCACCCATTCATGGGAATTCAAGACCAGGGTATCCATCCAAAGCCAAGGCTCCATGTACCGGCTGCAATCGTCACAGATGCCACGTTCGTCCCATGTCCCGAGGTTGGTGTTCCATCCTGGTGGAATGGTGAACTCCCTCACGGGCATGTACGCCATATTTCGCCTGCTGACCTCCACCACCAGGGTGTCATCGGTCTTGTTTTCAATCCACAGGTGAAGGGTCGTCTCGTCCTGGCATCCGCACAACAGTGCAACCAGAGGCATCGCAAAGAATAGTCTCATCAAGAAAGCGTATAGCTACACAACGCCTTCTCTTCCAAGATATTATCAGAAGTTGGGCTTGAGGACGTAGGTCTTGTAGAAGGTGTCAATCACCGCCACAGCCTCTTCTGGCGTGTCCACCACGTGAATGAGGTCGAGATCCTTGGCGCTGATGGTGGCGTTTTGCTCGAGCAAGGTCGCCTTGATCCAAGCCATGAGCCCTTCCCAGAACTTTTTGCGGACCAAGACGATGGGGAAGCGCTTGGACTTGGCAGTTTGAATCAGGGTGATGGCCTCAAAAAGCTCGTCCAAGGTTCCGAATCCACCAGGCAAAACGATGTAGCCCTGGCTGTACTTCATGAACATGACCTTCCTGACGAAGAAGTAGTCAAACTCCAGGCTTGTCTCGGGACTGATGTAGGGGTTGTGGTGCTGCTCGTGGGGCAGCCGCATGTTGAGTCCAACGGAGACGCCTCCTGCTTCGTGGGCACCTTTGTTTCCGGCTTCCATGATGCCAGGGCCACCACCAGTGATGACGCCATATCCGCTCTCTACGAGCTTGCGACCAACCTCTGTGGCCAGTTTATAGTCGGGGTCGCTCTTGTCCTTCCGGGCAGATCCAAAAATGCTGATGCAGGGCCCGACGCGCTGAAGGCCAGCAAAGCCTTCCACGAATTCGGACATAATCTTGAAAATGGACCAGCTGTCGTGCGCCTTGATGTCATTCCAACTCCTCGGGTCCAGGTGTGATTTTCTAACCATGACCTATCAAGATAGGCAATATTATACGGAATTCCGCATGGCGAGTGTAGCGGCGATGTGGGGGGCTGTCGCTCCGAGTCCTGAGGCGGCCACTGTTTCAGGCGTGCCTTCGCTGACGATGCTGCCACCGCCGTGCCCCCCCTCAGGGCCGATGTCAATGATGTGGTCCGCATTGCAGATCACATCGAGTTGGTGTTCGATGACGAGCACGGAATTGCCTTGATCTACCAGGCGGTGGAGGACGTTGAGGAGCATCTCCACATCTTGGAAATGCAAGCCCGTCGTGGGCTCGTCGAGAATGTAGAAGGTGTTCCCGGTATCCTTCCTGGCCAACTCCGTGGCCAGCTTCACCCGTTGGGCCTCACCTCCTGACAGGGTGGTGGAAGGCTGTCCGAGCGTGATGTAGCCGAGGCCAACATCGCGCAGCGTTCCACACACCCGTTTGATTTTAGGGTAGGCTTCAAAAAACGTCAGCGCTTCTTCTACGGTCATGCCGAGCACATCGGCGATGGACTTGCCACGGTAACGCACTTCCACGGTTTCGCGGTTGTAGCGTTTGCCGCCGCAATCCTCACAAGGGACATGCACGTCGGGCAGGAAGTTCATCTCGATGGTGCGCAGGCCGGCCCCTTTGCAAGTGTCGCAACGGCCGCCTGCCACATTGAAGGAGAACCGCCCTGGTTTGTAGCCCCGGATCTTGGCCTCCGGCAATTGGGTGAAGAGGTTCCGGATTTCGTTGAACACCCCGGTGTATGTCGCCGGATTGGACCTCGGCGTGCGGCCAATGGGGCTCTGGTCGATGGCGATGACCTTGTCGAGGTGCTGCAGTCCGTTGATTTTCTTGAATGGCAAGGGGCGCTTGGTCTCCTCGTAATAGTGGTTGTGTAGCGCCGGATGCAGGGTTTGGTTGATCAGACTGCTCTTGCCACTTCCGCTGACCCCCGTGACGCAGATGAATGTGCCCAGGGGCAATTTCAAGTCTATCGATTTGAGATTGTGGCCGGTGGCACCAAGCAGGGCGAGCTTTTTGCGGTTGCCCTTCCGGCGTTTCTCTGGGATGGCGATGTGTCGCCGGCCATCGATGAATTCGGCCGTGACGCTGCCTTGGGCAAGGTGTTGTGAGGGCGGTCCCGATGCCACCACCTGTCCACCGTGTTTGCCCGCACCGGGGCCGATGTCGATGAGGTGGTCGGCTTGTCGCATCATGTCTTCGTCGTGTTCGACGACGATGACGGTATTGCCCACATCGCGGAGGGTTTTGAGGCTGTCGATGAGGCGTTGGTTGTCCCGCTGGTGCAGGCCGATGCTCGGCTCGTCCAGGATGTAAAGCACCCCGGTCAATTTGGACCCGATTTGCGTCGCCAGGCGTATGCGTTGCGCTTCGCCACCACTGAGCGACCGCGCAGGGCGGTCCAAGGTCAGGTACTCCAGTCCCATGTCGAGGAGGAAACCGAGCCGTCCGGCAATTTCCTTGAGCGGTTCTGTGGCGATGGCCGCCTGCCGGGCGTCCATGCCGTCGGCGGCCTCCTCTGCCCAACGGGCAAGGCTGGCCAGGTCCATGGCGACCACATCGGGCAGCGTGGCATCGGCGATGCGGAATTGGTGGGCCGTGGGCTTGAGGCGGGATCCACCGCAAGCCGGGCAAGGGCGCTTGTGCAGGAAGCGCTGAGCCCACCGCCGCAGCGGTGCGCCTGATCCGTCTTTGGCCGCGCGTTCGATGGTGGCAATGACCCCGTCAAACCGCACCTTACGCTCCTTTGTCCCCGCCTTTCCGGGGAGGACCACAGGCTTATCGTCACCGTATAGGATCTTGGACAAGGTGGCTTCATCGACGTCCCCCATGGGCGTCCGGGCGCTATGGCCGCCGTCCACCAGCAATGCCAGCACCACATCGCGTGTCCACCCCGCTTTCAACGCGCCCAAAGGAGCCAGGCCGCCCTGCCTGAGGTTCTTGGTCTCGTCGGGGATGATGAGGGAGCGGTCGGCTTCTGCCACCTGGCCCAAGCCATTGCAACTGGGGCACGCACCGTAGGGCGAATTGAAGGAAAAGAGGTTGGGCTCGGGCTCGGGGTAACTGATGCCCGTGGTAGGACACATCAGGGCC
>JAKMCX010000020.1 GCA_022428285.1 Flavobacteriales bacterium
CGATCTGCCAAGGCCACAATCTGGTCGAAGGCCCAGCGGGATACGGTGGCCTGATCGAACCAGTTCTCCTCCCTGACCAGTTTGCCAGCGGTGTATTTGTAATCTGGGGCAATGGACTTGTCCTGGCACACCCACCCCTTGGCGTGAATGCTGGAGCGCATCTGAAACGTATTGAGCCACATGCGCCAGCGCAACCGCCAAGGCAGCTCCGACTCCATGAGGTGGCGAACGCCCAGCACATGGGACGACTTTCCAAGCGCAGATTGGCCCCAGCTGTCGTCTTGATTCCGGCCTGTTAAACGCCGCTCTGCAACGGGCGAGAACTTGATGGGCCACATGGTGAGCACCACGGCCTTGACCTGGGATTCAGGGCCGCCCGCCCGTTCAAAGGCCTCCATCCACATCCACGTGCTGACCAGGTCCAGGGCCGGAAATGCAAACCGCGAGAAGCCCGGCAACCGAACATCGCCCGCATGGCTGTCTCCAAACATGACCACATCTTGGGCGTGGGCCTGCTTCAGCTCAGGCTGCACCGAATGGTGCAACCAAGCGTGCACCGCACACCAAGCCAAAAACAGAAAGGCCAGCACCGCCAGTGGTCGGAAAATCAACGTCCGCATCAGAAGGCGAAATAGATGAATTCTTGCGACGCCTGCCGCAAACCAAAAAACAACGCCAAAGCCAGAAGTCCAGCTTCCACCCAAGGTCCACCCAAAAGGCCCCGCCACATCCAACGGATCCCGTACCGGAATTGCGCCCACTCCAGAATCAAAAACGCCGGCAAAACGGTGGCGAACGGCATGAACTGCTTCATTTTGATGGTGGGCGCTTCGCCCCTCCAGCCCTCGGTCATCCGCCCGAGCACTTCCACAGCATGGACCATGTCATCGGCCCTAAAAAACACCCAAGCGAAACACACCACCGCAAACGTCCACAAGGCCCGGGGCGCATCCTTCCAATGCCACTTTCGCTCAGGCCGGCGGTTGCCCCCGCTCAAGAAAAGCGGAACAAAACAAGCGGCGTGCACCGCTCCCCAAGTCACGAATTTCCAATCCGCACCGTGCCACAGGCCACTCACCAAAAACACCACCGCCACATTCAACAGCGCCCGGGCCTGGCCCTTCCGCGAGCCACCCAAGGGGATGTAGAGGTAATCTCGAAACCAGGTGTTGAGCGAAACGTGCCAGCGGCGCCAGAATTCGCCCAAGTCCCGAGAGAAATAGGGGAAGCGAAAATTGGAACGCAACCGAATGCCGAAGAGGCGCGACGTGCCAATGGCAATGTCGGAGTATCCGCTGAAGTCGCCATAGATCTGCAGGGCAAAAGCCACCACGCCCAGGGCCATGTATGGACCCGACCATCCGCCTTCTCCAAACGCGGCATTGGCATAGACGGCGGCTGAATCGGCGATGACCACCTTCTTGAACACCCCCCAGCAAATCAAGCGCATGCCCGAGCGAATGGACGTTGACGTCACGTTTCTGGGGCCCAACATCTGCGGCAAGAGCCGGGTGGCCCGTTCAATGGGACCAGCAACGAGCTGCGGAAAAAAGGCCACATAGGTCGCAAACGCCACCACATCGCGACAAGGCTCCATCCGACGCCGGTACACATCGATGCTATAGCTCAGGGTTTGGAACGTGTAAAAGCTGATGCCCACAGGGAGGATGATGCGCATGGTCATCGGGTCCATGCTGACCCCCACTGCCGACCAAGCGGCCACCCATTGATCCACCAGAAAACCGGCATACTTAAACCAACACAGCATGCCCAGGTTGAACACCAAGGACACCCCAAGCCAAGCCTTTCGGGCACGCGGGGCAGTCAGTTGGCCCAACTTCTGGCCCACCACATAATCCACCATGGTCGACCCGGCGATCAGCAGCAAGAAACGCTCATCCCACCAGCCATAGAAGAAGTAGCTGGCCACGAGCAAGAGTACATTTTGCCACCTCCAATGGCCGCGCATGGCCCAATACAAGACCAAAACGAGGGGCAGAAACACCCAAAAAGCCGAAGAGATGAAATGCATCCGAACCGCAATTTGGGGCCGGAGCACGAACCGCACACCAACGGAGCACTTCTATCCACACCCAGGGCTTTTCATATTCGGCTCCGACGCCATGTGCACCATGTGTGACATTCCGCGCTGTTACGCCCTGCGCTGCAACCCTGGAGGAGCGATGCCCAAAATCGCATGCCCACGGCGGATGTGCTCCAGGTAATGCTCAGCAACGGGAAGCCCCTCCTGGATGAATGCTTCTCCGGCGAGGTAAACCCATGCGGTGGCTTTGTGCGGTGCTGTCCCGTTTTGAGGGCCCACTGTCACCTCCATGGCCTCCCTTCGGTAATGTCCGCCATGCAAACCTTCGTAGCGGTCCAGCGCTTGGATTCCTCGGGCCGAGACCCGGTAAAGCAGACCCGGCAAATCCTCCCCTTTCTGAGGCATGGCATGGGCGTAGGCTTCTGTGCCTCCCCGGCCGCGCTTGTTGAAGGCCAGCTTGTGGGCGGACAAAGTGGATGGCCAACATTGATCAAAGGGAACCCCACGTTCCAGCATGCGCTCGGGGTTCATATTGGACCCGTAGGCGAAATAGAAACAAGAATCCACCAAACGCTTGGCATCCCGCCAACGCCCAGAATGGACGAGCGGTGAAGCGGGGCGCTCATGCAGATAAATGAACGCCTTCATGGCGGCACCATCCTTGACGGACACCGTCACCTCTTCCCGACGGTACCAAGAAGCCTCGGGGTCGTTGGGCACGCATCCCTCCAATTGGTCCAAGGTGCGCAACACCTCTTCATCCACCGAATACAGCTCACCGTGAATGGGGCTGATTGGCAAATCCGAACCCACAAAAGGAATGCCCCGACGCCCATCCTCATCCACAAGGGTGCGCATCACAAAAGACGCCTGGGTCACGGCCGGCCCAACAAAGGTCGAGCCGGCCAACAGGACATGGTTGGAGCACCCCCTCTGCAGGGTGCCGTAAACAAAAACAGGATGAGATGTCATGATGAAAAGGGATCAAGAGGGTAAAAATGACAAGCAGGAACCTGCCCGATGGAACACCCCCAACTTGGCCAAAAACAAGCCGAAATGCCAATCCCATCAACCTTGACAATGCCCTGCTGTGGGGAGTGCTGGACCAAAATCAATTCAAATACACCCTCATTTCGTCCAAGTTCAAATGGGTGGCCATTTGCCGGACACCCTTGTCCCTGATTTGGCGCAC
Source organism: Flavobacteriales bacterium (assembly GCA_022428285.1). GTDB lineage: Bacteria > Bacteroidota > Bacteroidia > Flavobacteriales_D > Sanyastnellaceae > UBA8752. The sequence continues at coordinate 3,237 of JAKMCX010000020.1, forward strand.
CCGCTCGCGGGTGACCTCCAATTTCTGGCTGATTTCTTCCAAGCTCATCTCTGGCCCGTTGAGTCCAAAGCAGAGCCTCAACACATCGGCTTCCCTGACCGTCAAAGCGGAAAGGGCCTGAGAAATCTCAAAAGTCAAATCGCCGCGTGTCAACGGTGCATCAGGCGACTCCACTTCTGTGTTGACCATGAGGTCCCCGAAAGAGGCTGAACCCGGATCTCCTTCACCCACCGGAGCATCGAGAGACTTGGGCTTTAGTTCGTTTTTTCGGCTCTGACAGATCACGTTCAGGGCCACATCCAAATGCACCGAAACCTCATGCTCTTCCGGTTCGCGCTCCAACAGTTGCTCGAGGTCTGACATCGCCGACCTGACTTTTAAAAGGGTGTCCACCTGATTGGATGGCAACCGAATCAGTCGCCCAGTTTTGGCCACCGCATCCATGATGCTTTGGCGAATCCACCACACGGCATAGGATATGAATTTGAAGCCTTTGGTGTGGTCAAACCTCTCGGCGGCTTTCATGAGCCCCAAGTTGCCCTCATTGACCAGGTCCACCAACGGCAGCCCAATGTGCTGGTACTTCTTGGCTACGGACACCACAAAGCGCAGGTTAGCATTGACAAGGAGGTCCAAGGCTTGTTTGTCGCCCTTTTGAATCAAGCAGGCGAGCTCTGCTTCTTCTTGAGCGGTGATCATGGGAATTCGGCTGATTTCAG
>JAKMCX010000022.1 GCA_022428285.1 Flavobacteriales bacterium
AACGGCCAGGTTGACCGAGAGCAGGACGAGTATTTTGGTGGCACACAGGCTGTCTACCATCCAAGATGCAGACCGCATCATCGTGCTCGATCAAGGCCAAATCGTGGAGTCGGGCCACCACGATGACCTATTATCACAGAAAGGCCCGTACAGCAGGCTTTTCGAGATGCAGGCCGATTCGAGCGGCCTGTGAAGGATAAGTTTATCGAATTATCCCCACTGTTTTACATCTTATATCGTTTGTGTGTGTAATCAACCGGGGAAGGGTGCTTTAGGGCCGTCAAAACATGACCTATAAAGTGGAGGGGTAAGGTAGCTTTGAAGGTTGCCTTAATGCTTGCTCTCCATGGACCTAAAGAGCCTTTTCTGCTTGTCGCCTTGCCGCCTCATTTTGGGGCTCGCCTGCGCATGGATGCTAAGCGCGGAGTCCCACGCCCAACCCATCCTCTTCCACGAGACTTTCGATGTCGATGCTATCGGCGAATATGCATTCGATTCGAACACTCCGTTTGCCGCTCAGAACCCTGGGAATTCTTATTGGGGTGTTTGGGATGAAAATGGAGACACGGATGACTTTGGCTCAAGCAATACGCCTGATTTCCCTAAGGTTCCCAATTACGTGTCGGACGGCAATATTCTGATTGGCCGAAACATGGATCACCCCTCGGTGAGTGCAACTCCGGGTTTCATTTCTAAGAGTGGCATTTCTGTGGGTCAAGCTCCGGTGCACCTCACTGTGGCGATTTCTCTGGCCGCGAATAATGGTGGAGACGGCGGTTATGAAACTCAAGATTTCATTCGTGTGTTTGTACGGGAAAGTGGAGATGCTTGGGGTGATCCCATCATTGATTTAACTGGTGTTGAATTGGAGGATTTGTTGACGCTTTCATTCACTGAATTCACAGCAGATTTTGTGAGCCTAGAGGGTACTGTTGACCTCAAAATGGAGATGGTTTGTGATGAAGGGGATGAAAGAATTGCTGCTGATAACTTGCTGCTTATCAGATGTCAAGATGCCGATGATGACGGCATTTGTGATGATGTTGACGACTGTGTGGGGACCCTTGACGCGTGTGGCGTGTGTAACGGCCCTGGCGCCATCTACGAATGTGGCTGTGCACCTTTGCCAGAAGGGTACTGTGACTGCGCAAATAGCCCGGTAGATGTCATTGGCGAATGCGGGGGTGATTGTGCGGCCGATGCAGATTCAGATGGGGTTTGTGATGATGAGGACGACTGTGTCGGCGAATTGGATGAATGCGGCGTTTGCAATGGCCCTGGAGAGATTTATGATTGCGGATGCTCAGAAGTCCCAGAAGGGGATTGCGACTGTGATGGTGTGCAGTTAGATGCACTGGGCATTTGTGGAGGGCTGTGCGAGTCGGATGCCGATGCCGATGGTGTGTGTGACGATGTTGATCCGTGTGTGGGTGAGCTCGACGCCTGCGGAGTTTGCAATGGACCCGGAGAGGTCTACGAATGCGGCTGTGCCGATATTCCAGAGGGAGACTGTGACTGCTCAGGCACCGAAAGCGAGGAGGTCATCGTGACCATCATCCCGGACAATTACGGTTCAGATATCACATGGGTGATACAGGATGCAGAAGACAATGTTGTGTTGAGCGGAGGTTCGTATACCAATTCCAATACAAACGCGATTGTAGTCTCTGCACCACTCTGTCCAGCGTGTTACACATTCACGATTTATGACTCTTATGGTGATGGCTTGTTGGGAGGTGGCAACTACAGTATTACGGCAGGAGGGCAAACATTGATTCAAGGAACTGGTGATTACGGAACTTCAGAATCGAGTGGGTTCTGCATTGAGGGTAACCAAGACTGTGCTGTGACGGGGAGTTATTCTGGCGATTTGGCCGGTTTGGACTTTGGTTCCGAAATACTACTTCCCCTCTCATTGAATGCGTCCATTGACTCCGTTGAATTCGCTTTGGATTTTGATGGCCCTGGTAATGATTACTGGGCTTCCGATATGGCTATCGTGCTCACCAATCCGGCGGGGCAATGTGTGACCCTTGAAGGTGCTTGGACGACGATGCTGCCGACGTGTTCGCCCAATGGCTATGAGTTTTGGCCGAGCTCATGGGATTCCTCTGTCGATGGTACTTATGTGTATACCTATTCGGGAGGGCTCATTGGTGAAGTTTTGGGGACTGCTCCGGGTGACTGGACGATTGAGGTGGTCAATGCTTGGGGAGGGGCTACAGCTCGGGTCTCATATGACCTGACTTGGACTGTTTATCTGAATTGCAGTGGGTGCACGAATCCTGATGCTTGCAATTATGACGATGCGGCGATCATTGATGATGGCAGCTGCATCAATCCAGATCCGTCGCTCGGTTGCTGTGAGACGCTCGGTGATGTCTGTGTCTCCTTGGAGGGTGGTTCTCAGAGTGAGCCGTTTCAGTTTGCAGCGGCAGGCACTTTGGAAACACTTGAGTTGGAGTTGGGGTGGGCCAACAGCGTTGGGTCAGGCGGTACAGCCAATTATCCCGGAGCATTTTCAATGGTCATTGAGTCACCCAATGGTGTGTGTGTCCATTTTGGAGAGGGGTCGGGAGCCTTTGCGCCGGCAGGGTGTTTAGATGCGGGCGGATACACAGTCTATGGCTCGGGATGGGGAGACCCATCGGGTGCCTTCGGTAACACTGCAGTTGTCCTGGAATCCACGCTGGACCTGAGTGAATTTGGACTCGCTGGGAACGGAGCCTGGAACATCACGCTGGGCAATGGGGTGCCCGCTTCAGACGCGGTGAGTTACTCGGTCAACTGGGCTTTGGATTACCTCTGTCCTTTGGAAGGAGCCTACCTCGGCTGTTTGGACCCACTGGCCTGTAATTACTCGTCAGAATCCACCATTGACGATGGCTCTTGTGATTACCTGAGTTGCGGGTGTTCGGTGTCTGGCAGTCAGTTGGATACGCTGAGTTTTGACAATTGGGCGGGACAAACGGAACAGGTGGAAGTTGGAACGAACCCAGATCCAACGTTGTTTTTTGTGGACCTCAATTTCACCAACGTGAGTGCGGATGGAAATGGGGAGGAAGACCCCAGCAGCTTCGCGTCTGACATGTTGGTTACGGTGATTGACGCCGGCGGGAATTGCACTTGGTGGGGTGGGTTCAATTGGTATGGAGCGGCCGGTATCAGCGCGCCTCCGGGTTGTGAGCCATCCGATGAATTGGCGGGAGCATCATGGGATGCTTGTTGGGATATCAGTGAGTCTGGTCAATATTCTGATGCCATTGACCTCTCTTCAGCCGGCCTTTCTGGGGCAGGAACATGGGAGGTAACTGTCTATAATGGTTGGAGTTGGATTGTCAACGAATGCCCACCGGGCTCGTGTCTCACCCAGCATTATGGTGATGCGATTTATGATGTCGAATGGGCTTTGATCGGGGCCTGTAGTGGTTATGGCTGCACGGATGAAGCGGCGTGCAACTATGACGAAGCAGCCACTATAGATGATGGTTCTTGTGCTGAACTGGATGATTGTGGAGTGTGCGATGGCGATGGCAGTTCATGCTCAGGTTGTACCGATGAGTATGCCTGTAATTATGATCCGCTTGCCATTATCGATGATGGCAGCTGTGATGTTGTCATCGATACGATTGTCGGGTGTTGTACATATTCGGATACAGCCGTTGCCGTGACATTGGGAGGAGCAGGAAATGAAGAGGTGTGGACTGTGCTGGCCACTTCAATTGGCGGTTTGGGTGAATTCGAGCTTACCATCGACTTCGCTCCTTCTGGCAGCATGATCAATTGGGCTTCTGATGTGCTGGTCAGCTTCATCGATCCCAATGGCCTGTGCTATTATTTCGGAGGCAATCAGTTTACCGAGGAGGGCGGACTGAGCCCATACATTGCAGACAACAACTGTGAGCCCGTAAGCAGCGGGTGGCCAAGCTCATGGGACACCAATGTGGCTGGAGTGTACAGTGCGGTGGTGGATCTATCAGAAACAGACTTGACTGGAAATGGTGAATGGGAGGTCGCCATTCACAATGGCGATATTCAATCCTCACCTGCTTCTTACTCGCTGGTGACTTGGGAAGTGGCTGGCCTGTGTGAGGTCGAAGCTTGTTCGGACCCGACGGCGTGCAATTACACACCGAATTGGACCGCAGAAAACAACGCTTTGTGCGTGTATCCCGGGTTCTGTGAATCTTGTAATCCCGATGGCACCACATCGTATGAGGACGCCGATGCAGATGGGATTTGCGATGATGAGGATGGTTGCTCGGACGTCACCGCAGACAACTTCGAAGACCCTGAGGCGGCTCTCTGCATCTATTACGGTTGTATGAACGCGGCGGCGACGAACTATGACCCGGGCGCCAACGTGGATGATGAATCCTGCATTTTGCTTGGATGCCTGGATGGAGATCCGGTTTCGATAGATGGCACACCTCCGGCTTGCAATTATGACCCTCAGGCCAATACCGATGATGGATCGTGTGAGTACACATCTTGTGCAGGGTGCATGGATGGAGGTGGAGAAGACGGCATTGTGGCCTGTAACTATGACCCGTTGGCCCTCATTGATGACGGATCCTGTGATTACAGTTGTCAAGAAGGTTGCATGGAGTTGACAGCATGTAATTATGATGCATCGGTCACCATTGAAAATGGTTCGTGTGAGTATGCCGATGGCGTGTGTGAATACTGTTCGGGTGAAACGGATGGTTCAGGAACTGTGCTCGGTGGAGACACTGATGGGGATGGGGTATGTAATCAAGATGAGGTGCCGGGATGTACGGATGAGGCGGCGTGCAACTACAATGCGTCGGCCACGGATGACGATGGCAGCTGTGAGGTGCCTTCGCTGCCTTGTGAGGAGTGCTTGGGGTCGTACCTGGTCAACTTTGACACTGATGGTGACGGGGTGTGCAACGGAGATGAGGTAGTGGGCTGTATGGATGAGCTCGCTTGTAACTACGACGATGCGGCTACGGATGATTCGGGCTGTATTTATGCGGTGGCGCCGTGTGAAGTGTGCTCAGGAGGAGCTGCGGATGGAACCGGTGCGGTTGTAGACAGTGAAACTGTACCTGAGCTGCCTGATGCTGTTGTGGTGACTACGGGTTCTATGACGGCGAACCCCGGGGGGTATGTCCTGATTGAAGATGCGAGTAGCGCTTATGATGCTGTGGAAGATCCTTGTGGACGGTTGACATACACCTTCGGCTCAGAGGATTGTCCGGACTTGGCCTCTGTTTCGGTGTTACCTGCGGGTGTGCACGAGTTGTACGTCACAGTATCCAATGGTCTCACTTCTACTGCTCCGATTCCCACCATCATTACTGTCGAGGTTGAGG
>JAKMCX010000043.1 GCA_022428285.1 Flavobacteriales bacterium
GCCCGCTTTATCATTTGTGAAGGACAGTCCAACACACAAGTCGAGGCCATTGCCCGCAGCGTGGAGGAGTTCACCGAGAAAATGCACGACGAGTCCCCTTGGATGAAGCAGGGTTTGAGGGGAGGTCAATGGGCGTTGTTGGATTATGCCGATGTGGTCGTCCACATTTTCCACAAAGACTGGCGGGTTCACTATGGCTTGGAAGAGCTGTGGGCCGATGCGCCACAACAGGTCTTGCCCGACGTGGAAGACGCCAGGCCTGATCCGGAAGATTTTCCGGAATACTGATCAATTGAACATCAGCACCGTTGAGACGTGTGCCAGGGCCATGACCAAGGTGGCGACCGAAAGACCGATGTGATAGGGCAGGTGTTTTCGGATGTTCTCTTCTCCTTCCAACATTGAGCCGAAATGGCCCGAGGCGAGCAGGGCGAGAGGCAGCAGCGCCAGCAGTCCCCATCCAATGGCAATGGAATGCACCGGCACCGCCAGTGGAAGCAGCAGGGAAATGCGCAGGTGCCAGTCGATCCACTTCCCCCATTGACTTCCCGACTTCTGAAACACGGTTCTTCCCAAGGTGAGGCTCCACTGAAAGAGGATCAGCGTCATCACGGCAATGCCGCTGATGTTTCTGAATTTCCTTTCCCTTTGGAATGCGAACGCTTCCAGTTGATCCCAGTTCAAGAGCCAGGCCACCAGCATCAAGGCGGCCACACACCACACCAAATAGCGGGAGGCTGCGCGCATCAGAGGGCTGCTTTCTCCATGAGGGCCATGAAAAGGGGGCCGCTGGCCAATTGGTCAATGCTGTCCCTCAATGCGGTGTGGTCGGGAATGTAAAGTCCATTTGAAGGCCACTTGTCGCCAATTTCTGGACGTTGACCATCGCCCAGTTCTTCGAGCTCTTCCAAGTATTGGCCCCAAACGGACTCGACGCCTTTGCGGTACTCTACGACCATGGACATGAATTCATCTGTGGTCACTGAATCTTCTGGGTATGACCATGTTGTGGCCCCCATGAGGTCGCCCAAAACCCAGTCGGACTTTGTCGTTCTGACGTGTTCGTTGTGGCATGACACACAAGCGGGTGCCGATGCGAAATCAGGGAACATGCTCACGTGCTCCCCGGTGTCGGGATCAATGAAATGTTGGGGTTCCAACGTCAGTCGCATGGCCTTGAATTTTTCCAACTGCAGGGACTTAAACTTATTGGAAGATTCGATGGGGAAATCGGAGCCTAAGTAGAGCTGTATGGGGAGGTCGCTCATGGACAACTCATCGGCGACGCCCCTCAAGAAAAGAGCCGGCAGCGGACCGGCAATGACGTTTGCGTCGGCCCATGCTTCGTCGAACTTGAGCCCTTGGGCTTTGCCCTTCCCCACAATCTCCTTCGTGAAAAGCGTGCGCGTGAAGTCGTTTTCTTGCGCCAGAATGGTCATGGCTTCCTCCGTGGACATGGTGTGCTTTTGAGAGCGCTCAGAAGTCAGGGCTTCGGGTGCTGTGGCAAACAAATACACCAAGAGTGCCGCGCCCGCGAGAACGGTGAAGGTCCAGAACTTGACTGGAGGTCGAACAGCGCTCATTTTAGTTGAATTGAGGGGGTGAATTGCAGAGAAACCCAACCCCACTGTTGCAGGTGGTCTGCCGCAGGGGTCCAAGCATTCGCAACGATGTCGCCTTGTCGTTGAACGTGCAGTGTGGTGGCCTTCATGAGGGACCAACCCACGGTCCATGAGATGCCTTCCTTTTCTTTTCCTGTCAAGAAGAGGTCGAGCTCATTGGCCAGCAGGCTCTGTGAATCGAAGGTGTTGAATTGATGCAGCACGGCTCCCCATGACCGAGACTCAGAAATCGGTCCCGAGTGACGCAGGTGCAGGTTGATGAGTCCATCTGTGACAGCCCCCAAGTAGAAGTGGTCCATCCAACCGTAGAATTTATGGTTGGTGCCCAAGAGTGGGCGAAAGGCCACACCATCTTGACCGGCATTTGAAAGCAGGTCTATTCCCACGGTGGTAGCGTGGCCTGAAAGCCCTTTGCGTCCTGCCTCAAGCACCAACATGGAAGCGGGTTTTGTGTCGATGGCGTCCGGTGCTTGCAGGTAAGCTTCTGCCGCCCACCATCCTGTTTTGGCGCCTTTTGATTTCCAAGTGGCGCCTCCAGTAAATGCGGAGTATTCTGTGTCGCTGGCTTGATGAAAAGCCAGGAGGGTCAGGGTTCGGTTGGCTCCGAAACGTTGGATGTGATGTCCGAGAAGTCGCTGTGTTCCATTGACCTCGTCCCAGAACACCATGAGGGCCGAGCGGCTTTGTTCGCGTGTTCGAATGAGCTGCACTCCGTCCAGAAACCGACCGGGGTTGGCCCAATTTGCCGCACCGACGATCCGTCCGTTGTCAATGTCAATTTTTTGTCGGCCTACCACGGCCTTGAGGCCTTTTCGAACCTCAAGAGACACCCACGCTTCCGCGGCGCCCATGTTGCCTTGGGTATTGCCTCCGGGTTGCCCATAATTGCGGATGTCCTGCAGATGGATTCTGAAGTCCATCCGGCCCCATCCACCGCTAAAGCCAAACCGGTTTCGTTGGAAGGTGGTCATGTTTCCGGTTTCGCCTGGCAATGCCATCAGCCGATAACCGTCCCTCCATTCCGAACGCACGCGCAGTTCGATGTCGAGGGAAATCACAGTGTCCTTTTGGGAATCAGCAGAAGCGGGCTGCGCCAAAGAAACAAAGGGGGTGAATGCCAGAATGGCCAATAGAATCCGCATCAATCTTGGTTTGCAGTAAAGGTTTTTTCCGCACTGTAAGGGTCTTTTCCTCCCTCCAAATAGCGCAGCACAGTCTCTTGGGAAATCCCGTTTTTCAGGTTTGAGGGGATTTCGCGAATGTGGTTTCCATGAAAATCATGACACTGTAAACAGGTCTCCCACGCCTCTGTTTCCAAAAGCTCCGCATGGGAGGGTGTGATTTTGTCAAAGCTCACCTCCATGTCTTGATGGCAATGGATGCAGAATCCGGTTTCTACTTGAGCGACGCGCTTTCCTTGGTGCTCGCCATGACAGTTGTTGCACCCGTGGGGTCCGAGGGTTTGCCGTTGCTCTGCAAATTGGGTTTCCAAAAACCGAGAAGTGGGATGCCGGTCGTTGGGCCTTTTGTGACAGCTGATGCAGGCTTTGTTGTCGACAGGTGCGAGGCCCACAGGAACCAGACCTTGGTCGTGAAGCCCCATGAGAGATTGGGCGTTGTGTCCCACTTGTTGTCTGAATGTGCCGGGTGCTTCCTTATGGCAGGCGTTGCATTCGAGGTTTTCATGGGAGGTGTTCATGGGGCCTAAAGCCTTGAATCCTTGGGCCGGAGGAACCCACCATAAGCCCAAGAAAATGACGCCTATGAGCAAGCATACGGCCACTATTTGCGCCCTGCCGCCCTTTGCGGGCCCCAAAACTGTATCGCCGGGGCCATAAGGTTTGCTGATGCAGGTTAGGATTTCGTCCCCGGCCTTGTGCTTTTCCGTTCCACAAATGGCCTCGCCTTTGATCAGTCGCGCTTTACAGGTTCCGCAAACTCCGATGCCGCATGCATGTGGAAGATTCACACTTTGGGCTATGGCGCCATCGAGCATGCTTTTCTGCCCTTCCATAGGAATGTTTTGGAGGGGCCTCCAAAAGTTCTTCCATTGAAACGAGCCCGATGCTTCCCGTGCGGCATCCATGTCCAATCCATACAGCTCCGTTTGGATGGATTCTGGGGTAACTCCATGGGCCTCTAGGGAGTTCAGTGCATTTTTAATCAGGCCTGATGGTCCGCAAGTGTACACCGCTGCATCTGTGCAATTGACCTGTTTGAGGGCTTTAGAGATGTCGCGGTCATAAACCTCGATGAGGTGGATTCCATCGGCCTCTGCCAACAGCCGAAACGACTGGAGGTACATGGCTTTTTCCGGCGATTGATTCGCATAAATCAGTACCGGTTGGACACCCATGGCGAGCAGGTCGTCGAACATGCTGCGAACGGGCGTGATGCCGCTTCCACCGGTGATGAAAATGTGCCGTTTGGCCGACGGTTTGATTCGAAACTCTCCAAAAGGGCCAGCCACGCTGGCTTTGGTCGGTTGTTGGAGGGCGTTGAGCCATGCAGAAATCCCGTGTTCGCCGTTTTTTTTGACCCCGATGATGATGCCGTTCTGTTCACTCCGAACAATGGAAAACGCGCTTCTTTTTACCCCTTGTTCTAGCTGAATCTCCAGAACAATGAACTGACCACTGATAAAATTGATGCTGCCAAACCGCGGGTGAATCGCTATTTCAACGGCATCAGGGGTCAGCTTGTGCCTTGGCGTGAGGGTGACCGCGGTCCACATTATGCCGTCAATTTAACAGAACTGCTTTGAATATCGCACGTGGGGAGTGCCCCGCTGTTATGGAATATTGTGTGCTACTCGATGGCTTGGTGAAACCTTCAGTTCGGTTGGTTTGTAGTTTCGTTACTGAGCGGAAGACGGTCTTCTGCAGAGGAGGATTGTAAAAGCGCGTTGAATTTTTATGGAATCAAACAATCAGGAACCCCGGAAGTCCAATAAGCCGAGCTTCAACTTTTACTGGGTTTATGCGGGAATTGGGGCCTTGCTCATCGCCATGATCCTCTCAGGAGGGGCAAGCGGAGGGGCTGGTAACGTGAGCTTTCAGGAGCTTGTCAGGAAAGCTGAATCCGGAGAATTGAGGAAGTTGAGCCACAATGGAATGGTGGCAGAGGCTTGGTATACCGATGCAGCTCGGGACTCCATCATGAAAGACCGCCCGGAAGGGCCGCTGGGAGGGGCGTTTTTGAGGGGGGCAGATTTGATGGTAGAGATCCCCCCATCCGAAAAGAACATCGACAGGTTGGATCAGCTCTCCGCAGATGGCAAAGTTGTCGTCGCCTACGAGCGTTCCAATGAGTGGGGACAACAGCTGCTGTTTTACATCATTGTGTTGGCCTTGATGGTCGGTGTTTGGATGGTGCTGATGCGCCGTTTGGGCGGCGGCGGTGGCGGCGGCGGTCAGATTTTCAACATTGGGAAATCCAAGGCGCAGCTGTTTGATAAAGAGAACTCTACACAGGTCAACTTCGAGGATGTAGCGGGCTTGGAAGGCGCCAAGGAAGAGCTGGGTGAGATTGTAGAGTTTTTGAAGAACCCCGATAAGTACACGGATTTGGGAGCCAAGATTCCAAAAGGTGCTTTGCTTGTGGGTCCTCCAGGAACCGGCAAAACCCTGTTGGCCAAAGCCGTCGCCGGAGAGGCGCAGGTGCCATTCTTCTCTCTGAGCGGATCGGACTTCGTGGAGATGTTTGTGGGCGTTGGAGCGAGCAGGGTGAGGGACCTCTTCAAGCAAGCCAAGGACAAGAGTCCTTGCATCGTTTTCATTGATGAAATTGATGCCGTAGGCCGCGCCCGTGGCAAGAATGCCAGTCTCGGTTCCAATGATGAACGGGAGAACACCTTGAACCAATTGCTGACCGAGATGGATGGTTTTGGTACCAACAGCGGTGTGATCATTCTGGCTGCGACGAACCGAGCAGACATTCTGGACAGTGCACTGATGCGGGCCGGTCGTTTTGACCGCCAGATCTACGTGGACATGCCAGACCTCAAAGAACGGGAGGCGATTTTCACGGTGCATTTGGAGCCGCTTAAAACCGACGACTCGATCGATGTGGATTTCTTGGCGCGCCAAACACCGGGATTCAGCGGGGCTGACATTGCCAACATTTGCAATGAGGCGGCTTTGATTGCAGCCCGTCGCGATGCCGGCAGGGTAGGGAAGCAGGACTTTTTGGATGCTGTGGACCGCGTGGTCGGGGGCCTCGAAAAGAAGAACAAGCTGATCACAGACAGCGAGAAGCGAACGATTGCTTTTCACGAGGCTGGCCATGCCACGGTGAGCTGGATGCTGGAGCACGCTTCACCATTGGTCAAGGTGACCATCGTACCGAGGGGACAATCCCTGGGAGCGGCCTGGTATTTGCCAGAGGAAAGGCACATCACCACCACCGAGCAAATCTTTGACGAGATGTGCGCAGCCTTGGGTGGCAGAGCGGCCGAAGAATTGACGTTCGGAAAGATTTCTACGGGCGCTTTGAGTGATCTGGAAAAGGTCACAAAGCAGGCGTATGCCATGGTCAGTGTCTATGGCCTGAACAAGCGCATTGGCAACCGGAGTTTCTATGACCCACGGGCAGAAGCCACGTTTACCAAGCCCTACAGTGAGGAGACGGCGCGGATTATTGACGAAGAAGCGGGCGCCATCATCGAGCGGGCTTATGCCAAGGCACGCGAGATTTTGGAATTGCATGCAGACAAGCTGAATGCGCTTTCTGAGCGCCTCCTAGAACGCGAAGTGTTGTTCAAGGAAGACCTCATTGAACTGCTGGGTCCCCGCGCTTGGGAGCAAGAGGCCAAGGTTTCCATCGGTGAAAAGACAGCCTCGAAGGTGTTGCCTTCGACAGAACCCGAAACTGCGCCTGAGAACGCTGTAGCGCCTGAGGACGCCCCGGCATCGGAAGCTCCAAATGAGGCGGCTGAGCAGGGGGGAGAGGTCGACGAAAACGCAGCATAAAATGGACGGTTGGACCCTCATTCACTCTGACTCAATGCCCTTTGGGGCAGAAGTTTGTCGCGCTCGGCTTGAAGAGGCTGGCGTCAAGGCCGTTGTGCTCAACAAGCAAGACAGCAGCTACGGCATGTTCGGCCCGGTCGAAGTCTATGTGCCCCAAGATGATTTTGAAAGGGCCCAAACCGCATTGGCTGCTCCAGAAGAAGGTGGGCAACCCACATGAGTGCCAAAAGCACGGAACTCCAAATACGCGCTGTCACAGGTGCAGGCATCGTAGCCCTCATCGTGGGAGCCATAGCCGGTGGCCCATGGACTTATGGTGTGCTTTTGCTGGTTGTTGGTCTTTTGGGTATCCGTGAGTTGTTTGCGGCGTGGCGTTTGATGCCGCCTTTTCCACGCTCTTCTGTCATGGGTCTGGGGTTCCAATTGTTGTTGGTGCTGGCCTTTGGTTCGCTGTGGTCCATTTCATGGACCAGCAGTGGTTATGATGTTTGGATTCCTTTGGGGTGGTTTGCACTCATGTGGTCCAACGATACCGGTGCCTATCTGTTCGGCCGTTCATTTGGCCGGCACCTCTTGGCCCCCTCTGTTTCTCCTGGAAAGACTTGGGAAGGTTGGGCCGGAGGAGCCTTGACGGCCTTGCTCGTCGGCGGGCTGCTGCAGTACCATTTGGGCGCGGCAGGCCATGGGCATTGGTTGGTTTTGGCCACTTTGGTTTCCGTATTCGGCCCCCTTGGAGACCTGCTGGAAAGCCTGTTGAAGCGCAAGGCTGGCCTGAAAGATTCGGGCCACATCCTGCCGGGACACGGCGGTATACTTGACCGTTTTGATTCCCACATCATCGCTGCTCCCATTGCGCTGTTCTACCTCATTTTTGCCTGAATTCGATTGACATGACAATTCACCGTGCCGGCCACAAGGTCATCCTCGTTTTTATGCTGGTTCTCGCCCTGTTGCAAGGGTTGATCTCTTGGATTCCATCTCTTCACATTGTGCTCGAGGTTTTCTTGCGGGTCGCGTTGGTCGGTCTTGGGTTGTTGGTTTTGTGGTTTTTCCGCATTCCGAAACGGCCTTTTACCGGACAGCCGGGTGAAGTGACTGCCGTCAGTGATGGTAAAGTGGTGCTGGTGGAGGAGGTCGATGAGCCCGAAGTGATCGGTGGCAGGGCCATCAAGATTTGCGTCTTTCTGAGCATTTTTGACGTGCACGCCCAATGGGCGCCGGTGGCGGGAACCTTGGAGTATTTCAAATACCACAAAGGCGAGTACTTGGTGGCCTGGCACGAGAAGTCTTCCACTTTGAACGAGCGCACGACTTTTGGACAGCGCACGCCAGGAGGCATGGTGGTCTGGCGTCAGATTGCCGGCGCAGTTGCGCGGCGCATTCGCTGGTATGTCAAAGAAGGAGAGGAGATTGCAGGGGGCCAGGAGTGTGGATTCATCTTGTTTGGATCTCGCATTGATTTCTATTTGCCTTTGGATGCTGAAGTGACGGTGAAGCCAGGGGACCGCGTCGTGGCGAGGAGCACAGTGCTCGCACGGTTGCCGGAAGTGTCTTAACTTCCGCCACTTCAGACGGGTACATTCCCGTAACCGAAACAACCATGCGAATCGCAACCCTTACGCTAGCCGCGTTGTGCGCGGCATTTACGGCCGTTCAGGCCCAAAGTTTTCACCGTCTCGACGCTGCACACAGCGTGCAGGCTGTTCTGCCGACAGTCGATATGACCGGAGAGGAAATCATTCCTTACCAGCCGTTGAACGCCCAAAATCTCGGCGACATCGATCACCTGCAATTGCGCGATATGGTCATCGAGCGTCAGGTCATTGGCTATACCCAGTATGACCTTCAGTCCAACTACGCTGTAGACGACCGTGTCTTCAGTTCTTCCAATGGCCTCAGTGCAGGATGGATCCAGTCCTTGGAGACATCGCCCTTTGGTGACCGCGGAACAGGATACAACCACAAGGACGCCGGAACCGGTGCGGACTGGGGAGAGATTCCCTATGACCGCATCGAGGATGTGCGGATTGGGTGGCCCTCGCTGGGACACCTGGCCAATGGCTCGGAATTTGCTTTGAGCCATGGCAGCACTGGAGGCCTTGTTTTTGCTACCCGTGATGCGGTTGGAAGCGGCGAATGGTCCACCACGACCTTGCCAGCGCTGACTGCAGAAGACGAAACAGACATCTGGCACCTGTGGCCCCGTGCCACCGTTGGTGGTGCCGATGGTAACAGCATTCACGCCATTTGTATCAGTGCTCCCGCTGGAAATGGTGGCGTGCTCTACAACGGCCAGGACGGAGCGTTGATTTACATGCGCTCCACTGATGGTGGCGCCAATTGGGACATTGAGACTTTTGCGGAACTGGATACGGCTTCGTTCGGAACTGGTTTTGTGGCAGATTCCTATGCCATTCACGCCGAGGGAGACAAGGTCGCCTTTGCCGTTTTCAATGGTTTCTATGACACCTTCGCCATGGTCTCTGAGGACAATGGAGACACCTGGACTTACGAGACCATCGTGGACTTCCCGGTCGACAACTATGTGCTCGATTCTGGAGCATTGCTCGACACCACCATTGCTGACGCTGTGGACGCCAATGGCAACGCCATGTTCTTCAATGCCGACCGCGCTGGAGACGTCTTGGTCGATGAGGCAGGTGGCGTGCACGTGTTCTTTGGCGCCATGTTCTATGCAGACAGCGATACGACAGATGCCACAAGCAGCTACTATCCTTTCACCAACGGATTGGAGTATTGGAGGCCAGACATGGGGCCAGACAGCTCTATGACCATTGCCTATGCTTATGACATCGATGAAAGCGGCACCTTGGATTATGAGGATGAGATTGCGGGCTACTTCGTGGGCATCAGTTCACAGCCCTCTGCCGGACAGGTGGTTGAATCCAATACCATCGTAGTGGCCTACAGCGCTTTGATGGAGAATTTCAGCACGGGCATCCAGAACTACCGCCACTGTTATGTGGTCCACTCTACTGATTTGGGTGAAACGTGGAACTCGGGCACCGCTTGTGACGTAACGCCAGACTTGGATTTCGACCTGATCGAAAGTGTTTATCCCTGCATTCCGCAGCGCATTCAAGGAGGAGAGGTGAACCTCACCTACCAGCGTGATTTCGAGCCAGGCTTGCACGTGCGTGGTGATGAGGATCCCATCGACATCAATGACATCGTAGGCTTGACCATGAACGTGGAAGACCTCGGCGATTGCGCAGATGTTGAGTTTGAAGACTACGTGGGCGTGGGTGAAATCGACCAGGTTGGATTTGGGCTTTTCCCTAACCCAGCTGACGCTGTCGTTGAGATTGTGCTCGACGATTTGCTGATGGACGCCGAGGTCAGTGTTCGTGACATGGGAGGCCGTTTGGTGCGCCAGGTGCGCATCCAAGGCAAGCTTGCCCGCCTCGATGTGTCGGATTTGACACCCGGCATTTACACCGTGGAGGTGAGCGGCTCAGGTGCACGCAGCATCGAGCGCTTGTCCATCCGCTGATTGAAGATGGCATCCGGGCGGCTTTTGGTGGAGATCCTGTCCATCGGTGACGAATTACTGATAGGGCAGACGGTCAATACCAATGCCGCCTGGATGGGCCATCTTTTGGAAAAAGAAGGTTGGCGTGTCAACCGCTGTGTGGTCGTTTCCGATGAGGAAGCGGCCATTGTAGACGCCCTCAAGGACGCGGAGTCGAGGGCGGAATTGGTGTTGATCACCGGTGGGCTGGGACCCACCCGTGACGACATCACCAAACATGTCTTGTGTCGGCATTTCGATACTGAACTGGTGCGGTATCCTGAGATTGAGGACCGCATCGTTTCCTGGTTTGAGCGCCGCGGCCGAACGGTGTTGCAAGTCAACCGCGATCAGGCGTTGCTTCCAGCCGCCTGCCGCCCTTTGGAAAACCCATTGGGAACGGCAAGTGGAATGTGGTTTGAACGTTCCAATGGGGTGACCGTGTCCATGCCAGGCGTTCCCTACGAAATGGAATACATCATGGAACACGGTGTATTGCCTGCCATGCGCGATCGAATGCAGCAGGAGGGGAGGCTGCCCAAAAGGGCCCATTTGTCTCTGCTTACCATGGGGACCGGCGAGAGCCAGTTGGCGGCGACCCTCGGCGACATGGAAGAAGCGTTGGAGCGCAGTGGCGTCAAGCTCGCTTATTTGCCGAGTCCCGGTAGCGTTCGCATCCGCTTGACCGCCGAAGGCGAGGCCGTTGACCAATTGGACCGCAGCCATGCGGCAGTGTTGGAGCGGTTGGGAGAATGGGTTGTTTCTGATGAAGGATTGCCTGTCGAAGAAGCCCTCGGTCAGTTTTTGGTTCGACATGGCCTCACTTTGGCTGTGGCCGAAAGCTGCACGGGGGGGGCATTGGGGGCCGCTTTGGTCGCCCGCCCAGGAGCGAGTGCTTTTTTTCTGGGTGGCGTTCAGTCTTATTCGAATGCGGCCAAAGAGCAGCTGTTGGATGTTCCAGGCCCATTGATTGCGGAGTTCGGCGCAGTCTCCGAGGATGTAGCAAGGGCCATGGCCAAGGGCGCGCGCAAAAAATTCGGAGCAGACTTCGGTGTGTCCATTACAGGCATCGCGGGTCCCGATGGCGGGAGTGAGGACAAACCTGTAGGCACTGTTTACATGGCTTGCGAAGGCCCATCTGGGGCAATGTGTGTGCGCCATCAGTTTGGTCGTGACCGCACCAGAAACCTTGCTATGAGTGTGCGTTCAGCCGCTCAATTGGCCTTGAAATTGGCCATTGAATGGGATGTGAAATCAAAACCCGCCTCAAGGGTTGCGGATTCACTCTGAAAACCGCACCTTTGCACTCCCGAAAATCTCGGGAATCGAACAAACCTCGGAAAAGGAACAGCATGAGCCGCATTTGTCAGCTTACCGGAAAGAAGGTGATGGTTGGAAACAACGTTTCCCATTCAAAGCGACGCACCAAGCGCCGGTTCTATCCCAACCTGTTCAAGAAGCGTTTCTTCATTCCAGAAGAGGACCGCTGGGTAACCATGCGTGTGAGCGCTTCAGGCATTCGCAACATCAACCGCTTGGGCGTGTTGGGGGCGATTGCCAAAGCCAAGGAGCACGGGACTTGGACGGAAGCTTGAGCTTCTCCAATGACCCCACGAAAAAGGCCCGCATTTGCGGGCCTTTTTCGTGGTCCAATGTTGTGTAGGCCTCAGTTGTTGCCGAGGATGATGGGCAAACCATCGTCTCCACCTCCGACAACGACAATCTTGGTGTTGTTGCTTTGGGCCAGGTTTTGTGTGGCTTCAATTCCTTTCCAGCGCAGCAGTTCGTCTGAAATGCCCTCGGAAACGATGTCTTGGAAATCGCGCACGCCTTCGGCTTCAATCCGTTTACGCGCCGCTTCCTTGGTTTCTTTTTCGAGGCGGAACTCGTATTCCAATGATTCCTGCTCTTGTTGCAGCTTCCGTTCGATGGCCTCCTCCAGGGTTTGGGGGAGTCGGATGTTGCGGATCAGCACGTCGTTGAGTTTGATGAAGTTGCTGGCGAGCTTTTCGCGCAAGCGCTCTTCGATTTCCACTTGGATTTGCTCACGCTTGGAAGTGTTGATCTCTTCGGGCAGATACTTGGCGAACACCTCGCGCGATACTGAGCGCATGGAGGGCACAATGACGGCGTCCTCGTAATCTCTGCCCCGTTCAATTTCAAGTGCGCCCAGGGCCTCTCTGACAGGCTCGTGGAATACGGTCATGTCCAATTGAATCTTGAGCAGATTGGAGGACAGCACGTCGAGCTTCTGCTGCATTTCTTTTTGGCGGATTTCATAAATGACAACCCTGTCCCAAGGCGCTTTGAAATGGAAGCCTTGGCCCGCTGGTGCTTCATCGGGATTGATGCCGCCTGAAAATGTGCGAAAGACCAGTCCCGCGTAACCAGAGGGAATGGTGTAAGTGATGGAGGACCAGCTGATCAGCAGGGCCACGAATAGCCCTGATATCAGGGCGACGAGTTTGATGGGTCGTGAAGATGTTTCCATGGGGCTAAGCTATGGCCCCAAAGGCGTTGGACGCCGTTAATAAGTGCCTGCCCAACGGCGGAGTATCCACTCGGTTGAGAGCAACCCAATGAGGATGTAGAGCAGGACTTTCCATTTGATGATGTCCTGCAGCCTTTCTGACCAGTCGCGCTCGGGTGTAAAGCGGCCCGATTCGGTCATGGTGCGGGTCAAGCTGTCCAGTTGGGTGGGGGAGATGGTCACGCCTCCAGCAGAGAGCGATAAGCGCCTGAGGGTGGCGTGGTCTGCTGCTCGGCCATTCTGCTCGAGCTCCATGGCCCGCACTTCCAAAGCGCCGCTGCGTTCAAAGGCGGCACCTCCGATTTCTGTTGTGGCCCTCCAGGTGTAGGTTCCTTCTGGCCAGCGCCCGGCGTCCAAGGCGTAGCCGCCAGAATTGGAGGACGAAAAGCGGTATTCAAATTCGGCGCCTGTGCTGTCCGACAACGTCAGGCCGATGTCTGCCCCAATAAAGGGTTGCAGGGTGGCGTCATAGGCCCGCGCCTGCATTTGCAACCGCTGGTCTTCATTGAGGATGCGGGGAGCTTCTACCCTAAAGCGGTCTACCCCGGGGTCGGACGTCAAGAACTGGGTCAACTTGCCCACGAAGTCGTCGAAGAGGTCGTGCGATCCGGTGCGCAAATAGCCCACTTGACGCCACCGCCAACTGCCCTCACCAAGCACCACCATGCCTCTGCTTTCGGCAGTTTGGGTGACAGTGACCAAGGGGTTGCCGGTGAGAATGCCGCCGATGCGTTGGAAGAGCAGCGGCGTGTGCGCGGGACCCCAAGTCGCTTCGCCAAATGGCGCCATCAAAGGGGGGACTTCGGCCATCCATTCCTCTGCGCCTTCGGACAGGCGGAAATGTGGAAAGGCGGGGTTTACGCCACCGCGTGGATCAGCGGTGAGTCCTTGTCGGACCACATTCACTTCAAAACCGAGGCCCAATGATGGGGCGGCGGCAAAGTCGCCGAGAGGATCCATGATGAGGCCCACAGGGATGCCGGCCTCGCGCAAGGACGTGTAGGCTTGAACGGCCTGCGTGTCTCCAGCGTCGAACGAAAACAGAAAGGCGGCATCCCAGCGCTCTTCTCCGCTGTCGGGTGCCACGTCTTCCAGGTCTTGAACCGTGACTTCGTAATTGATGTTGCCCGAGAGCGCATTGGACCAAGCACCTTGATCGGGGTGGGGAGCTGGACCGGCCAGCAAGATGCGCTTGCGGCTCTCGATGATGTCGATGACGGCAGTGCGTTTGTTGTTGCCCGTGTTTTCTTCGTTTTCTGTGGTGCTCACGCTGATGCGGTAGCGTTGTATGCCCGGTTGTTCAGCTTCGATGAGGAATTGAACGGTAATGGGGGCCCCTGAGCCATCGAAATTGACCTCTTCTGAAAGGTTGGTGCCCGGCCCCGAAATGCGTACTTCTGAAGTGCCTTCATACCCTTGGGCGCCCAATTCAATTTCAATGGGGAACCGGTTGCCCAAACCCGCTACGTCGTTGTGAAGCAGGCGCAAAATCCGAATGTCCTTTTGAAGGCTGGTGTCGCCCAAAGCGATGGTGTGCAGAGGGGCGGGAATCCTGCTGTTCATGGCCTCCGGATTGCGTCCACGGTTGAACCGTCCATCGGTGGCGACGATCACAGCACCGACTGGAGCACCGGCCCACTGTCCTTGAAGGACATCGAGGGCAGTGGAGAGGTCTGTGGTTGGGTCGTTAAAAGCCCAAGGTTGGCCTTCTTTGCGCTGGGTGAGGTCCGCTCCGAAGGTGTACACATTGACAGAGGCGCCTGGTTCACCAGGTTCGGAAGGGAGTGTGCCCAACCATTGGTCCATGGTGGCGCCCCAATTTTCATGGTCGGCGCCCACAGACCTCGAAGCATCTTGCAAGACGATGAGGGCAGGCTGCCGGGTGGTGCTTTCTTCGATGCGCAGGACAGGCCTGAACATCAAGAGGACGATGGTGGCCAAGACCAAGGCCCGGATGACCCCGAGTGCTGCCCTGAGCCCGCCGTGCAGGTGCCTGTTGCCTTTGTCTATCCGGTACAAAAGCGCAGCGGCAACCACCACGAAGGTCAGTGCCAGCGCGACCTGAAAAAATGGGGCATCGAGGAGGACATCGCGCATGGCGCGAAGTTACATCCGCATTCCGCCGTCCACCGAAAGGGTTTGTCCGGTGATGTAGGCACTCATGTCTGACCCAAGGAAAACGCAGGCATCTGCCACATCTTCAGGGCGTCCGCCGCGTTTCAGTGGAATGGCGTCGCGCCATCCTTGCACCGTGGCTTCGTCCAGGGCACCGGTCATTTCTGTCTCGATGAAGCCCGGTGCGATGGCATTGCAGCGGATGTTCCGGCTGCCGAGTTCGAGGGCGACGCTCTTGGTAAAGCCCAGGATGCCTGCCTTTGAAGCGGCGTAATTCGCTTGGCCTGCATTGCCCTGAATGCCCACTACGCTGGACATGTTGATGATGCTTCCAGACCGTGCCTTGAGCATGGTGCGCAAGACGGCTTTGGTCAGATTGAAGCAGCTCTTGAGGTTGACCTGCATGATGTCATCCCATTGGTCCTCAGACATGCGCATCAGCAAGGTGTCGCGGGTGATGCCGGCGTTGTTGATGAGGATGTCGACGGTTCCAAAAGCCGCGACGACCTCCTTGACGAGTTCTTCGCTTTCGGAAAGGCTGCCTGCGTCAGATTTGAATCCCCGGGCGGTGCCGCCGGAAGCCGTGAGTTCTGCTTCGAGCGCCCGTGCCTTCTCGTCACTGGAACGGTAGGTAAAGGCCACAGTGGCTCCTTGTTGCACGAAGCGCTGGGCGATGGATTTTCCGATGCCGCGGGAGGCGCCGGTGATGAGGGCGATTTTGCCTTCGAGTAGTGCCATTTTATGGGTGTTTTAGGGCGGCCATTTGGCCGGATGGGAGCCGATGGTTCAGAGCAGGTCTGCAGCTTCTGCGATCAATTCTGCAATGTCCTTCACTTCAATCTCTCCTTCGCGTTCTGCATTTTTGACGCCGTCGGTCATCATGGTGTTGCAAAAAGGGCAGCCGGTGGCCACCACTTTGGCTCCGGTTTGGAGCACGTCGTCGGTGCGTTCGTGGTTGACTTCGCGGTCTCCTTTTTCTGCATCCTTGAACATCTGCGCGCCACCGGCACCGCAGCACAGGCCGTTTTTCTTGCAGCGCCGCATTTCTACGAGGTCTGCATCCAGTGCGGCCAAAGCCTCACGGGGGGCTTGGTATTCTCCGTTGCCCCGTCCCAGATAGCAAGGGTCGTGGAAGGTGATGCGCTTGCCTTTGAACGGCTGCCCATCTGCGATCTTGAGCCGGCCATCTGCGATGAGCTGCTGAATGAACTGGGTGTGGTGCAGCACTTCATAATTCCCACCGAGTTCGGGATACTCGTTTTTGAGGGTATTGAAGCAGTGTGGACACCCTGTAACGATGCGTTTGACACCGTATCCATTGAGGACGGCGATGTTCTGGGCGGCCTGCATCTGAAAGAGAAACTCATTGCCCGCCCGCTTGGCGGGGTCGCCCGTGCAGCTTTCTTCTGCACCAAGGACTGCAAACGGGACTTTGGCCGCATCGAGTATGCGGGCGATGGCTTTGGTGATGCGCTTTGCGCGGTCGTCAAAACTTCCGGCGCAGCCCACCCAAAAGAGGACCTCAGGGGTCTCTCCGCGGGCGTTCATATCGGCCAAGGTGGGGACGGTCAATGCCATGTCGGTGGGGTTCAGGATTCAGAGGCCAATTCATCGGTCCACTTGCCGCGGTCCGCTGCGGGGAAAGCCCAAGGTGCGCCGTTGTTTTCGACGTTGTTAAACATGGCGGTGATGGGCTCTGGTGCTTTTGAGTCCTCCATGATGAGGCTCCTGCGCATGTCGAGGATGATGCCCATGGGGCTGATGTTGATGGGGCAAGCTTCTACACAGGCTTGGCAACTGGTGCACGCCCACAGTTCCTCTTCGGAAATGTAGTCTCCGAGCAGAGACTTGCCGTCTCCTTCGCCCCATTGTCCGCCGGCTGCTTGGATGGCCTTGCCCACTTCTTCCACGCGGTCTCGGGTGTCCATCATGATCTTGCGCGGACTGAGCAATTTGCCCGTGGCATTGGCCGGACAAGAGGAGGTGCATCGGCCGCATTCAGTGCAGCTGTATGCTTCCATCAATTGCTTCCAAGTGAGGTCCTTGACGTCCTTGGCTCCGAAGGGGGCAGGCTCTGCTACAGGCTCTTCGGCGGATGCTGCCGGCGCTGCAAAAGGATCGCCTGACATCATGAGGTCCACTTCCTTTTTGACAGCGGCCATGTTGTCCAGGCTTCCAGCCGGCGTGAGGTCGCTGTACCAGGTGTTGGGGAATGCCAAGAAAATATGGAAGTGCTTGCTGTAGGGGACGTACACCAGGAACGCCAAGATGCCCACGATGTGGAACCACCAAGCCCCGCGCTCGACAGCGACAATGCCGGCATCGGAGAGGCCAGAGTAGAGGGGGTGGAGCCATTGGCTCACCGGAAATGAACCTGCCGCGATGTAATGGTCGAGTCCCCGTGCTTGGGCCAAAGCATCGGCTGCATTCATGGAGAGGAAAGCAAACATCAACAGGACCTCCACAACGAGGATGATGTTGGCGTCGTTCTTGGGCCAGCCTTTCATTTCCGGGCTGCGGAAACGTGCAATGGGCAATATGTTACGGCGAACAAGAAAGACCACGCAAGCCACCAAAACCCCCAAGGCGAGCCACTCAAAAGTGGCGATCAAAAAGTTGTAGAACCCGCCTAGAAATGGGGCGAAGATCCGGTGGGTGCCAAACAGCCCGTCAATCAGGATTTCGAGCACCTCGATGTTGATCAAAATGAACCCTGCATAGATGACGATGTGCATGATGCCGGCTACCGGCCGAACCACCATTTTGGATTGTCCCAATGCGACCTTGGCCATGATGGCCCAGCGTTCTTTGGGCCGGTCCGAGCGGTTGACGTCCCTGCCCAGCTTAATGTTGCTGCTGATTTGACGGATGCGGCGGGCAAAGAAGAAGCCTGCAGTGCAAAGCAGCACAAGGAAGGTCAGTTGTCCGATCAAATGGGCCATGGTTGCGCAGGTCTTGGACGGGGTTTATTCAATGTCTTCGGCGCGGTTGTCGAGTTCGCTTTGGATCAAGCGCTGCAACCGCTCCAATTCTTTTTCGCTCATCCGGCGGTTTTCCTTTCGGCCAAAGACCGATACCCTGATGTAACGCTGTGGGTTCAAGTACAGGTCGTTGATGAGGTTTTGCACCTCCTTGTTCGTGGCGAGCAGACCGTTGTGCAACGTGTCGCTTTGGAGCAAAGCCCCAATGGTGCCTTCTCCGTTGTTCAGGCCTTCCAGCAACCGGTTCAGCTCGGTGATGGAGGCGTCGGCCTTTCGCAACGTGGTGGCCAGTTGCAGATCTGCCAGAGAATCGCTGATTTGACTGAAGTTGCTCAATGCATTGGAAAGCGCGCCCTGCTGCGAATTCACAAAACCGGTCAGCCCTTCCATGTTGTCAATGATGCCTTTCAGTGCAGCGCGGTTTTCGTCCACGGTCAGGTCCAAGGTGCGGGAAGTGCTTTCGAGGTTTTCCATCGTGCGCTGGATGCTCTCAAAAGCCTTGGGCAAACCTTGGGTGGCGCTGTCTTGGAATACCGATTGAAGGTTGATCAGGATGTCGTCCACACCTGCGATCAATTGGTCTGTCTTTTGGCGCAACGGGAGCAATTCCTGCTTCACTGCTTCGGTAATGCCGATTTCAATTTCCGAAGGCAAGGTGTCTCCGGGTACCGCCAGTGTTGCACTTCGGCCAGCGACCAATTCTATGGCCTTGGTTCCGAAAAGGTCGTTGGAGACGATGCGCGCCTTGGTGTCATTTGCAATGCGGAGGCCACTTTGCTCGATCAAAAACGTGACGTGCAGGTCTCCGCTGCCTTCGGAAGAGAAGTTGATGCCCGCCACCTGCCCAACTTGAAAGCCATTGACGACTACGGGGTTGGAAACGGCGAGGCCATCGATGTTTTCGTAGATCGCATGGAAGGCCTTGCCTCCTCCCCAGGGGTTAAATCCTTTGAGGTAGTTGACACCAAAGCCCAGCATCACGCCCCCTAGGAGGACGAGAACGCCAATTTTGATTTCCCTGCCTTTTTGCATGCTCGATCTCAGTACTCAGTTCCGCTGCTTTTTGATGGCCTGCTCAAGGGGGATCCTGGATCCTTCCTCGAACGCCACTACAAAAGCATCGGGAAAACCTTTCAACCGCAAGGTATCGCGCATCTGGCAAGCGACCGCGTATGAAGGGGATGAGCCTACGCGGTATTTATGCACGCCACCGGACATTGTGGACTGGGTGCATGGAATGGCGTTTCCCTGCCCGTCCATCAAGGGGCCGCCCCTGCGGGAGCTGGTCGCTTGCACGGTGAAGCATACGCCTTCCGAGCACGCGTTGGTCAGGGTGCTGAACCAAGAAGGCTTCTCCGCTGCAACACTGGTTGATTCGGTTGATTCCTCTGGAGCGATTTCCCCTGCTGGTGCTGGTGTTTCCACCGTGCTGTTGGTTGGAGCTTCCACGGCGGATTCCAAGCTCAACCAAGTCTCAGCGTAGCTCCGGAAAGCCCTGAAAAGTGCACTTGCCATGTAATCCTGTCCCTGCTCTGAGCGCAGGAAGTCTTCCTCTTTGGGGTTGGTCAGGAACCCCAATTCGACCAATACGCTGGGCATGTTGGCATAGGCTGTGACGTAATATCCCGCTTGTCGCACGCCGCGGTCTTTGCGCCCCACGCGTTCGCGAAATTGGGTTTGAATCAGGTCGGCGAGTTGCAGGCTCCGTTCGAGGTAGATCTCTTGCTTGAGTGCCAGGGCGATAAAAGTGTCGGGGTCGTTGGGGTCAAAACCCTTTGCTTCATTGCTGTTTTCTTGGAAAATGGCGGCGTTTTCCTTGGAGGCCACACGCAGGCTGGCCTCGCTTTTGCCGAGGCCCATCACAAAGGTGGAGCTGCCTACTGCCGAGGATTTTTTGAAGCTGTCGCAGTGGATGGAAAGGAGCAGGTCCGCTTCTGCCTCGTTGGCAATGCGCACGCGATCGGGCAGGGTGGGATAGGTGTCGCCCGAACGGGTCATCACGATCCGCACACCGGGAACCCGTTCTTCGATGTAGGCGGCTGTTTTGTGGGCAACGGCCAGGGTGATGTCTTTTTCGGCAGTCTTGTAGCGGCCAGTCCCCAAGTTCCCGGGGTCTTTTCCGCCGTGCCCAGCATCGATGACCACCGTCATGGCGGGCTCTACAGGCGGGCTAAAGGCGCTCGAGGCCAGCACCAAAACACCGCAAGCTGCCAAGACGCGGAAGTGTCGCGGCGGC
This sequence comes from Flavobacteriales bacterium, assembly GCA_022428285.1. GTDB lineage: Bacteria > Bacteroidota > Bacteroidia > Flavobacteriales_D > Sanyastnellaceae > UBA8752. The sequence continues at coordinate 19,987 of JAKMCX010000043.1, forward strand.
TTTGTCCTGCGCATCTTTTCGGTGCAGTGGCGGCCCACTTTGAGTGCTCCTTTCAGGTATGTGGAGGTGATGCTCATCTACAGGGTGAAAACTATCTAGTTTTGGTCAGCATTTGCACGGCCAATCCGGGCGAATTTGCGCCGCGCGTTGTTGGCAATCGAGAACGAATACCGAACTCCTGATTTTTGCGTTGATTCTCACGTGAACAACGCGGCATTGTCCCGTTTTCTTGTGCGGTTTTTGGGGTGCATGCTGTGCGCTGCGGCGCCCTTGTGTGGTGTGGCTCAGACCGTGGAGGTGCGCATAGAGCAGGCCGATGAAATTGCCCGAAACCCATCGGTGGTGGATGGACAGCGCCTGATTGGCGATGTTCGTTTGGCAGTGGATGGTGCTGTGGTGTATTGCGACAGCGCTTGGCGCTACACCGATGGCCGTTTTCGAATGATGGGCGATGTCCGGATGATCGACGGGCCGATGGCGTTGTTTGGACGTGAGTTGATGCTCCATCCCGACAGCGGAATCGGGGCGATGACCGGGCCTCAAGTGCGCTTGGTAGACGGATCAGATTCCGGTGGAGAACGGACACTGCTCACCCGCAAGACGACTTATGACTTTCGGGAAGGGGTGGCCCGTTACGCGGGAGGAGGAGAGGTGAAGACCCAAGGAGAGCAGATTACCAGCGAACGGGGCGTGTACTTCCGCGATTCTGGTCGGATGGACTTTTTGGGGCAAGTGGAAATGGTGATAGACACCTTGACGGTGCGTGCTGAGCGCGCAGGGTATTTGCCCGGCGACAGGATGCTGCTGTTGACCGATCCTGCGGAAGTCCGCTACCCATCTGGAGGGGTGGATTGTGTGCGCGGGGAGTGGGACCTAGACGCTGGCGGCGGCTGGTTTGCGGGGGACTCGACCGCATTGGCCCGTTTCATGGACGGCGATTTGGAGGTGTACGGTGACAGCTTGGCATTGTCCGATTCGCTGGGTGTGGCGCGGGGTCATGTGCTGCTTATGGATACTGCGGGATCCTATCGCTTGGGGGGGGATGCCGTTGATTTTGAGCGTGAGGCAGAGGGTGCCGCAGGGCGGGTCTCCTTGAGAGGTGGGGCCTTTGCCTGGCTCAATGAAGGCGAATCCCCACTGCTCGTGCAGGGCCCCGACATCACCATTGCTACAGATTCTGCGCGGCAGCGGATGCTGGTCGCGCCGGCCGGTGCAGTGTTGTATTCAGAAGAAGTCACCGGCGCGGCTGATCGCTTGGCTTGGTCCGAACGCGATGGTCAAGTAGACCTGGAAGGTGAACCGGTGCTGTGGAGCGGTGCCGATCAGTTGACCGGTGACACCGTGCGGCTTTATTTGGTCGATGGTGCAGCAGACCGTTTGGAGGTGCGGGGACATGCTTTTGTGGCGAGTCCGGCGACCGGCGGCTTTTTTCACCAAATAGCGGGCCGGGATTTGGACGGGACATTCAGTGCATCTGGACTGGAGGAGGTGGTCATTTTGGGCAATGGGCGCACGCTGTATTTCGCAGACCCCGACAGTGCGGCTGTGGTCCGGGCCATGGCCGACAGCCTTCCGGTTCCTCTTCCCC
>JAKMCX010000050.1 GCA_022428285.1 Flavobacteriales bacterium
TTCCTGCAGTGGTCACGGTCGGTGACTGGCTGATGGTGTTGATGCGGACTTTGTTTTTGACCCCATAGTGGTAGCCAAAGCTCCGGGCGATGCTCTCGAGCAGGCTTTTGGCGTCGGCCATGTCGCCGTAGTCGGGGAAGGTGCGCTGTGCGGCGATGTAACTCAATCCCACCACGCTGCCCCATTCGCTCATGGCGTCGAGTTCCATGGCCGTTTGCAGGGTTTTGTGCAAGCTGATGGCGCTCACATCGAGGGTTTTCTCGAGGTAGTTGTAGTTGAGGCCGGTGTAGTGCTTGCCTTTGCGCACGTTGGGTGACATGCCAATGGAGTGCAGCACGAAGTCGACTTTGCCGCCGAAGTGCTCCATGGCGCCTTCAAACAGCGCCTTGAGGTCCTCCATGCTGGTGGCGTCTGCGGGGATCACAGGGGCGTTCCCGCATTGCTCAGCCAGTTTGTGGATCTCGCCCATCCGCATGGCGACGGGGGCATTGGTCAACACGATGTCCGCTCCCATCCGGTGGCAGGTTTCCGCCGTTTTCCAGGCGATGGACATGTCGTTCAAGGCACCGAAAATGATGCCTTTTTTTCCTTGCAGGAGGTTCATGGTAGCGTTGGTTCGAATCGCAAAACAAGCGGTTTCCCGGGAATTGCAAGCACCCTACGGGAGTATCTTATCCGGATTCAGTGTGTGGACAGGATCAAAAGCGTCTTTGATGCGGCGTTGCAGTGCCAATTCTGCTGGGCTGAAACGGATGTCCATGTAGGGTTTTTGAACCCATCCAATGCCGTGTTCGCCACTGATGGTGCCGCCGAGGCTCACGACCTTTTGGAAAATGGCCCGGATGGCCTCTGGCAGGGTCTGCTCCCAAACGGCAATGCTGAGTTCGCCTTTGAGGATGTTGACGTGGAGGTTTCCGTCACCGGCGTGTCCATAGCAGATGCTTTCAAAGCCGTATTCGCTGCCCGTTTGCTTGATGGCGGCAAGGAGTTCGGGCAAATGCCCCCTCGGCACCACGGTGTCCTCTTCTTTGTAGGTAGAGTGCGCTTTGACCGCTTCTCCCACCTTGCGCCGCAGGTTCCACAGCTGGTCTTTTCCTGCGCTGTCCATGGCCATGAGCGGCTCGCCGGCGTCAAACCTCTCCAAGGTTTGGGCCAACCTTTCCAGCTGCGGCATGAGGTCCTCCTCACGAAACCCGTCTACTTCTATGAGCAGGTGGGCTGCGGTATCAGAGGACAAGGGAAGCTGTCGGTCTCCTGTGAAATCCATGGCGAGCTCAATGGCGGCGCGTTCCATAAACTCCAATGCGCTCGGCTGGTTGCCATCTTGAAAGATGCCCGCTACCGCCCGACATGCATCCTTGGGGTCTGCAAAAGGCACGAGCAAGAGGGCGTTGAACTTGGGCCACGGCAGGAGTTTGAGTGTGGCTTCTGTAATGATGCCCAAGGTGCCTTCAGAGCCCACCATCAATTGGGTGGTGTTGTAGCCCGTGCTGTTTTTGAGTGTGTTGGCGCCGGTTTGGATGACGGTGCCGTCGGCGAGGACGACCTCAAGGTTGAGGACCCAGTCCTTTGTGACGCCGTATTTCACCGCGCGGGGTCCCCCGCTGTTTTCGGCGAGGTTCCCACCTATGGTGCAGGTTCCGCGGCTGGCCGGATCGACGGCGTAGAAGAGCCCTTTGGCTTGGACGGCCTCTTGCATTTCCTGAACAATCACGCCGGGTTGTACCACAAGTTGGTGGTTCAGTTCGTCGATTTTGACCATGCGGTTGAGCCGCTTGGTGCTCAAACTGATGCCGCCTTTGACGGCAAGGGCACCTCCGCTGAGTCCGGTCCAGGCTCCGGCAGCCGTCACCGGAATGCGCCGTTCATTGGCCCAAGCGAGCAGCGCGGACACTTGGGACGTGCTGTTGGGAAGGGCCACCAGGTCGGGCAGAAACTGCAGGTCCTCGGTGTGGTCGCGGCTGTGGGCATCCAGAATTTCGGGGAGGTCTTGGACTTCGAGACCTGGAATGTCTGCGGCCAATTGCTGGCCCAACTGAGATTGTGGAGGGGGTGTCGAAGAACGCGTCGTCATGGGGGCTTAATTTGCCACCCCGATGGGCTTCGTTTCCCATCCAACACCTGCGAATATTCACAACCATGCGAACGGCATTCCTTTTGGCCTTTGTGGCCCTGCTCCCCTCCCTGTCCTCCACAGCTCAGAAGAACACGGTTCCGACCGAGCGTTGGTCCAACGAAAAGATCTGGTACAGCTCCACCTTTAGGTCCGAGGGTGTCTACGGAATCCGGTCTATGGCAGACGGGATTCACTATACCAGCTTGGAGTACACCGAGGACGGGAATGCTGTTGTGAAATACGCATACCGCACTGGCAATGCCGTGGACACCCTGGCCAAGAGCGGGGCCATCTTTGGCGGAGAGGGCAGCATTTCTGGGTACCAGTTTTCGGCCGATGAGCAGCAATTGCTGGTGAGCAGTGAACATGAATCGATTTACCGCCACAGCTATTCGGCGAGCTACCATGTCTATCGGATTGGCGGAGAAGGCGCTGGGCAACCCCTCCTGCCCGAGGGCGCCAAGGTGCGTTTGGCGACTTTCTCACCCACGGGTGACAAGGTGGCCTACGTCCAAGACAACGACCTCTGGGTGGTGGGCCTCGGTGCGGGCAGTGTCCCTGTTCGCTTGACTTCAGATGGCCGTTGGAACGAGATCATCAATGGGGCGTCCGACTGGGTTTACGAGGAAGAGTTTGGCAAGGACCGCGGGTTTTTCTGGTCGCCCAACGGACAGTACATCGCCTACTACAGGTTCGACGAGTCCGCGGTGCGGGAGTTTGGGATGCCCATGTATGGCAGCCTCTACCCTGACCCATACACCTTCAAGTATCCCAAGGCTGGCGAGGTCAATTCAGAGGTGAGCATTCATATGGTCGATGTGAATACGGCCAACTCGGTGGAACTCGCCAAGGTGGATGGCGACAACTACATCCCGCGGATCATGTGGATGGGGGGCACCCAAAACCTCATGGTGATGCGCATGAACCGGCACCAAAACAAAATGGAACTGATGCGTTTCGGCATGGAGGCCTCACTGGATGTGGTGCCCACTGCAGAGGAGTTGTTGGTAGAGGAGGCCGCGACCCATGTTCCCGTTCAGGACAACTTCACCTTCCTCAGCGATGGGTCATTCTTGATGACCAGCATGATGGATGGATACAACCACCTCTACCACGTCAAGGGCGCAGAAGACCTCGAGCAATTGACCTCTGGGGCCTGGGACATCACTTCGGTTCACGGCTATGATGCCAAGAGGAAGGTGGTGTATTTCTCTGGCTCTTGGGCAGGCGCTACCCAGGAACACGAAGCCAAGGTGGACCTCAAGGGACGCATGACCGTGTTGGACGAGACGCCCGGAACCCACGGTGTGCGTTGGAGCAAGACCTTTGACTATGCCATCCACGATCACAGCGATGCCGCCACCCCTGCGCGCTATGTGTTGCGCGACCGCAAATGGAAGGAGATCCGGATGTTGCGTGACAATGCCGGTTTGCGTGAGACGCTCTCAAACTATGCGGTGTCTCCCCGGGAGTTTTTCACTTTCAAGGACGGTGCCGGCGAGGACTTGAACTGCTGGATGATGAAGCCCACGGACTTTGATCCAGCGAAGCAATATCCGGTTTATGTGGCCATTTATGGTGGTCCCGGCGTGAATACAGTCAATGACAGTTGGGGCGGTACGACGTTCTATTGGCACAACTTGCTGTGTCAAGAAGGCTACATCGTGGTGAGCTGTGACCCCCGGGGCACCCCCAAGCGCGGCCGCGATTTTGAGCACAGCACCTACCTGCAGTTGGGCAAACTCGAGACAGAAGATTTCATTGACCTTGCCGAACACTTGAGTGCCAAGGATTACATCGATGGCGATCGAATCGGCATTCAAGGTTGGAGCTATGGGGGCTACATGACGCTGCTGGCCATGACCAAGGGAGCCGATCATTATGCAGCGGGCATTTCAGTGGCGCCTGTCTCGAACTGGCGTTTCTATGACAGCATCTACACAGAGCGGTTCATGCGCACGCCGCAGGAGAATGCCGACGGTTACGACGACAACAGCCCCATCAACCACGCCGAAAAGCTCAAGGGCGAACTCCTGCTGGTCCACGGTTCTGCCGACGACAATGTCCATTTCCAGAACGCCATGGAGATGGTCGACGCACTGGTGGCCGAGGGCAAGGACTTTGACTTTTTTGCTTATCCCAACCGGAACCACGGCATCTACGGCGGCAACACCCGTTTGCACCTTTTTGACATGATGCTGGACTTCCTTCGTGAAAACCTCTAATCGGAGCGGCGCTGAGAGCGATTCCGCTCCCTATCTTGCCGCCTACACCTTATTCGAGATCTTTTATGTCTGATTCAAACGTGGCCAAGACTGGCCATCCGCGTGGTCTTTACACGCTGTTTTTCTCCGAAATGTGGGAGCGCTTCTGCTACTATGGCATGCGCACCTTGCTCACATTGTACTTGGTGAAGTCCCTCATGAAAGGCGACTCTGAAGCCAGCCTGATGTACGGCGCTTACACGGCGCTCATTTATGCAGCACCTGTATTGGGTGGGCGTTTGGCTGACCAATACCTGGGCTACCGCTATGCCATTCTGCTGGGTGCCGTCTTCATGGCCATTGGTGAGTTTTTGATTTTGGGGGGCAACGAAATGTTCCTGCTGATTGGCATGGGGGCATTGATTGTGGGCAACGGATACTTCAAAGCCAACATCTCCACCATTGTGGGCAAGCTCTATGAGGACAATGACCCGCGCAGGGATTCTGGCTTCACGATCTTCTACATCGGCATCAACGTAGGAGCGCTGCTGGCGACCACAGTGGTCGCGTATGTGGGCGAGACCTATGGATTCCATTACGGATTTGGATTGGCCGGTATCGGCATGCTGTCGGGTTTGCTGATCTTTTGGTTGGGCCGTGAGAATTACTCTGCCGCCCCCGGTCTGGACATTCGCGATGCAGGCCATGAGGTCAAGTGGGGCATGAAGATGTACCAGCTCATCACCTTGGCTTCGGTCCTGTTGATTCCTGTTTGCTACGTTTTGATCCTCAAAAACACCTTCCAAATTGGAGAGGGCGAAGGGGCTTTCACCTTCCCTCTGATGACGGTGTTGTTGACGTTGCTCTTTGTTTATGTGGCCATGAGCCTCATTAAAGCGGGAAAGGCCGAAGGAGCCATGTACCGCGACCGCATGGTGGCCTTGGTCATTTTCATGGTCATCAATGTGATTTTCTGGGCTTGCTTTGAGCAGGCTGGCACGTCTTTGACGCTCTTTGCTGACCGCAATGTGGACCGCATGATCATGGGCTGGGAAATGCCGGCATCGATGACGCAGTTCTTCAATCCCTTCTTCATTGTCCTCTTTGGCTCCATTTTCACATGGATGTGGGTGCGCTTGGATGCCATCGGCAAGAACCCTTCGATTCCCATGAAGTTTTCCTTGGGCATTTTGCAATTGGGACTCGGCTTCTTGGTGACCATCATTGGTCTGCAGTTCGTGGACGATTCCACAGCCATGGTTCCCCTCTTGACCTTGTTGTTCCTCTACATGCTCCACACCACCGGTGAGCTGTTCCTCTCTCCTATTGGACTCTCTATGGTGACCAAGTTGGCTCCCAAGAACATCGCGGGTACTGCGATGGGTGGATGGTTCCTCAGCTTCGCCATCGCAAACTATGCGGGCGGTCTGATTGCTACGCTGACCGGCGGACATGGTGGCGGCGAAATTGCCGGCGCCGACATGACAGAGCTGGAAATGAAAACAGCTGGTCTGAGCCAATACATCGATGTGTTCTCCACCCTCGGGTTTGTCTTGGTTGGATTTGCCATCCTCATCGCATTGCTGAACAAGCCTCTGAACAAGTTGATGCACGGCGTGCGTTGATCCTTCATTGAGTTTTTCACCTCTTTTACCGCCCCAATGTGCTGCATGCCATTGGGGCGGTTGCTTTGTTGTGCGATATTTACCACATGATGCGTCCCTTCGTTTTAAGTGTTCTCATGCTTGCGTCCAGTGCTTCACTGTTTTCGCAAGGCGCTGACATCAACTGGATTTCGGTCAATGACCTGGAGGCCGCTCAGGCTAAAGAGCCCAGGAAAGTGCTCATTGATGTCTACACCAAGTGGTGCGGTCCTTGCAAAATGATGATGCGGAACACCTTCACCAATGCCGATGTGATTTCCTTCATCAACGAGAAGTTCTATGCTGTCAAATTCGACGCCGAAGGCGCGGACCCTGTGGAGTTCAAGGGCAAGACATTCAGCAACCCCTCCTATGTGCCCAACAAGCCTGGCCGCAATGGCGTCCACGAGTTGAGCAGGGCGTTCCAAGTGCGGGCCTACCCCACCATTGTCTACTTGGACGAAGAGCTGGAAATGATCGCTCCCATTAGCGGATACAAGAGTCCACAGCAATTGGAACTGTACTTGCGCTTCTTTGATGAAGCTTGGTCAGCAGGCACCTCCCAGGATGAATGGGATGCCTTCCAGCAGGCTTTTACTCCGACATTCCAATGAGCTTTGACCGGTAAATCCGGTAAAAACCGCAAAGACTTCCGGCCCGCCCTCGCAAGAAGGCGGGCCGGCGTGTATTTTCGCGCCACGCAATGAACGTAGATACGATGACCGATACCGCCCGCTTGACATTTGAAGACAAGGAAGTCGAACTGCCCGTTGTCCGTGGATCGGAAGGGGAAGTGGGCTTGGATATCTCCAAGCTTCGTGGTCAAACTGGGTTGGTGACCTTGGACAGAGGCTTCAAAAACACGGGCTCTACTACCAGTGGAATCACCTTTTTGAACGGTGAGGAGGGCATTTTGCGCTACCGGGGTTACTCCATTGAAGACTTGGCAGAGAACACGTCCTTTATGGAAGTGGCCTACCTGTTGGTCTATGGTGATTTGCCAGACGCTCAGCGGTTGGAATGGTTCAACAAGAGCATCAGCCAGCACACCCTCGTTCATGAGAACATGCGCCGGTTCTTCGACGCCTTCCCATTGGGTGCACACCCCATGGGCATGTTGAGCTCCATGGCGTCTTCATTGTCTACGTTCTATCCGGACAGCCAAAACCCCAACCGTTCGGTAGAGGACATCGACATGACGATCCACCGGTTGATCGCCAAGTTGCCTACCCTCGCGGCCCAGTGCTACAAGCACAACATGGGGCACCCGACGTGTTATCCTGCCAACGACCTCTCCTACACGGAGAATTTCCTCTACATGATGTTCGGCTTGCCGACGGAGGACTACGAGATTGATCCTGTCATTGACGACGCGATCAACAAGCTGCTCATCCTTCACGCCGACCACGAGCAGAACTGCAGCACTTCTACGGTGCGCATTGTGGGGAGCTCTCAAGCCAACCTCTACTCTTCTATCTCGGCAGGCATTTCTGCTTTGTGGGGACCGTTGCACGGAGGTGCAAACCAGGCGGTGATTGAGATGCTCGAGCAGATCAAGTCCGATGGAGGTGATTTGCAGAAGTGGATTGACAAGGCCAAGGACAAGACGGACAGTTTCCGTTTGATGGGCTTTGGACACCGCGTGTACAAGAATTTTGATCCGCGCGCCCGCATCATCAAAAAATCAGCCGACGAGGTGTTGGCCAAATTGGGCATCAATGATCCCGTGCTCGACATCGCCAAGCAGCTGGAAGCGGTAGCCTTGGAGGATGAGTATTTCGTGCAGCGCGGACTCTATCCCAATGTGGACTTCTACAGTGGCATCATCTACCGTGCATTGGGCATTCCCACAGAGATGTTCACGGTGATGTTTGCCTTGGGCCGCTTGCCGGGTTGGATCGCACAGTGGAAGGAAATGACGGAGAACGGTGAGCCCATTGGGCGTCCCCGACAGATCTATACCGGCCACACAGACCGCCCCGTTCAGCCTTTGGACCAGCGTTGATGTTGGATGCCGCTTTGACAGAAGGCGTCTCCCTGTCGGTGGACGACCGGGGCGTGGCCTACCTGACTTTTGCCCATCCCCGCTCCAACAGTTTGCCGGGGGCCGTATTGGCCGACCTGGCCAAGTCCGTGCGTGCATTGGGGTCAAGGACCGACGTAAAAGTGGTGGTGCTCGGCTCTGCCGGTGACCGCGCCTTTTGTGCAGGTGCTTCTTTCGATGAGTTGGTGGCCATTTCTGATGAAGAGGCCGGACTGTCCTTCTTTATGGGGTTCGCCCATGTCATCAATGCCCTTCGCAGCATTCCACAACTGGTCATTGGCCGGGTTCAGGGCAAGGCTGTTGGTGGCGGTGTGGGCGTGGCAGCGGCAACAGATTACTGTTTGGCAACACAACACGCTGCGGTGAAGCTGAGTGAATTGGCCATTGGCATCGGTCCTTTCGTTGTAGGGCCTGCCGTGGAGCGGAAATTGGGGGTGTCGGCCATGAGCCAGCTTTCGGTGGACGCGACGGCTTGGCGTTCCGCAGATTGGGCTTGTTCGCGTGGTTTGTATGCCGAAGTGTTGGAAGACACAGCTGCTTTGGATGCTGCTGTAGAGGCCTTGGCAGGCCGATTGGCCTCCTCAAATCCGGAGGCGATGTCTGCCCTGAAGCGGGTATTTTGGAGCGGCACAGAGCATTGGGAAACTTTGCTCCCAGAGCGCGCTGCGGTGAGCGGCCGTCTGGTATTGAGCGACTTCACCCGCCAGGCCATCGCGCGTTTTAAGGCGGGTTGAGTCGTTTCTAGGAATTGCACACCCTCGGGTTGACGACCCACACAGGTGCCCCCACAGTTTCCATTCTAAAGTCTCGATCTTGCTGTCATGCAGAATCACAAGCAAAAGCGGCTCCGTTGGGACCGCATTGCCATGGTTGGGGGTGTGGCGTTGGTGGCGGCTTATGGCTTGGCTGCAGTGGTTCCCGACGGTCAGAACTACAGCGGTACGGATTCCGAAGGCAGGATGGCTGCGGTATTGGCCCCAGAGGTGGATGCGGACAACGCAGCAACCGCCGCGGTGGTTCCCGAGCCAGAGAAGCTCAATCCCGTTCGCATCCAAGAAGTGCCTGCGCGGTCAACCCCGGTAGAAGTTTCCGTGGGCCCTGCCCCATCGGGCCCTCTGCCCCGCAAGGGCATTGCGCCTTGCAGTTGCTCCAAGTACACCATGAAGTTGGCGCGCAATCCCTACACGCAGCACCAAAAGCGGGCCCGCAGTTTGCCCGGTAGCTTTTTCGTCAAAAACGAGACCGAGCTTCAGGCGGGTTTCAGTCGGGGGGATTTGATTCGGGTGCCCACGGTCGGTGATGGTTATCACTTGGACCGCCTCACGCACAGCGAGCCTTTCTTGCTGCCTTCTGCGTTTTCAGTCTTGGAAGAAATGGCTGCCCGTTTTCAAGAGTCCATGAAAGGGACCTCGGATGAAGGGGCGTCCATTCGGATCACCAGCTTGACCCGAACACAGACCCAACAACGCAAATTGCGGCGGCGCAATGCCAATGCATTCAATGGCCAGAGCACCCACAATTATGGTGCGAGTTTCGATGTCGCCTTTATCGACCGTCCCGATGAGTCTGTGAAATGCGGAGGTCCATCCTGGGCCTTGCAGTCGATCCTACAGGACATGCAGAAAAACGGCGAAATCTTGGTGATTCCAGAAGGGAACTGCATGCACATCACCCCGCGCAATTCATGAAGCTGTCTTGGTTCCGGTTCTTGAGTGGTATGAATAAAACCCTCCTCCCAAAGGTCTACCGCAAGCCGGATTTGGAACAGCTTTCTGGCTTCGACAAGGCCATCGTCGGATGGAAGATGTGGGTGACTTATCGGCGCCTCGATGCCGAAAGTGCGCGCCAGGTAACGAGTGCTGATGCCAGCGCCAGTGCCGCCCACACAGCGCAGGCCTGAGCGCTGTCTCCTCCCACCAAAGCCGCTGAAGGGACAAAGGTCAGGTCCACCAGCCAGGCCAAGGCCATGCGCTTCTTGCCCCAACCCTTGTTCCAGAGTTCGCCCACGGCTGACAGCGCTGCGAAGACCCAGACCAGGGCTGCCGCCAGTTGGAGCTGTGTCAGGGTGTCCTTGTTTTCCAGCACGAGCAATGCCACTGTGAGCAGCAACAGCCAGCGGGCGATCAACAACGCGGCAACCGGCCGGCTTGGGTGTGGATCGAATTTTTGCTCCTGGCCGCTGATTGCAGGGGGCTCTTGCGGTCCTCCTATGCTCTCCGGATACCATCCTGGGGCGGCAAACAAAAACCGAATCCGGTCCCACCAGCTTGGAATGCGCTTCATGTCGCTCCACAAGTCTGATACAGGCTTCCATTGTGCATGCACCGGATTAAACGTGTCTGTTGGCCGGGTTATGCCGTAGGTGGGTTTGGCCAGCTCTTGCTGGAACGTTCCAAACAGGCGGTCCCATACAATGAATACACCCGCGTGGTTGCGGTCGATGTACTCGGGATTGCGTCCATGGTGCACCCTGTGGTGTGACGGTGTGTTCATGACCCACTCCAATGGACCCAGTGTCTGGATCAGTTCAGTGTGGATCCAGAATTGGTACAGGAGGTTGACCGCCATGCAGGTGAGGAAGATTTCTGGAGGAAACCCCGCCACAGCGAGGGGCCAATACACCCACATCAACAGTACTTTTTGCAGGACGCTTTGCCTCAGTGCCACAGCGAGGTTGTAGTCTTCGCTTTGGTGGTGTACGACGTGGCCAATCCAAAGGATGTTGACCCCATGGCTGAGGCGGTGGGCCCAGTAATACGCCGCGTCCGAAAGTACAAAAGCCGCCACCCACACGCCGGCAGAGGCGCTCATCTCCCAAGGGCGCCAAGTGCTGGTCAGGTGAAATACGGCGGTATAGGCTCCGACCACCAATACTTTGGAAAACAATCCGGTCGATTGGTCCATGATCCCGCAGCCAATGTTGGCCAAGCTGTCCCCCAAGCGGTAGAGTCCACGGCCTTTGAATTGGTCCCAAGCGACCTCCAACCCTATGAGAGCGAAGAAGATGGGGATGGAAAGGACAATTAAATTCACGGCGCTTAAAAATAGCAATGCCAAGCACACATTGTTTGTGCGGGTGTGTGGATGTCATTGTTACCTTTGTGCCACCACAGGAGAGATGGCAGAGTGGTCGATTGCGGCGGTCTTGAAAACCGCTGTACCGCAAGGTACCGGGGGTTCGAATCCCTCTCTCTCCGCTAAATTCAAAGCCCTATGTTTCAGCAAGCGTGGGCGAACAGTGTATCGCGCCTCTCCCCCCCAGCTAAGCCTTGGGCAGACGTGTTACACAATGTAGAGGCCGCGGCTCTTCACATGTGGGAGGAACATTGCGTAGAATGCGCTCCTCCAGATTGTTACCACAGTTGCAAGCTTTTTGAGGCCAGGGCCGATTTGAAATGCGCCAGGTTCGTTCATGGCATTGTTCGAAATCACAAGGCTTCAGGATTAGAGGGCGCATCCCATGAGATTCAGTTTAGGCGCTGGGCCAAATTGGAAACAAAGTGGCCGCATTGGCCTAAAATGTTTCCTTTGGAGGAAGTGTTGAGGCTGGGCAAAACTCTGAATCGCAGCGAGTTGATTGCGAAGTCAGTGGCCAATGTGTTCTCTCCAATTGATCGGTACCGCAAAGCTCAAGGAGCGCAATATGCCTGGCACCAAAAGGTGTTTCCCAAATGGGCCGGAGGCCATGAAGCGCATGAATTTGACGGCTTCTACATGGAGATTTATGCGGAGAAACCCGCCAGTTTCACGTTGGAGTTGGTGTTGAACTCGGGTACCGCCTTGCGGCATGCGCTCAACATTGAGGCCGGTTGGAACCGCACGTTCATCGACCGGGAACAGTGGCCAGGTTTGGCCAGTGAAGGGCTTCTTCGGCTGTCCAACAACATGGACACGGAAGCGTTGCTGGTGGTCTCAGCTTTACACCTTGTGCGTTGGGGGAATAGAGATTTGGCGGTTGAACAACTGAGCGGGCAGGCTGACAAGGTTGAGGCGGTGCAGCAGGATCTGCCGAAGATCAAATGCGTGGTCTTTGACCTCGACAACACTTTGTGGACTGGCGTCATCGGTGACGATGGGGCTGATGGTGTTGCGGTGCGTCAAGAAGCATTGGATTTCATTCATGCGTTGGACAAGCGTGGGATCATTTGTGCGGTCGCGAGTAAGAATGAAGCTGGAATTGCATTGGACAAAATCTCAGCACTTGGCCTTTCTGAGTTTTTGCTGTTCCCTGAAATCAATTGGGGGCCAAAGAGTCAGAGCATCAAGCGCATCGCTGAGGCGATGAATGTTTCGCTCAATACGTTCGCTTTTGTAGATGACAATGCTTTTGAAC
>JAKMCX010000065.1 GCA_022428285.1 Flavobacteriales bacterium
CCAGAACGCGCGGCACATTTCGGCGCACATGCTGCGGTCCATTTGCCGTGGGAGGGCATGTTGCACACGGGACGCATGGTGTCCGCTTTTCACAAAGCATTGCAGGTTGCAGATGTTCAATGTTTGAATGGGTGTGCTGCATCTGCTGTGGATCTTGAGGGCCGGCCATCGGACCGATGGAGCATTGCCACGCCACGCGGTCTGCTGTTGAGCAAAAGCGTCGCCATCTGCACCAATGGTTTTGCCAAGGGCCTCTTGCCAGAGGCCAACGTGAACCCTGCACCCAACCGCGTTTTGGTGGTCCGACCGCATACAGCGCCCCCGAAAGGCGCTTATCACATCGAGGATGGCTACCTGTACTTCCGAACCTTGCCCGATGGACAGGTTTTGTTTGGGGGTGGCCGGCATTTCGGGGTTGATCTGCCCCCATTTCCGAACCAGGACCAGCAAGCAGAAGCCCATTGGGACGCGCTGTTGGAGTCAGCGGCTGAGCGCTGGCTGGGTGCCATCGAAAGTGTGTCTCACCGCTGGACCGGATGGCTTGGTGTGGGTGCAGACCGGGAACCCCTTTTGGGGACCACTGCCCCTGGTTTGCACCATGCCGTTAGAATGGGAGGCATGGGGGTGGCCATGGGATGTGGCATTGGCCTGCAATTGGCGCAGACCATCGACACAGAGGCACACCCAGAACCGCTGCGGTAACCTTTTGAGGCTGCACCGCGTAAGGGGCGTGAATACCGCCTCATGTTTATCCTTTCCTCCCTCCCCTCCCTTGGATTCAGGAACCACCTCCTGCTGGTCGTTCTTATGGCAGCAGCTGTGTTGCCTGAATTGGCGCTGGGCCAATCCGCCTCTCATTCGCATGGAGACCCTGCAAGCGCAGGGGTCCACGCCGGATGGCAAATGGGGCCGGTAGCCTTGCACACGGAGCGGCACCAGTCCTATGGCACCCACAACTTGGGCAACACGGGTTACGGCCAAGCTTTGACCATTCAAACGGCCCTTCGCGGTCCTTGGGAAATCGAAATGAAAGCAGGGCGCAGTAGCGTTGTCATGGATGATGGCGCCATGCGCGGTTGGAAGACCGACGTTCAGTCTGGAACCGTCATGGTAAACTGGGTGTGGGAAGGTGCAGGATCAAGGCGTGACGCACACACAAGATTTGCCACCATTTCCAAAGGGTTTCAGCCTTTTATTGGCATTGGACTGTCCCATGTGGACCATGTGATGAAACAGGACTTGGAGGATGCGTTTGGACGCCAGTACCACCTGTGGTCCGACGGAACATTGCGGGACGTTGATGAAGCTGGCGACCACGGTGGCAATGCGTCTATTCTGCGGCGCGACTACACCTACGAAAGCGACATTCCCAATGCAGAGGGCGTTCGCGGTCCTGGCCGTTCAGTGGCCATCCCCGCACAAATCGGTGTCCGATTGGATGTCAGTCCTAGGGTCCGTGCGCGCATGGGCATCGGCGGATGGCTGGGGCTCACGGATGCATTGGACGACCAGATTTCGGGCCGCATGCTCTCTGGCGATGCGTTGGCCAGCGGCTTCTTTGGACTCGGCATCCGGTTGGGACGTTTGAAGTCCAAACCCGCCGCCTACCCTACGATTCCTGGGGTTTCCATGGAAGACGCCGCATTGTTGGCGTCCATGGACACCGACCGAGACGGCATCAGCAACCTCCATGACCGTTGTCCTGGAACAGAAGGTGGTGTCGAAGTGGACGCTTCCGGCTGCCCCATCGATTCCGATGGCGACGGTTATGCCGACTACAAAGACGAGGAAATTCACTCTCCACACATTGACGTAGACGGACGTGGCGTGGCCATCGCATGGAATGACGGTGCTGCTGACCAGAAGCGAACCGACAAATCGGGCTGGGACGTGATCACCGGACAGGTCACCTCTGATGACCGCACACAATACACGTTGAACATCCCCACGCCTCAAGAAGGTTGGACCCTTGCTGAGCAGCAAACGCTGCTGGCTTTTGAGCATTTGACAGAAACCGACCTCGGGATGAAGGTTGAGGTCAGCGCCGACCCCGAAAAGGCAGGAAGGGCAGCCCATGCTGTTCGTACAGCAGGAATGCAAGCTGAACTGATCGCCCCCGAAGTTGAATCCCCTGTCGCATTGGAGGACATCCAGCCTGAAACCCCTGCAGCTGGTCCCGTGCATTTCCGCGTTCAGTTGGGCGCCTTTCGAGCGCCTGACCCGTCGGCATTGGACGCCATGTTCGATGGCATCGAGGTGCTGCGCTTCAAGGGCGAAGACGGTTTGCTGAGGATTGTCAGCCCCACATTTGAAGACCGTTCAACAGCCTCGGCTTACCAGGATCAACTGGTGGCACAGGGCTTCACAGGCGCTTTTGTTACCGAACATGCTGCTCCAGAAAGCACCCCAAAGGGCGCAGACCGCTCAGACATACAACCCGAGGTCGAAAAGGTGACAAGCCCTCAGTTTGACGTTTCCAAAATCGCATTCCGCATCCAGCTGGGCGCGTTGAAAGCGAAAATGGGGGTCGATGCCATGGACGGCCTGCTCGAACTCGGCGACATTGAGCACCGCAGCACCACAGGTTGGCACCGCTACTTGCACGGGCAATTCTCCAGTGCCGAAGAGGCGCGCGAGGCATTGCCCATGCTGCAAAAATCAGGCTTTGAGGATGCCTTTGTGGTCGGTGATGTGTCAGGGCGCATCATACCGCTTGCTGAAGCAGAAATCCTGCTCAACCAGGATTGACCGCTTCGCAGGCAGCGATGGCTTCTGCCACACGGATGCCGTCCATGGCCGCAGACGCAATGCCACCGGCATAGCCAGCACCTTCCCCGCATGGGTAAAGTCCTGGAGCGTCTTCCATCTGAAGGGAGGTTCTGTCGCGCGGCATGCGCACAGGACTTGAGGTCCGGCTTTCAGGTGCCACCACAATGGCATCAGGGTGAATGTATCCGGGCATTTTTCGGTCGAAATCACGGATTCCTGCAATGAGCCGATCGACCACAAAAGCCGGTAACAGTGTGGTCAGGTCGACAGAAGTCAACCCCGACAAATAGCTGCACGGAGGAAGGTCGCGGGATGGCCTGCGCGCCACAAAGTCCGCCAGCCGCTGGGCTGGAGCGCGCTGGTTGCCGCCAGCAGCTTGGCTGCAAGCCCGTTCCACCGTCCGCTGAAAATCAAGGGCACCCAATGCGCCACCGTGACCTTGGGCATCCAGGTCCTCCTCACTCACCGTGGTAACGATGCCGCTGTTGGCCCACGGGTTGTTGCGCTTTGAGGGACTCCAGCCATTGGTGACCACCTCACCGTCCTCAGTGGCACATGGGGCGATCACACCGCCCGGGCACATGCAAAATGAAAAGACACCACCGCCTTCGGTTTGGGTCACGAGCGCGTATGCAGCCGGGGGAAGTCCAAGCTCATCGGCTGCTGCACCGTCCCGCAACTTGTATTGGCGGGCATTGACCCAAGATTGCGGATGTTCAATCCGCACGCCGAGGGCAAAGGGCTTGCGCTCCACCTTTAAACCGCTTTGGTGCATCCACTCAAAGACATCCCGGGCTCCGTGGCCCGTTGCCACGACCACGGCTTCACCCTGGACCTTTCCGTCGGTGGTGTTCACACCCTGTACGACCCCATCGGCGCTTCTTTCCACGCCAACCACTTTGCATTTAAAGCGCACTTCTCCTCCACAAGCGATGATGCGTTCTCGCATATCAGCGATGATGGCAGGCAGCTTGTTGGTGCCAATGTGGGGATGGGTCTCGACCAGAATTTCCCGGTCTGCACCGTGCTCGACCAACCAGCCCAAGACTTTGCGCCAACTGCCTCTTTTTTTGGCTCGGGTGTACAGCTTGCCATCCGAATATGTGCCCGCTCCGCCTTCTCCAAAGCAGTAATTGGAATCAGGATCGACCTTGCCCTGCCTGATCAACTGAACGAGGTCCCTCCTGCGCTCACGGACTTCTTTGCCGCGTTCGAGCACAATGGGCTTGAAACCGAGCTCAATCAGCCTGAGGGCGCAATACAATCCGGCCGGACCAGCACCCACAATGACCACAGGTTGGGCATCCGCCACATTTTGCCATTCCCCTTTAACGCACTGCACTTCTGCCACACCGAGCCCCACAATGAGTTCTACCACAGCAGGTTTTCGCCGGGCATCCAAACTGCGTTTTAGAACAACAAATTGCTCAAATTCAACACCCTGACTCCGCAATGCCATGGCAATGGCCTCGTGATTTCTAGACGCCTTTGGAGAGAGGCGGACCATCGCAGTCGGCGCTGCGTTGGGGTCTGGGGACGGTCCGGATGTGGCGCTGTTCATTTCCATCGGCAAAATACGCCCGACAGCCACTGCGAGGCGGACAAAGGGGCAGTTAGATTTGTGGCAATGGCCCCCACGAAGGTTCCCGAATTGCACATCGAAGACCGCGGCATTGCCCCCGATGTCATGCTTCAACTGCTCGATCAAATCCTGCTGCCCAGGCTGATCGAGGAGAAAATGCTCAGTCTGCTCCGCCAAGGACGCATTAGCAAATGGTTCTCTGGCATGGGACAAGAAGCCATCTCGGTGGGATGCGCAGCAGCTTTGGACTCCGATGAAGTGATCCTTCCCATGCACCGGAATCTGGGTGTTTTTACCACCCGCAATGTGAGCCTCACCCAACTCTTCGCCCAATTCCAAGGCAAGGCATCGGGCTTTACCCAGGGACACGACCGGAGCTTTCACTTTGGTACAATGGACCACCATATCGTGGGCATGATCAGCCATTTGGGGCCGCAATTGGGCATCGCAGACGGCATTGCCCTCGCGTCCAAAAACCGCGGAAGCGGCAAAGCAACGTTGGTCTTTACCGGCGATGGAGGCACCAGCGAAGGCGACTTTCACGAAGCCCTCAACGTGGCCAGTGTTTGGGAGCTTCCGGTGCTGTTTTGCATTGAAAGCAACCACTGGGGCTTGTCTACTCCGAGCAGCCAGCAATTCAAATGCGCGCAATTCATAGACAAAGCCGCCGGCTATGGCATCCCTGAAGAGGATGCCATCCGGGTGAATGGAAACGACATTCTGGAGGTCTATGACACCGTGAGCAAAGCGGCAGCCTCCATCCGTGAAAGGCCCCGCCCCATCATGCTGGAGTTCGACACTTTCCGGCGCAGGGGGCACGAAGAAGCCAGCGGCACCAAGTACTATCCCGAGGGCATCATCGAAGCTTGGGAGCAGCGTGACCCCGTGGACCGTTATGTGGAATTCCTCATCGAAGCAGGCCACATCACCTCCAAAGAAGTCGAAGGGAGAAAAACAGACATCCAAAAGGCCATTGCCACGGCGCTGAAGGCCGCTGAATCTGAGCCCGACGTGGTTGCCGACGCCACCCACGAAGAGGAACGCCTCTTCCGCCGGGATGAGCCAAAATTGCGCGCGCCCGAATCAGAGACCAAAGAGCTGAGGTTCATTGACGCCATCACCGAAGGGCTCTCTTCGGCCATGGAACGCCACGATGACCTCGTCCTCATGGGACAAGACATTGGCCATTATGGCGGTGTCTTCAAGGTGACGGATGGTTTTGTCGACCGGTTTGGCGAAGACCGCGTGCGCAATACGCCGCTGTGCGAAAGCGCCATCATCGGGTCTGGACTCGGCCTCTCGATTGCCGGAATGAAGGCCATGGTCGAGATGCAATTCGCTGACTTTGTGACGTGCGGTTTCAATCAAATCGTCAACAACCTGGCCAAGCTGCATTGGCGTTGGGGACAGCATGCCGATGTGGTGGTGCGCATGCCCACTGGTGGTGGGGTCGCCGCAGGTCCCTTTCACAGCCAATCCAACGAGGCGTGGTTCTTCCATGTGCCTGGCCTGATGATCGCCTACCCCGCATTCCCCTCGGATGCCAAGGGCTTGCTGGCCAGGGCCTTCGACACACCCAACCCGGTGCTGTTCTTTGAACACAAAGCGCTCTACCGCAGCTTAAGCGGTGAAGTCCCGACCAACGATTACAGCCTTCCCTTTGGCAAGGCCCGCCTCATTGGCGCTGCGCAAGACGCGCTCATCGTCACCTATGGAATGGGCGTTCATTGGGCCCTCGAAGAGGCCAAACGCTGCCGCGAAGAGGGATTGGGCGAGGTTGGCGTGTTGGATTTGAGGACCCTGGCCCCCTTGGATTGGGACACTGTTTTTGAAGCATCAACCCAAGCCGGTCGCGTTTTGGTTCTGCACGAAGACAACCTGACGGGTGGCATTGGCGCTGAGATTGCGGCAAGGGTTCAGGAATCGTGCTTTGTCCACCTCGATGCCCCCGTATCGCGGGTGGCTTCTTTGGACACCCCCATTCCTTTTGCCCCCAACCTCGAGGCCGAATACCTGCCCCGTCAGCGGCTGACCCAAGCCCTCGATGCGCTGTTGGCGTATTGATGCCTTCTTTTCCACAAGACGCGCACATCCCTCCATTGCATTGAACTCCATGCTACTTTGACGGCATGGCAAGGGGCGAAACAGAGCGTGCGATTCGGAGTGTACTGTTTGACGTGCTCGAAAAGTGCGCCCGGCAGATGGATGCTTCTCCTGATAAGCGGGCCTTCCAGCCTGTCGCTTATGCCGTGCATGCCGCTATGGAAGACTTTGAGCGGCAATTCGCGAAACCCAGCTTGGACGACAAGCACCACCAGCAGTTGTTCCAACGTGCCCAAGACATGGCGCTCGAGTGGCTGCTCACCATCCAAGACCTCCAACGTGAGGCCCCTTTTGCTGAAGGGCTTGAAACCCTGCCCACGTGGGACGTCAGCAGGCGGACCAATGCCCTGACCTAAAACCCGGTATCAACGCCGGCGCATCACCTGTTGGGGGTTTTTAATCGCCTGCTCAATGGTCCGAATGTCGGCCTTCAGCATGCCTTTCTTGTCCAGACGCTTGGCCTGAACGATGAGTGCCTTGGCCTCCTTGGTGCGGCGCTTTGAGCTCTGAATGGCGGCGAGGTTGAGCATGACAGCAGCCTTTTCTTCATCCCTTTTGAGGCCCACTTCTAAGGCCGTACGAAAAGCCTTCTCGGCTTCTGTGAGGCTGGATTCCAACAGCAGGTTTCCTTGGAGGAACCAATACTGTCCGCGGTTGCGCGGCCACAAATGCTTGGGGTTGATGCCCGCCAAAACTTCACGCGCCTTGTCCATCTTCTGCTGCTGGATGCGAAAAGCCACCATCACCATCCGCAAACTGCGCGTGGCACTCAAACCAAAAACAACAGCCAGCAAAACCATGCCAATGCCGCTGCCCGTATAGCCGGTCATGAAGCATTGGATGGCGTAGGCAAGCGCTCCTGCGGCGAGGGCAATCTTGAGAATACGGGAGTCGAATGGGAGGCGCATAATGGACAGGGGGCTAACAGCGGTGATGACCGGGTGCGAAACTAAC
Source organism: Flavobacteriales bacterium (assembly GCA_022428285.1). Taxonomy (GTDB): domain Bacteria; phylum Bacteroidota; class Bacteroidia; order Flavobacteriales_D; family Sanyastnellaceae; genus UBA8752. Next base: position 7,409 of record JAKMCX010000065.1, read on the forward strand.
GCGCCTGCCGCATAGATGGCATAAATTTGCAGCTTAGGAGTGCACCAAAAATGAACCTCATCCGTTTCCGCGTGATCATCGACATCGAAGAAGACGTCTTTCGGGACATCCTCATCGGAAAGTCAGCTCCGCTCGAGGACCTGCACCGTGGCATCCTTGCTGCTTTTGACTTTGGTGAAGGTGAAATGGCGTCGTTTTTCAAATCTGACGAAGATTGGGGACGGGGACGTGAGGTTCCGTTGATGGACATGGGCACCGACGACGCTGGAAACCCCTACCCTTCTATGCGCTCTGTAGAGGTGGGCGAGATGGTGGCTGCGGACAACGACCGCATGGTCTACGTCTACGACTTCCTCAGGATGTGGTGCTTCTATGTAGAAGTGGTAGGCATGGAAGACGGTGATGTACCTGAATACCCGTTGCTTGCCGAGGAATTTGGCAAGGCACCCGATCAATTCTCAAAGGAGGTGGATCTGATGGAAGGCATCGAAGAGCCAGCCCCTGAAGACGATGGCCCCTTGCGGACAGGTGACCCCGAATTGGATGCCTACCTGAACGAGGGAGAGGAGGACGAAGACGATGGTCCCAGTTTCACATCGCTGGACGATTTGGACGAAGCAGCGTATTGAATCCCCTCCGAGGCCACATCCAACCGCGGGGCGATGCGCCTCTGCTCATCTCGATTGTGGGCCCAACAGCAGTGGGCAAAACTGGTTTGTCCATCGCCCTGGCCAAGGCGTTGAGTGCAGAAATTGTTTCAGCCGATAGCCGGCAGTTTTATCGCGGCATTCCCATTGGTACAGCCCAGCCTACGGCTGACGAGCGTGCAGAAGCACCACACCACTTTGTAGACTTTTTGGCCCTCGACGAGGAATACAGCGCAGGGCGGTTTGCCTCAGAAGCCGTGGCCTGGCTGAAAGGTCACTTCGAATCGCGCGCTGCCCAGGGCCTCCCAAAGGTGGCCATCATGGTGGGTGGCAGTGGATTGTATACCCAAGCGGTACAAGAAGGGTTCGACGACATTCCGGCAGATCCAGCTGTGAGGGCTGCCCTCAATGCACAACACGCCTCTGAGGGCCTGCTCCCCCTCTTGGAGGAGCTCCAAAAGTTGGACCCAGAGCACCGCAAAACCGTAGACCCCTCCAACCCTCACAGGGTGATTCGCGCGGTGGAAGTCTGCCGCATCTCTGGCCAAACCTATACCGCTTTGAGAAAACAGCACGCCGCTCGGCGGCAGTGCAATGCGGGTGGATGGACGCGTTCTGCAGGAAGGCCGTGGGACACCCTCACCATCGGTTTGGGCGCGCCGCGCGGGTTCTTGCACAACCGCATCAATGAGCGGGCGCTGCACATGGTGGAAGCAGGTTGGCTGGAAGAGGCGCGGCAGGTCGCACATATGCGCCATGTGAATGCCCTGAGAACCGTGGGCTACCCTCCGCTGTTTGATGTACTCGAGGGTTCAATGGATATGGATACAGCAGTGCGCAGAATACAGGAAACAACCCGTCAATTTGCCCGGAGACAACTGACTTGGTTCCACCGTCAAGCAGGCGTTCACTGGGTGGATGCCCGGCAACCGGAACGCGCAGTGGCGCTGGTCCAGAACTTCATGCGTCATGGCAGCATCTAAGGCTCCGGCGGGACCACAAAAGGGCCTTGTGGGATTCGATGACCAGACCATCGAAGACCTCGAATTCAGTGCCATCAGGCAGCTGCTCGAGGACTACTGTACTTCGGATGCCGCCCGCAGAAAAGCCCAGACTTTGGTGCCCAGTGCCCACCGGCCTTCGGTGACCTCCGCGCTGCAGTCTACCGATGAATTGCGGAGGATACGGGTGGAAGGATACGCCTTTCCGACCCTCGTTTTCGAGGAGATTCGTGGCGAAATCAAACTGCTCGAAGTCTCCGGATCGGCCTTGACAGAAGCGGGCTTCATGCGCGTGCTTCAATGCACCCGGCTGGTCAATGACATTGTAGGCGCACTTCAGGGCCGAGAACGCGGGTTTCCTCACCTCTGCGGCATGCTGGGCACGGTGAGCGAGAACAAGGAGATTGTCAAAGAAATCGAGGCTGTGTTCGATCCCAAAGGCGGGGTCAGAAGTCAAGCCTCCCCTGACCTCGGGCGCATCCGCATCAACATGCAGACCGCACGGCGACAGGTAAACCGCTTGTTTGACAAAGCCATGCGGTCTTGCGCCAAGCAGGGATGGCTGGCCGATACGGCCGAGGGCTACATCAACGAGCGCCGGGTGTTGGCGGTGGCCAGCACCCACAAAAGGAAGGTGCGCGGCTCTGCCATGGGCACCTCTAAAACGGGATCGGTGACCTTCATTGAACCCGCAGACTGTCACCAGGTCAACCATGAACTGGAAATGCTGCGGGACGATGAGCGCCGAGAAATCGTCCGCATACTGCGGGACTTGACACAGCGCATCCGCAAACACACGCCGTTGATCAAGGCGCAGCAGCGCCTGCTCGTGCGCCTGGACTTCATACAGGCCAAGGTCAAACTGGCTCTGTCTATGGACGCCAGTATGCCGCATATCGTGAAGGATTTGCGCATCGACCTGCTCAAGGCGCATCACCCGCTGCTTTTGCTCGCCCACCGCAACAAGGATTTGCCCGTCGAACCGCAGAACCTGACGCTCCATCAGGGCCGCAGAATGCTGATCATCAGCGGTCCAAATGCTGGCGGAAAATCCATCACCCTCAAGATGGTGGGAATGCTGCAGGCCATGGTTCAGAGCGGCCTTTTGGTTCCGGTGCACCCCGACAGTGCATTTGGCTTGTTCAAGCAAATCCTGACGGACATAGGAGACAACCAAAGCATTGAGAACCAACTGTCCACATACAGCTACAGGCTGAACAGAATGAAAGGCTTTCTCCAAGGGGCCAACAGAAACAGCCTGTTGCTTTTGGATGAATTCGGAACCGGAAGTGATCCAGAACTCGGAGGTGCATTGGCCGAAGTCTTCTTTGAAGAGCTCTACGACAAAGGCGTCTTTGGCGTGATCACCACCCACTACGCGAACATCAAAACGCGCGCCACCCAGATGTCCGAGGCGATCAATGGCAGCATGTTGTTTGATGCCGACACCCTCTCACCCACCTACCACTTGGACCTCGGGCAACCCGGAAGCTCGTTCACTTTTGAAGTGGCCGAACTCAATGGCATTCCTGCGGAGATCATCGACCGTGCCAAAGAGAAACTCGACCCGCGCAAAGTGAAGCTCGACGGCTTGATTGCATCCTTGCAAAAGGAGAAAACGAGGCACGTCAAGATGACGGACCGCCAGCTCAAAGCCGAGCATGCCGCTGCAGAGTCCAAACGCTCCTTTGATGAGCGCGCGGCGCGGCTTGAAGAACGTCAGGAGTCGGTCCAGCGGGTGGGCAAAGACCAAAATGACGCCCTCGTTCGCGGCAAAAAGTTGCAGCAGTTCATCGATCGGTTCACTTCCGGACAGGCCAACAAACCGCTCATAGAAGACATTCGGAAATACCTGTCTGTTGAGGCCACCAAGCAGACCGAAAAAGCAGAGGCGGCAAAGCGCAAAAAGGAGGCAGCTCAGGCACGCAAAAAATCAAAGCGGCCCAAACAAAACACCGACCGCATCTCGGTGGGCAGCACTGTCCGGCTCAAAGAAGGCCGCCAAAGGGGTGAGGTTTTGGCAGTGAAAGGGCAAAAAGCCACCGTCGCATTCGGCGATTTCCGAACGCGCGTAGAATTGGAAGACCTCGTTTGGGTGAGGTAATCAGTCCAGGATGACCCGCCGGGTCACCTGCGCACCATCGGCCATCACCACGGTCACCAAGACCATGCCCCTCGGCCAGTCTCCAACCTCGAGCGTGGTCGCCCCTCCCCACCAGGAAGCGGTGCTCAACACACGTCCGGACGCATCCCGCGCCACCACAGTGGCCGCTCCCGTCCATTCTCCCCTCGGCCAGCGAAGGTGCAGCACGTCACGTGCAGGGTTTGGCTGAAGGCGCAGGTCCCGGGCCAGTGACATCTGGGCCACATCGGCTACGTTTTCGCACGCTTGCGCAGGACCGCAAGGCACGGCTGCGTCATCGTCGGGATAAGCCCCGTGAAGCAACGTCGTGCCACTTTGCGTCGGATCCAACCACAGGTTCAGCTTTTCGTCGTTGGGATTGGGATTGTTGTCCCAGTGATAGGACATCTTGCCATAGTAATCAGGCTCATCAGGTCCCGTACCCTGTCCTACCCCGTTGTTGGTGCACGCAGACAGACCGGCCGAAAGTGTGCCAATGGACAAGCCTTCTTCGTTGAAGAGGTGTGACCCAGATGACCCGCCTTCCGTGACACCGTGGTTGGTGATCGTTTCGATCCAAAAAACCCTCCAGTGGGAGCCAAACGAGCCTAAACTGACACTTGAAGTGTTTTGGGTAAAGGTGCTCACCTTCTTTACGTCACCAGAGGGATGGTGGATCCCCACTCCGCTGTTGGCCCCTGAGCCACTGGCATCCCACCCTGCGTAATACACGTCCCAGCTGGAAGGAATTTCGTCCTCCACTTCCACCAAGAGAAAATCCGATCCGTCAAAATTGTTGCCTTGGATATCGTCCGAATCGGCCAGGCGAATGACGCCCGTTCTGCGTCGGTTTAGAAAGCCATTTCCTTCGCCACACTCTGGGCGTTCATAGTTGTAGTAGACCTTCAACAATGCAAATTCATCGTTGGTCACTTCGCTGGCACAGTGCAGCGCCGTCAGCATGTACTGGCGACAATCCAAAGCTGTGGTGTTGACCATGGCGCCCGAGCAGAGGTATGAGCCGCCGCTTTCGATGATGGACAGACGGACGGTCGCATCCCTTTGGCACTCCCAACCTACAATTTCTGGGCAGGCGACATCCACTTCGCAGGGTTGACTGCCGCCGCGCGCACCATCGACGTCTCGGAACAGGCCCGCCGCTCCTTCGATGTGCAAATGCACTTCGGCTGCCAATTCTGAAGGCATGGTCAAACGAAGCACCGCTGCTTCTCCGGGAACGTCGCCCGTAGCCAAGCGTCCGTGTTCGTCGTTGTCCCTGAAATCATAGGGACCTTCTTGCCAGGAGCCGTCTTCATTGGTGACCCACATTTGGGCACCTGGAGGCAAATGGAAATCGTCAAAATGAACCGCTACACCCAACGCTCCGGGGACGCGTATTGACACAACATGCGAGGTCGCCCATGGTACCGGGCCCAAAGCGGCTGCAAAAGGCTTGACGATTCCATACAGGTGCTTGCCCAGCGTTTGCTCTTCTTTTTCGGCGCGGTCCCAAGCTTGGTCCAGGTCCAAAGCGGGCAAAACCACTTCGGCATCGGCTGTTGTCAAGATGTGTCCTGGACAAGGTTGGGAGTCGGTTTGACCAAAAACCATGGCGCAAAACATGACCATTGATGCGGCAAGCATGCCGCGCAAGACGTATGAATCAAACATCGTGTAGCAGGTTTTGAATTGCGGACGTCCCGCAAGCTTCAGGTAGCAAGATAGCTGTGCCCGTGGCTGCTGCCCATTTTTTTGGCAATTCGAACCCTACAGAGGGTCTGAGCCGCACAAGCCCGCACCTATCTTGCGCACATGAGGATAAACGCCATGAAATCGGCATTGGCCCCATGGATGATGACCGGCTTTTTGCTGCTGGCCATTGCCCCACTTTCGGCCCAGAAGACGGTTCAAGATCAAGGAGAGAAATTCAATACACTCCTGTATTACATGAACCGGATGTACGTGGACTCCGTGGACCTTGACGGACTCGTTGAAACGGCCATCCGCGGCATGCTAGAAGAGCTGGACCCCCACTCTGTATACATTCCTTCCGAAGACCTTCAGCAGGCCGATGAGCCGCTCAACGGCAAGTTCGAAGGCATTGGTGTGCGGTTCAACATCATGAAGGACACCATCATGGTGGTATCCACAATAGCCGGCGGACCGAGCGAACGATTGGGCATCCTGTCCGGAGACCGCATCGTGGAAGTGGATGGTGAAATCGTAGCCGGTGTGGGCATCCGCAACAAAGGGGTGATGGAAAAGCTCAAAGGCCCCAAGGGCACCCACGTTGACGTCGGCGTCAAGCGCAGCAAGGTGGACGGGCTGATTTACTTCGACATCGAACGCGACAAAATCCCCATTTACAGCGTGGACGCCTCGTACATGGTGGACAACCGCATCGGATACATCAAGGTCAACCGGTTCTCCAAGGAGACCATGACGGAACTCAACAGCGCCTTGGATGCACTGCAATCCGATGGCATGAAAGACTTGATCCTCGACCTCCAAGGCAATGGCGGTGGCATGCTCAATACAGCCATTGCCATGGGCGATGAATTCCTCTCTGATGACAGGCTTATCGTTTACACCGATGGCCGATCGTTTCCCAGAGAAGACCGCATTGCACAAGAAACAGGCCGTTTCGAAAAAGGCCGATTGGTGGTTTTGGTGGATGAATCCAGCGCTTCTGCCAGCGAAATCGTGAGCGGCGCTGTGCAAGACTGGGACCGCGGACTGATTGTGGGCCGGAGAACCTTTGGAAAGGGACTCGTTCAAAGGCCCGTGCGGTTGCCCGATGGCAGCGCCGTTCGGTTGACGGTTCAGCAGTACTTCACCCCTTCTGGACGTTGCATTCAAAAGCCCTACGAAGATGGTGTAGACGCCTATCGAAGAGAGAAGTACGAGCGTTTTGAAAGCGGCGAATTGATGTCCTTGGACAGCTTGGACCTTCCCGACAGCTTGCGCTTCACCACACTGGTGATGAACCGCACAGTGTATGGTGGCGGAGGGATCCTTCCCGATGTGTTTGTTCCGATTGACACCTCCATGAACAGCACGTATTTCACAGACTTGCTGCGCAAAGGCCTGTTTAACCGGGCAGTACTGGAGTTTGTAGATGCCGACCGCAAGGGCTTGGAGCGTGAGCTGTCGGATGAAAAAGCCTATGTAGCGGACTACGAAGTGAGCCAGGACCTGCTCGACAAGTTAATCGCCTTGGGCGAGGCAGAAGACATTGCTTTTGTGGAGGAGGACTGGAACACCAGCCTTCCGGCCATATCACTCCGGCTCAAGGCCATCTTGGGGCGCAACATGTTTGAAACGGCGACTTTTTATGAAGTCTTCAACCCCATTAATCCCGTGTACCGCCGTGGCATTGAGGTCCTCAAAGACGGCACTTACAAGGACTCAGGCATCGGCAATCGATAATTCACGCTGGTATATGGAACAACCTGTGCCCTTTGTGCACGGCCATCCGCGTGAGGCATTAATTTTACAGCATACGACAACCCACACCATGAACATCCAACGTACCCTGGCCCTGTTTGCCATCCCCATGCTGCTCGTCGCCTGTGCAAGCGAGAATGGAGGAGCGGGCGAAGAAATGGCGCCAGCCAACAACGAAGCGGCAGCCGAACAAGCTGCTCCAGAAGCCAAAATGGACCCCGCTGCTGATGCAGCAGAGGCACCCGTTGAAGCAGGTCCTTCGACTTCCATGACTTTTACCGAAAACGCTTGGGATTTCGGAACCATTGACGAAGGTGATGCTGTGACGCACATCTTCACATTCACCAACACCGGTGACAATCCCTTGATCATTGACCGTTGCAAAGGCTCATGCGGCTGCACGGTACCACAATGTCCCAAAGAGCCCATCGCTCCAGGAGAAATCGGTGAGATCGAAGTGAAGTTCAACTCCAAAGGCAAGAAGAACAAACAGACCAAAACGGTCACGATCAATGCCAACACTGTTCCTGAACAGACCCGCATTACGATCTCTGCCAATGTCACTCCTGCTCCAGCAGCGGACGGTGCCGGCAAGTAATTGAATCCTTATTCCTTCATCAAAAAAGGCCCTCTTCACGAGGGCCTTTTTTGTGGGGCAACATTCCATCAGGAGTGCGCCCTGTTACCGAGCATTCACAACCGCGTCACTGCAGGAGGCCATCAATGGCATCGGCCAAATGGCGGTCTTTGTCTGTCACCACCCGGCCTGCATCGTGGGTGTGCAGCTCAATGCGCACATAACTGTACTCATTGTGAAAACTGGGGTGATGCTCATGCTTCTCTGCTAGAAAAGCCACACGTGTCATGAACGTGAATGCTTCTTGAAAGTCCTTGAATCGAAATTCTCTGACCAAGCGGTTGTCCTTCTCGAGCCACATTTGTCGCGCTTTATGCCGTGAAAGTAGTCCCGAGAGCCGGGAATTGAGCGCGTTCAACGAATTTCGCACCCATGCCATCTCCAAGTGCCACCTCGCACCGTCCCTCCCCCATCGGTTTTGCACCGCCTTTCATCGATGAGGACACCATTGAAGCAGTAGAGCGGGTATTGCGCTCAGGTTGGATTACAACGGGTCCGGAAACCTCCGCATTCGAAAAAGACCTTGCAGAATATGTCGGTGCACCAAAGGTGGTCTGTGGGGGATCGTGGACTGGACTTGCTGGCGTCATTCTGGATTGGTTCGGCGTCGGACCTGGCGACGAAGTGATCCTTCCGGCATACACCTATTGCGCCACGGCCAATGTGGTGCTACACAGGGGCGCAACGCCCGTGCTCATTGACCTGCCCCAAAGCGGGCAACGGGATGGTTTGAACATCACTTGGGAGCAAGTGGCTCCCCTGCTCAGCCCGCGCACGAAAGTGGTCATGCCCGTAGACATCGGAGGCTGGCCCGTTCCCTGCAGCGCATGGAAGACCGCACTCACCCATTGGGTGAGCCAACACGGATTTAAAGGAGACCACCCCATGCAAGCTGCCTTGGGCCGTCCCTTGCTGTTGTCCGATGCCGCCCATTCTTTGGGAGGCCGTTCCGGTGGTCATCCTGTGGGGGCTGGAGCCGACATCACGGTCTTCTCTTTTCATGCGGTCAAAAACATCACCACTGCGGAGGGAGGCGCAGCTGCATTGACACTTCCACCACCATTGGACAATGCCGAAGTCTACCGCACCCTGAGGTCCCACTGCCTGCATGGTCAATCCAAGGACGCCGCCAGCAAATACAACAGCAAGGGCAAAGGACAGTGGCGTTATGATGTCACCCATCCTGGATTTAAATGCAACATGACCGACATCCAAGCGGCCATGGGCAGGGTGGCATTAAAGCGCTACCCCGCGGACCTTCAACACCGCGCCCAGCTGGCGGAACGCTACGTAGAAAGGCTCTCTGGGCTCTCGGCTGTCGACTTGCCCCAGCGCAGCCATGAAGACCGCCACACTGCCGATCACCTTTTCATCATTCAGTTGCAAGAGGGTATGTCGGCGCACAGAGACGCGATCATCGACGCATTGGCATCCCAAGACATCGCCACCAACGTGCACTTTCCGCCCCTCCCTGTGCTCACGGCATACCGCGAACGGGGATTCAAAGCCGCTGACTTTCGAGAGGCCATCGGGGCTTTTGACCGGGCCATCAGCCTGCCCATTCACCGGCACATGTCCCTGAACGATGTAGACCGGGTGGTGGACGCGCTGACCGACGCCATGGCAAATCTCAAAGGCCAAGCGGTGTCATGAAACGCGCTTTTGACCTCTTGGCAGCTGCAGGCATGATGGTCATCCTTGGCGTGCCGCTCATCGCCATAGCTGTTGCACT
>JAKMCX010000067.1 GCA_022428285.1 Flavobacteriales bacterium
GTTCCACTTGCGCTTGAGGTGGCCGAAGTGGGATCCTGCTTGAAGCAGTTGGTCGAAATTGGTGCGTGCCATGATGCTACGTTCCTGGGGTTAAGCAACAGCGGGGTAGCTTCGGATGAAGGTCCCCACTGTTTGGATGCTAGCTGTATATAAAGAGAATGGGTAAGCTGGTAATCAGCGCTTGGAGAACTGGAACTTCTTCCGAGCCTTCTTTTGTCCGAACTTCTTACGCTCCACCATACGCGGGTCACGCGTGGTGAGGCCTTCGGCTTTAAGGGTCGGCTTGAGCTCCTCGTTCAATTCAATCAGCGCCTTGGAAATCGCCAGGCGAAGGGCCTCGGCTTGTCCGGTGATGCCACCGCCATCAAGGTTGGCCTTGATGTCGAACTGGTCGATGGTTTCGGTCAGCATAAAGGGCTGCTTGACCTTGTACTGAAGCGTGGGGAGCGGGAAATACTCTGTAATGTCCCGCTTGTTGATGGTCACCTTGCCAGTGCCTTGCGTCATGTAGACACGGGCGATGGCATTCTTACGGCGACCTGAGGTATTGATCGTCTGCATGCGAATCAGGAGGGAATGGCGTGAGCGGTGGGCTGCTGTGCCTCATGGCTGTGCTCAGCGCCAACGACAACGTGAAGGTTCTTGTAAATGGCGCGTCCGAGGCGGTTCTTGGGAAGCATACCGCGAACGGCATTTTCCACCAAACGCTCAGGAGTGCGCTCCAAAACTTCTTTGGCTGTTCGGCGGTATTGACCACCGGGATAGCCCGAGTAGCGGAGGTATTCTTTGTCTTCCCACTTGTTGCCTGTCAGGACCACCTTTTCGGCGTTCACGACAATGACATAGTCACCACAATCCGCATGCGGAGTGAAGTTGACCTTGTGCTTGCCCCTCAAGAGGCGGGCGATTTCAGAACAAAGACGGCCCAGACGTTGCCCCTCGGCATCGACCAGCAACCATTTCTTGTCGGCGTTCTCCTTATTGACGGAGACGGTTTTGTAGCTCAACGTATCCACTGCGCTTCGAAGTTGATAAACCCCGGAAAATTCGGGGTGCGAATATAGTGGCAATTCCAATGGGGTACAAACCCCTGAGCAAGAGTGTTTCCCACGGACCAAAGTGGATGACGAAACACCTGCCAAAAACGTCCGTGCACAGTGCTTGGAAAACATGGCGCACGACTTCGCCCAACTGCATCGTAAAATTGGTGATTCATGACGGCATACGAAAGACATCCGCCCCACCCAGTCGGCGGCACCATTGAGGTCATCGCCGGCCCTATGTTTTCCGGTAAGACAGAAGAGCTGCTGCGCCGCTTGCGCCGCGCCACGCTGGCCAAGCAGGCCGTTACCTTGTTCAAGCCCGAGCGCGACAACCGCCATGACACCACCGATGTGGTCAGTCACGATGCCCGCCGCCAACCCGCTTTTGCAATGGCCAATGCCGCAGCTTTAGAAGCCATGGTTGAGCAACTGATTGCGGACGACCAGATGCCCGATGTGATCGGGATTGACGAAGTCCAATTCTTTGGCGAAAAGATTGTCGACGTCTGCAATCGATTGGCCGATTGTGGCATCCGGGTCATCACTGCAGGCCTGGACCTCGACTACCTCGGCCGTCCATTTGGATGCATTCCCCTGCTGTTGGCGCACGCCGAGTATGTCACCAAACTGCACGCCATTTGCTCCATCACAGGAAGGCCAGCGCATTTTTCTCACCGCATGGAAGGCGGCAGCGAAGACGTGCAAATTGGAGGCGCTGAATCCTACCAGGCGCTTTCCCGTGAACCTTACAATGACGTCGTGGTCCGTTCTCACCATCGGGTCAGCCCCGCCGAATGAACATCGGCCGGGAACTTTGGAGTCAGCTGGCATCCTCGCTCGGAGGCACGGTCACCGCTGCACCCCACCAAGCCCCCCCCGACTTTGAATACCTGTCCACGGACACCCGCACCCTTCACGGCAGCCAAGAAGTGCTGTCACACACCGTTTTCATCGCCCTGCGCGGACCGCGCCACGACGGACATGCCCACGTAGCAGCAGCAGCGGCACTGGGCGTTCGTGGCTTTATCCTGGCTTCAGATTGGCCTGGGGAAGACCCCGAAGGGCACGTACTCAGGGTGCCCGACACCTTGTCTGCATTGCAGAGCCTTGGGCGCGCTGCACGACAATCCCGCCCCGGAACAGTGGTCGGCATCACTGGGTCCAACGGCAAAACCACCGTCAAGGAGTGGGCCCATTCTTTGACACCCGATGCACACCGGCTTTCCCGAAGTCCAGGAAGTTGGAACAGTCAAGTTGGCGTCCCCTTGTCTTTGTGGGGACTGGACGACAATGCCGACACCCATCTGGTTGAGGCCGGCATTTCGATGCCGGGCGAAATGGAAACCCTCACCTCCATCATCCAACCCAACATCGGGGTCATGGTGCATTTTGGAGACGCTCATGGCGGCCATTTCCCTGACCGCGCCTCGAAAGCCCGAGAAAAAGCCCACCTCTTTAAAGGTTGCGACGCCGTGATTTTGGGCACCCACGACCCCGATGTCATCCAAGCATTGCGCGACAGCGAGGTTGCTGAGCGCTGCGTTTATTGGACCCTTCCAAATGCAGCCCCCACTGCAACACCTCCTGGAACGTGCGCGCTGGACATTGCCCGCATCGAAAAGGGAGCCAAACTCACCACGCTCGCCGGTTCATGGAGGGGAAAGAACCTCGAATGGACCGTGCCTTTTACGGACGACGCCAACCTCTCCAACGCGATCACCGCGGCGCTGCTCGTGCTTGAATTGACCGGTGATTTGACTTCTGTCTCGGACAAGCTTCCGTTGCTTCAGCCCCTCGGCATGCGTCTGGAACACTTGTCGGGAACGGGCGGAGGAACCATCATCAACGATACCTGGAACCACGACCTCGATGGACTGTCCACCGCTTTGGAGGCGCTGGACAGGCTAAGTGGTGGGCGCAACAACGCTGTGGTGATTTCGGATTTGGTGCCCTTTGACCGCAACGACCCCGACCAATTCAAACGTCTAAAGCACACGTTGGGCCAACATCAGGTCGACCATTGGATCGCCGTAGGTCCTCAACTTGCCACTGGCATACCGGGCATCAGTGCCGACCATGTAGAGCACTTCAAGACGACAGAAGCGCTCTTGAACAGCACGGCCCTCGACCGTCTGCAAGGCTGGAACGTTTTGGTCAAAGGCGCCCGGAACTTTGCCTTCGAGCAGGTCTCCCGCGCACTGGAGGCCAATCCGCACACCACTGTTTTTGACCTCGACTTGGGCAGGCTCTCGCACAACCTCGAACAACACCGCGAGCGGTTTGGGCTGCCCATCATGGGCATGGTCAAGGCCTTTGCATACGGAGCGGGTGACGCTGTAGCTGTTGAACTCGACCGACTGGGCATATCGCGATTGGCGGTGGCCTTTACTGAAGAAGGCATGGCCCTGCGCAAGGCCGGGGTTCAATGTCCCATTATGGTCCTGAATGCTGATCCACAGCGGTTCCACGACCTGCTAGAATGGCGCCTTGAACCCGAGGTACACAGGCCAGCCACCTTAGATCAATGGGCGCGGGCGCGGGCAAACCACGCCACATCTGGACCAAACACACACGGCGTACACCTCAAGGTAGAGACCGGCATGCACCGGCTTGGACTCTCACCGGAAGAGGCACAGTTGGCCGGGGAAAAATGTGCCGAGCTCGGAATACCCATCATCAGTGTCTACAGCCATTTGTCTGCCGCTGACGACCCCAAAGCAGACAACCACACACGCGGTCAAATCCAGGCCTATGGTGCAGCCTGTGCTGCGGTCAGTGACGGTTGGACCAACGCCACAAACAGCACCGAAGCCAACCATTTCTTGCGCCACCTGGCCAATACAGCGGGCGCATCCAGGTTCCCGGAAGCCCGTTTCGATATGGTGCGCATCGGGTTGGGACTTTACGGTCTTGATGCCTCGGGAACCATGAAAAACCTGCAGCCCATTGGCCGGTTCCATACGCGCATCAGCCACCTGCATGCAGTCCCAGCAGGGGCCCCTGTCGGATACGGTGCGTCGGATACAGCCCATCACCTCCGGCACATTGCCACCCTGCCTGTTGGCTATGCCGATGGGCTGCCCCGGGCTGCCGGCATGGGAAGGGCGCACTTGTATACCGGAGGACAACTCTGCCCTACTGCAGGACCCGTATGCATGGACGGCTGCATGATCGACGTGACGGGGTTGAAGGTCAATGTGGGTGACCCCGTTGAAATATTTGGGGACCACGCCGCCATAGAGGACCTGGCTTCCGCCACGGACACCATCCCCTATGAAATACTCTGTCGAATCCCACAACGGGTGAGACGCCGCCACCTGCGCACCTGACCGCCATCGTAACTTTGGGCGTGGACCGCTCCAAGAAAATCCCCATCGAAGAAGGCGACACCTATTCGTCTCCAGAGGGTTTCCTTGTTTTTACTGAACAATACCACCGCAAACGTGGCTATTGCTGCACCAGCGGTTGCAAACACTGTCCCTACGGTTACGACAAAGGGACAGGACGCATCCGCAACCCCAAAGGCCTCTGACCCGATTGCCATGAATACGACCACCGCCACCGATACCACCACTGCAGCGTTCCGTCAGGAAATTGCTGTGGGAATCCCGGAAGTGTTGCCCCAGCCTCTGCAACGCTCCACCGGTGTCTCTCACGCTCCCGTTCGCAAAGACATTCTCACTCCGAAGCAAAAAGAGCTCGCCCTGGCCAATGCTTTGCGTTATTTCCCGGTGGCACAACACGAGGTGCTGGCAGCGGAGTTCGCAGCGGAGCTCAAGGCTTATGGCCGCATCTATATGTACCGGTTCATGCCTGAGTATGCGATGCACGCGCGCCCCATCGACGCGTATCCCGCCAAAACTGCACAGGCGGCCGCGATCATGTTGATGATCCAAAACAACCTCGATCCCGCAGTAGCACAGCATCCTGAGGAGCTGGTGACCTATGGCGGCAACGGGGCGGTCTTTCAAAATTGGGCCCAATACCGTTTGGTCATGCGCTACCTGAGCGAAATGACCGAAGAGCAAACCTTGGTCATGTACAGCGGCCACCCGCTCGGCCTGTTCCCATCCCACCCTACTGCGCCTCGCGTGGTGGTGACCAACGGGATGGTCATTCCAAACTACAGCGGCGCCGATGACCTGGAGCGCATGAACGCCCTAGGCGTGAGCCAGTACGGCCAAA
>JAKMCX010000080.1 GCA_022428285.1 Flavobacteriales bacterium
CCCCGCGGCGGAAATGCAGGCAGAGGCGGCGCAGCTTCCAAAACGGACAGCAAGAGCAAAACACCTGTACTCGACAACTTTGGCCGCGACCTGACCTCCATGGCAGAAGAGGGCAAACTCGACGCCATTGTGGGCCGAGAAAAGGAAATCGAGCGGGTCAGCCAGGTTTTGGCGCGTCGAAAAAAGAACAACCCCATTCTCATTGGAGAACCCGGCGTCGGAAAAAGCGCCATCGCAGAAGGGCTCGCCATCCGCATCGTAGAGAAGAAGGTCTCCCGCGTGCTCTTCGGCAAGCGCATTGTCACCCTCGATGTGGCATCACTTGTGGCTGGCACCAAATACCGCGGACAATTCGAAGAACGCATGAAGGCGGTGATGAACGAGCTCGAAAAGAGCCTCGACGTCATCCTCTTCATCGATGAAATCCACACCATTGTGGGCGCAGGAGGAGCAAGCGGTTCTTTGGACGCATCCAACATGTTCAAGCCCGCTTTGGCCAGGGGTGAGATTCAATGCATCGGCGCAACCACACTGGACGAATACCGCCAGCACATCGAAAAAGATGGCGCCTTGGAACGCCGTTTCCAGAAGGTCCTCGTCGAGCCCACAAGCGTGGACGAAACCATTCAGATTCTGAACAACATCAAGGACAAGTATGAGGAGCACCACTCGGTAACCTACACCGATGCAGCACTCAAGAGCTGCGTTTCCTTGACCTCCCGGTACATCACCGACCGCCACTTGCCCGACAAGGCCATCGACGCACTCGACGAAGTGGGCAGCCGTGTTCACCTGAACAACATCAATGTGCCGCAAGAGATCATTGAGATCGAGCAGGAGATTGAACAGGTCAAAGAGGAGAAAAACCGCGTTGTCCGCAGTCAGAAATACGAAGAAGCCGCCCGATTGCGGGATTCTGAGCGTCAACTCTCAGAGAAATTGACTGCCGCAAAGCAGAAGTGGGAAGAAGACACCAAGACCCACAGGGTAACCGTCACCGAGGACCATGTGGAAGAAGTGGTCGCCATGATGACCGGAATTCCCGTCCAACGCATTGCCGAAAAAGAAAGCGGCAAGCTGACCAGGATGGAGGACGACATGGGCGACAGGGTGATCGGCCAACCGGCTGCAGTCCGCCAAGTCGTGCGCGCCATCAAGCGAAACCGCGCAGGCCTGAAAGACCCCAGCAAACCAGTGGGTTCCTTTATCTTCTTGGGGCCAACAGGTGTGGGTAAAACCCAACTGGCAAAGGAATTGGCCAAGAACCTCTTTGACTCCGAAGAGGCCTTGATTCGCATCGACATGAGCGAATACATGGAGAAGTTTGCTGTCAGCCGTCTGGTTGGAGCACCTCCGGGATATGTCGGTTATGAAGAAGGCGGACAGCTCACCGAAAAGGTGCGCCGCAAGCCCTACTCCATCGTATTGCTCGACGAGATTGAAAAGGCCCACCCAGACGTATTTAACCTCCTTCTGCAGGCCTTGGACGACGGACAGCTCACAGACAGCTTGGGACGCCGTGTAGATTTCAGAAACACCATCATCATCATGACCTCCAACATTGGAGCACGTCAGCTGCAAGATTTTGGTACTGGTGTTGGATTCTCAACAGACGCCAAGAAAACCAAGGAAAGCGACGACCGACGCGGTGTGATTCAAAACGCACTGAAGCGGGCCTTCGCACCTGAGTTCTTGAATCGAATTGACGACGTCATTGTATTCAACAGCTTGAAACGGGATGACATTCACCGCATCATCGATCTGGAATTGAGCAAGTTGTTTAACCGGATTGAAAACCTCGGTTACAGCATCACCCTGACAGATGCTGCCAAAGACTTCTTGGTCGACAAGGGTTACGACGAACAATTCGGTGCCCGTCCACTGCGCAGAGCATTGCAGAAGTACTTGGAGGATCCCCTCGCAGAAGAGATCATCAGTGCACAGCTCCAAGAAGGTGACAAAATTGAAGGCGATGCCATGGAAGGCCAAGAAGACCTGGCCATCCGCATCATCAAGGCCGAAGCACCCAAGAAGAAGCAGCGCAAGAAAGCAGGGAAATCTACTGACAGTGATGCATCCTCCGACGCTCCATCCGACGAAGCAGCGCCTGAAACTGCCGACGACAACGAGGACAACTCTTGATGAGAGACCGACTCTGGGAGCTTTGGGACCGAATCCGGTACAGCAACCGCTATGGACTGGCCTTTGGGTTGTTTTTGCTTTGGATGTCCACCATGGCTGAAGTGGATGTTTTCCGAATGATCAATACACGATTGGAACGCAACCACATCCAAGCCCGCATCACAGAGACTGAAGACCTGATTGACAACTTGGACCTACAGCTCGAAGAAATCAGGACGGATCCCTCTGCCAAAGAGCGCTACGCCAGAGAGTCATATTACATGCACAAGCCACAAGAGGATGTGTATGTATTTGTAGAACCGTAAAGGCCACAAATTGGCTCAACTGCTGTGGTCACGGATGATGACCCAGTCACCGCTGCGTTTCTGCCATACCAGGCTGAACCAACCGGAAAGGGTGTCCAAACCACCAGAACGGTCCAACTGCCACGACCCCAGCATCAAGGCGTGGTCTGGCCCTGCGGGCTCTAAGTTTTGTACACCAAAGGTCAGTTGCCCCATCTCATCGGGAGTGGCATAGCCTTTGCGGTAATTGTCAAGGGTGGTTTGCCATCCCCTCGAAGGTCCCCGGCTGCCCACAAAAAGCAGGCTGTCGGACTTCCAATAAGCGTCCATAAACCCCTCGAGATCAGCGGTGTTCCAAGCAGCCTCTTGGCTTGCCATGCGCTCCAGTATGCGTGCGCGGTCGGTTTCAAAGTCAGCGGTCGCAGGACTGGATTCAGGTGAAGCACACCCTACCAAACCCATGAAAACCAAACAGAAGGCCCCTGCAGACAACAAGGGCTGAGCAACTCGGGAAAGGGACATGGATTTCATGGCCTCAAGTTGAACCCCAAAGCCCACACCTCAAAGCGGCGCCACGTTCAGAAAGCTAAACCAGCGGACAAGGCGCAGGAACGTCTTCAGACGTTGAATCGGAAGTGCATGATGTCGCCGTCCTGCACGATGTACTCTTTGCCCTCCACGTTCAGTTTACCGGCCTCTTTGACCGCTTGCTCGCTACCAAGGCCCACAAAGTCTGCGTATTTCATCACCTCCGCACGAATGAAACCCTTCTCAAAGTCTGTGTGAATCACGCCTGCAGCCTGAGGCGCAGTGCTGCCCTCCTTTACAGTCCACGCGCGGACTTCCTTTTCACCGGCCGTGAAATAAGTCTGGAGGCTGAGCAAGGAATAGGCTGAACGGATGAGCTTGGCCACACCGGGCTCCTCCAAACCGATGTCTGAGAGGAACATGGCCCGCTCATCTGCATCTTCCAATTCAGCAATGTCCGCTTCAATGGCCGCTCCAATGATGAGGGTGCTCGCTCCTTCTGAAGCCGCCATGGACTTCACCTTTTCCACGTGGGCGTTGCCTTCGACAACCGCTCCTTCCTCCACATTGCAGACATACATGACCGGCTTGCCGGTCAACAACTGCATCTCTTGGAAAAGGGGCTCTTCGGCATCATCGCGTTCTACAGCACGCGCACTCAAGCCCTGTTCCAATCCCAACTTCACCCGCTCCAACAAATCGAGCTGCTTGCGGGCGTCCTTGTCTCCGATAGAAGCCTGCTTGGACACCTTCTGCATCCGGGTCTCGACCGTTTCCAAGTCCTTGAGCTGAAGCTCAGTATCGATCACCTCCTTGTCGCGAATGGGATCTACCGATCCGTCTACGTGGACGATGTTGTCGTCCTCAAAGCAGCGCAATACATGGAGTATGGCGTGCGTTTCTCTGATGTTCGCCAGGAATTTATTTCCCAACCCCTCTCCTTTGCTCGCGCCCTTCACCAATCCCGCAATGTCCACAATCTCCACAGTGGTGGGCACCGTGTTTTGCGGTTGGACGATGTCCACGAGCTTTTGCAAGCGGTCATCCGGCACATTGATCACACCCAAATTGGGCTCAATCGTGCAGAATGGAAAGTTTGCACTTTGCGCTTTTGCGTTGGACAAACAGTTAAAGAGGGTGGATTTGCCAACGTTGGGCAATCCGACAATGCCGCATTTCAGGGCCATGGAAGAACGCTTTTGGGAGCGCAAAGATAACCCCTCAGCCCCTGCTCTACTTTCCCTGCTTTTGTTCACACTGCGTGAACCCATTGCCCGCCCGATTTAGCTTTGCACCGTCTTCAACACGTCCCATGTCCGAATCCACCCACAACCTCTCCGACCTCTGCACCCAAGTGCGCCGCGACATCGTCCGTATGGTACACGGAGCAAGCTCTGGACACCCTGGCGGGTCGCTCGGGTGCACCGACTTCCTCGTCAAGCTCTACTTCGACGAGATGCAGATTGACCCCCAAAACTGGGATATGGATGGCCGGGGCGAAGACCTCTTCTTTCTGTCCAATGGGCACATCTCCCCTGTTTGGTACAGCGTACTCTCTCGTCGGGGGTACTTTGATGTGGCCGAACTCGCGACCTTCAGAAAGCTCAACAGCCGGCTCCAAGGGCACCCCGCAACCGAAGAGGGCTTGCCCGGAATTCGGGTCGCCAGTGGCTCTTTGGGGCAAGGACTCAGCGTGGCCTGCGGTGCCGCCCAAGCCAAGAAGCTCCATGGCGAAGACCGTTGGGTCTACACCTTGCACGGAGATGGCGAGCTTCAAGAGGGCCAAATTTGGGAGGCCGCCCTGTATGCTGCCCACCACCAGATCGACAATCTCATCAGCTTTGTGGACTGGAATGGCCAGCAAATCGATGGAACCGTTGAAGACGTCATGAACCTGGGCGACCTCGAAGGCAAGTGGCGCTCCTTTGGGTGGCATGTCCTGCAGTGCGACGGTCACGACCTCTCTGCATTGGACGCTGCGTTCAAAGCGGCACGCGCAGCGGCAGGCCAAGGCAAGCCAGTAGTCGTCTTGATGAAAACCGACATGGGCCGGGGGGTTGACTTTATGGAAGGCACGCACAAATGGCATGGTGTCGCACCCAACGACGGTCAACTGTCAGACGCCTTGCACCAACTGGCCACTCCACTCAGCGACTATTGATGAAGCCCAGCGCACTCTGTTGGTGCGCCGCACTGGCCACCGTTCTGTTGCTCCTGCCTCATACAGCCAGGGCCCAGAATGGGACGCCCGAATCCGGGGAGACCACCCGCATTCTGTTTGTCTTTGACGCTTCCAATTCCATGAACGCGTTCTGGGGACAACGCCGCAAGTGGGATGTTGCCAGAGAATTGCTCTCCGCGTCACTGGACAGCCTTTACGGCCAAGAAAACTTAGAACTCGGACTGCGCGTCTATGGACACGGCACCAAGCACGTACCTGGCAAGCAAGACTGTGATGATACCGAGCTGATCGTCCCCCTCGGTCCCGGCCGAAATTTGATCATCCAACAGGAACTCAAAAAGCTCCGCGCCCAAGGAACGACCCCGATTGCGCGCTCCCTTTTGCGGGCCGCCGATGACTTTGCAATGCGCGAAGGCCCGGGACGAAATGTCATCCTCCTGATCACAGACGGCATCGAAGCTTGCGATGAGGACCCCTGTGCAGTTTCCAGGGCATTGCAAGCGCAAGGAGTCACCATTAAGCCCTTCATCATTGGCATTGGTTTGGACGAGAAGTACCGCGACACCTTTCAGTGCGTAGGGCGCTATTTCGACGCATCACGTCCCGAGGTTTTTGAAGAAGTCCTGGACATTGTGATCGACCAAGCCATTCACAGCACCACTGCCCAAGTGGACCTGCTGAATGCAAAAGGTGAGCCCGTGGTGACCAATTTTGCCATCGACCTTTTGGAACGCCCCTCGGGCCATCCGGTATTGGAAGCGGTACACACCTTGAACTCGGCCGGTCTTCCAGACACGCTGTCGCTCAACCCCGTCCCCACCTACGATTTGACGGTGCACACTTTGCCTCCTGTCCAATTGAACGGAATCGAGCTCACCCCGAAGATCCACAACCACATCACCGTGGCTGCTCCCACAGGGTTTATCGATTTGACGGAAACCCGCCCTCACAGTGCGCTGCTCGATGTCCCGGTGAGGGTCACCCAGAAAGACAGCTGTGCACACATCCACACGCAACGTGTCGGCACCCGAGAACGGTACCTCGCCGGCACTTATGACCTCGAGTTTGCCACCACCCCTGTGGTTCGGGTGGAAGGCGTCACCATTGGAGACGGCCGCATCGTCCCGGTCAGCATTCCGGAACCCGGCATGCTCACGCTCGACACAGGCACAGCAGGCTACGGGGGCATCCTCTATTTGGGTGAGGGACAACGCAAAATGGTGGTGCCGTTTTCCGGACAAAACCCATCTGGACGCTACACCCTGCAACCCGGTAAATACGTGGTGATGTTCCGTGCAAAACATGCATCAAAAACAGACCTCACCGTCACCCGGCCTTTGGATATTCGCGCCGGAGGTTCTCACCACATTGATTTTTGACCATGATCGACTTCATCTCGGCCGACGAGGCCACACTTGACGGGCTGACCCGCAAGGATACCCGCAGCGGCTTTGGGCAAGGGCTTCTAGAAGTGGGCCAAGCCCATGACAATGTGGTCGCCCTCTGCGCAGACCTGACCGGCTCTCTGAAAATGAACGCCTTCAAGGACGCCTTTCCTGAGCGGTTCAAACAAGCCGGCATTGCAGAGGCCAACATGATCGGCGTTGCTGCTGGCCTCACCATCGGTGGCATCATTCCCTTCACCGGAACGTTTGCGAATTTTTCTACGGGCCGCGTGTACGATCAAATTCGGCAAAGCGTCGCCTACAGCGAAAAGAACGTCAAAATTTGCGCATCCCATTGTGGCCTCACCTTGGGCGAAGACGGTGCGACACACCAAATTCTAGAAGATGTGGGCATGATGAAGATGTTGCCCAACATGACCGTCATTCATACCTGTGACTACGAGCAAACACGCAACGCCACGCACGCTGTAGCAGCCCATCACGGCCCGGTATATTTCCGCTTTGGACGCCCCAAAGTGCCCATGATTACCGAAGCCGACACCCCCTTTGTCATCGGAAAAGCCCGCAGGGTCATGACCGGTTCCGATGTCACAATTGTGACCAATGGACACCTCGTGTGGAACAGCATTCTTGCGGCCCGCCAATTGGCAGCAGAGGGAATATCTGTGGATTTGCTGGACATGCACACCATCAAGCCCTTGGACAACGCGGCCCTCTTGGAGAGCGTTGGCCGGACCCACTGTGTGGTTTCTGCCGAAGAGCACCAGCGCAATGGAGGCCTTGGAGAAAGCGTCGCAGCCTGCCTCGCCCAGCACCAACCGACGCCTCAGCGCTTCGTCGCCGTCGAAGACCAATTTGGAGAAAGCGGAACACCCGCACAGCTCTTGGAGAAATATGGCCTCGGACCTGCAGCCATTGTGGACGCTTGCAAAGCGGCCATCGCCGTGAAACAAGGAATGATGGCCTCCTGAGGCCCTTCCCCTCTAAGTCACATTCAATCTTGAGCCGGAGCGCGCACAGCATCCAAGTCGGCCACCGCATTGTACAGGCTGTCGCGCAGGGCTTGTGAAGCTGGCATTAGTGGAGATCGCAGGTCCAGTCCACACAGGCCGATCAAGCTGCACAAGGCCTTGATGCCTGTGGGATTTCCTTCGGAGAAAATGCATCCCAGGAGGGGCTGAAAACAAGCCAACGATTGCTCTGCTTCTTTGACCGAACCAAACAAGGCCAGGTCCATGGCCGACGCCCAAGCATCGGGGTAAGCATTGCCGATGACACTGACCAGTCCATCGCCGCCCAATGCCATCATGGGTACTGCATTTTCATCATCACCGGACAACATCACAAAGGACTCCGGCACCCCTTGGCGGATTTCCCTGAAAGCCACCAGGTCATCCGTGGCTTGCTTCAAACCAATCAGTGCCGGGCATTCATGGGAGAGTTCCACAATGGTTTGAGGCGTCATGGTCACGCCGGCCCGTGAAGGCACATTGTACATGATGATGGGCAACGGAGCCGCTTCTGCGAGCGCCTTGAAATGGCGCTTCATCCCTTCTTGGCCCGGTTTGATGTAAGCCGGGGGGCTGACGAGCAATGCAGACAGTCCCTTGGGGTCCATTGCAGCGATCCGTTCTACTGCTGCCAATGTGCCACCTTGACCGTCAAATCCCGCGACAATGGGCAGTCTACCTGCGTTGACCTCCATGATGAAGTCCAACACGCGGCGGTGCTCATCTGCCGACATCAACATGGTTTCACCTGTGCTCCCCAAAGCCACCAAATAGTGGGCCTTGCTAGAAGAAACATGGTGCACCATCCTTTCCAAAGCTGGAAAGTCAATGTCACCTTGAGGTGTAAATGGGGTGATCAGGGCCACGCCCAGTCCTTGGAACCGCTTGCTCATTTCAAGTCGAGTGTTTTCAAATAATGAAACGCAAGTTGGACAAAGGATAGCATGTCCCCTCCGTCTGGCCACGTTAACATAAAGTCCAAGGTACCATCATCGGGCCTCATGGGCCCCACCTTGAAGGGGGCTTGTGACCGCCTCATCAGCGCCTTGAGCGGAAGGTTGGACATGTCCTTGTCCAAGGTCAGCAGGACATCCGCAGCATTGATCCCTTTGGGCATGACCTGCGGCAACCCCATCATGTTGCATTCGTCGTGCCACAAGCAGGTCAGTTGCGCCAATTGAGGAAAGTCCGGTTCAACGTTGTGGCCCTCTCCGAGCTTTTTCATCCGTTGGGCCCTGGATTTGGTGTAGGCCTTTCGCGTGGTTCCCGTGTAAGCCAACATCGTCCAAGACACCTCCCCGGCTTTTTCCTCTAGCCCCGCCACCAGCTCCTTGAGTTGGTGCCTTTGGGCTGAGTTCACAGCTGGAACCAAGATTCCCACACGCGTGTCCCCGTCCAACCGTTGGCCTTTTCGCTCACGGTCTACCAAGGTCTCACGACCCAACGCTCTATGTCCCAATCGGTTAAATAGCCTTCTCATGGTAAGAGTTGACGCTACAAAATACAGGGTGCAAGCGGGTCCACACGACATCTAACAGGGACAACACCGCGATTTTCCAACGTCCCATCACCAATTCAAGAAAAAGCCAGATCCACAAGTGTCGGAAAGTACCGAGTGCTATGGGCATCACACCCTATACACTTCAAGGGCACACCCTTAATACATGGGTATCTGCACTTGAGATCCAGAACTCATCGGAAACGACACCTCAAAAGATGGTCCAACAGCACAAGGGTCAGTGCTCTGTATCCTTCAGTTTGTCTGCAAACAAGGCCCTGAACTTCTTGACTTTTGGCCCCACTACCGCTACGCAGTAGCCTTGTTCCGCGTTCCGGGCATAGTAATCCTGGTGGTTGTCCTCAGCCACATAGAAGGGTGCCGCTGGCTCAATCGTCGTGACAATGGGATCGCTCCACAACGCCGCCTCATCTGCAGCGGCGAGAGAAGCACGTGCCACCCTCTCCTGCTCCTCATTCTGGGGGAAAATAGCCGACCTGTATTGGGTCCCTACATCTGCCCCTTGACGGTTCAATGTCGTCGGGTCGTGGGTGCGCCAAAACACATCCAACAGTTCTTGGTAGCTCACAACTTCAGGATCGAAAGTGATGCGCACGCCCTCGGCATGGCCTGTTCTTCCCGAACATACTTCCCGATACCCCGGGTTTTTGATGTGCCCGCCGGTGTATCCGCTTTCTACAAGGTCGACACCCCGCAATTCAACATAAATGGCCTCCGTGCACCAAAAGCAACCGCCAGCGAAGACAGCGAATGATTTACCGGCAGGAGCTGCCTCAGGTTCTGCAGTGGATGGGACCATTCCTTGAATTGAAGTTGTTGAACATGTAGGGCTGCTGCACATGGTTTGCCCACAGAGCAAAACGACCACTGCAGACATCACGTAACGGAAGGAGTTCATTGTAATCATGGCTTGTGTAATGGATGAATCTCCACTACTACAAACCCCGTGCCGCACTTAAAGTTCTCGTGTAGCTCCAACCCCAACTCCATCGGCGCTCCGGCGCCAAAAATCCGAGCAAGTCGCCCGTCGCAAATCCGAGCTGACCCGGACGCCCTTTGGGGGCCCAAATCAAAGCCACGGGTGTACGGATTCCATTGTCTTGTTGCCAACGCCAGCCTCCCATGATTTGAAAGCCAGCCAGACGGGTCAACCCTCCCACCCCAATTTCTGTGGGCTGACGCAGCAAAGCGTCGTTCAATGGTGCAGCGAGTTCTACCCCCAATTTTGCGCGGTCTCCCAACCGCAAACCTCCATTGAGTCGAACCCGTGTTGGCAAAGCCACCACCCTGCGTTGCGGCGTAGCTTCCAAGAAGAGCGCCGTTGGTGAAAGGCCTTGGTTCAACAGGTCCAAGACACCGCCTTCCGCATCGTTCCAGCCGTTCCAATCCCCGACAGGGTTTTGCAAGCTGTAAGACTCACCTTGCCAGTCCATACTCCCCAAGTCATTGATGGCCAGTGAAGCGAACCACAAACCTGCGATTTCAGCGTGCACCGCCAAGTCCAATGCCACGCCAAATCCCGCTGGCCGGAGCGCACTGCCCAACGTGGCCCCTTCAGCCACCAATTCAGTTCCGAAACCTCGGTTGAATGCGGCAAAAGCCGTCTGGTTCTCGACGTCAACTTCATAGTACCCCGTACCGCGATAGTAACGGGCTCCCAAACCAAAAGACAGTCCAATGGCCCGGCTCTGGATCAACTTAAGTCCAAATCCTGCGCCGTACGAGCGCACATGCTGCACCGCAAAGGAGCCCCCGTCGAGCAAAGTATTGATCAAGGGAAGCGGGCCGTTGCTGATGCCTTGCTCCGCCATTTCAAATTGCGCGTTGGTCAACGAATCCACGTCGACCACTGTCCCATCGGTGAGAAGCGTGGCATCATAAATGCTCGCTGCAGGCCCCAAGAGGGCAAACTCAGCCAAGGCCAAACTCGGGTTTACTGTCGCCGAATACCGGTCCTCCACAGACCATCCCCAACCTCCTCGAGCACCATGTCGGCTCCATCCGACCCACCTCAAATCGACTTGTGCTGCTGTTTTCTTGTCGGCCAAAGCCTGCGACAAGGCCCGGCGATCTGTGAGGTTCCAAGAAGTTTCAGAGCCTAGAGCATCGATCAATTTCGTCCCGTCTAGCAGCGGTGTTTGCAATCCAATTCCCGCTTCAAAGCCGCTCATAAATCGCAAACGCTCCGACTTGCGCAGCGCCCTTCTGGCTTTTCGGCCCAGAGAATCTCTTCCGCCGTCATTGCGCCATTTCCTGTCTGAAAATGGCCGGTCGACCGCCAACAGCGACATATTGACGCCAATGGCATGGTGCCCAACTGCTGTGATCCCCGGAATGGGACTGCCCATCAGGTCTACCCCTGCCTGTCCAGAAACGAGCGTGGGCAAGCTGAGCAGGGCCCAACAGCATCCTCCCAGCAAGCACAACCTCCTGGGGGCGGAGAAAATCTTCATGGGATCAAATTACCACACGCCAACCGAAAGGATCTTCTCCTTTTCCGCGGCGCAGGTCATCCAGTGATTTGGAAAGGTCCGGCATCAACTTCCAAGACTCAACGGGCGGCAATGCCACGTCTACACCTGGAAAACCAATGGCCTCAATCGGGGTCATCGTAGCCGCTGTGCCTACACCAAAAGCTTCGGTCAAGGCTCCAGACTCAGCTCCTGCCTTTAATTCAGCCACGGCCACCTTTCGCTCTTCGATTTCGTAGCCTTTGTAGGCCGCCAAGCGCAACACCGAGTCGCGCGTGACACCCGACAACACAGTATCACCCAAAGAAGGAGATACGAGCTTGCCATTCAACACGAACACCACATTCATGGTGCCGCTTTCCTCAATGTATTTGTGCTCGACAGCGTCGGTCCAAAGGATCTGATCGTAGCCCTCATTGCGGGCCATTGCAGTAGGCTGCAGCGAAGCGGCATAGTTGCCCGCCGCTTTGGCATATCCTGTTCCCCCGGGGGCTGCACGCGTAAAAAAGGTCTCAACCTTCACACGAACATTGCCTTTGTAATAGGGCCCCACAGGGCAGCTGAAGATGATGAACCGGTACTCGTCACTGGGTCTGACACCTACGTGAGCCTCAGAGGCAAACATGAAAGGACGTATGTACAGTGAGCCACCCTCTGCATCGGGAACCCAGTTCTGGTCCAATTTGACCAGTTCGGTCAATGCATTCAAGAACACGCCTTCATCCAACAGTGCCATGCTCATGCGCTCGGCACTTTTATTGAAGCGGCGGATGTTTTCCATGGGACGGAAAAGCGCCACAGACCCATCGGGCTGGCGAAACGCCTTCATGCCCTCAAAAATCGCCTGACCATAGTGCAATGCCATGGCTGCGGGACTCAGCGACATGTCTCCATAGGGAGCAAACTCGCCTTGTTGCCATGATCCGTTCCGGAAATCCATTCGGAATTGGTGGTCCGAAAACACACTTCCAAAGGGGAGGTCTTCCAAATTGACCTTGTCAATTCGAGATTCCGATACAGTATTAAATAAAAAGTCAGTCGTCATCAACATAGGCCTATCATTAAGGTCACTTCTAACACATGGCAAAACTACAGAGAACAAAAGCGGCGTAAACCGCTGTTAATCAACGCTTCTGTCCAAACAGAAACTTGTTTGGGCTGACCAATCCTGATTGTACCGCGTACATCACAACAGCTGCAGTGTTGTTGGCCCCCAATTTTTGAAGGATGTTCCGGCGGTGTGTGGTCACCGTATGGGGACTCACAAAAAGCTTCTCAGAAATCTGAGGATTGGTGAATCCTTCGGCGATGAGCCGGATGACCTCCAGTTCTCGCTTGCTCAAGCTGACACCCAAACAGTCCGGGTCCACAACATTGAGAGATTCCAAATCAATGCCCTCCTTTCGGATGGTCTCCAAAATTTGTCCGCAGAAAAACTTGCGGCCTGCATGCGTCTCCCTCACAGCTTCTACAATCTCTTGCAGGTCACAGTCCTTTTTTACGTAGCCATCGACTCCCGCGCGCAAGGCGTGAACGAGTGTGCTTCCGCGCTGGGCATCGGTCAAAGCCAAAATGCGGATGCGGCCTCTGGATTTGAGCTTTACAATGGTCTCCACGGTGAATCCCTCCGCCACAAAATCGAGGATGACCAATTCAGGAGAAAAGTGGTCCATCAACTCGAACAACTCCTCTTCGTTCCGGGCATGCCCCACAACCTGATCCAAGCCGTGAGAGCGCAACGTGGCATGCAATCCACACGCGACCAGCTGGTGGCTGTCAGCGATAATGATCCGGGGCATGGCCTTATTGAGACTCATTCTAGATAACAAAGCTAAGGGCGAAAGATGATTCAATGCGAACGGAGGGCACAGGAACCAACATCAATTCTCAACATCAGCGGGACACCTCCAGAATCAAGCCATCAGAAGCAGCCACTGTATTGGGAAAGACCAATTGCGCCTCCTCGAGCAGGGCATCCGCATTCTCGTAACGGGCCGAAACGTGGCCGATCACGAGTTGTCCCACTTCGGCCTTCGCTGCAATGCGCGCTGCCTGGGTCGCCGTGCTGTGAAACGTCTTGGTCGCCCTGTCCTTCATGGCGGCATCAAACGTTGCCTCGTGGTACAACAGGTTCACGCCTTGGACCCACTCCGCCACCTTTTCCCAATAGCGGGTATCTGCGGCAAAAGCATAACTGCGCGGGGGTGGAGGCACATGACAAGCTTGATCACACAACACCACAGTGCCGTCTGGGCGCTGGACGTCCTCTCCCCTTTTCAATGACAATATTTCAGTCAAGGTCAATTCCAACCTCGCAATCCAATCCCGTTTTACTCCAAGTTCTCTCGGCTTCTCCCTCAACAAAAAACCCGTTGTTGGAATCCGGTGCCGCACGGGAAAACTCTCCAAGCTCACACTTCCGTCCTCAAACAAGATTTCGGCAGACTCCGTTTGGGTCGCCTTGAAGTGAAGTGGATATCCCCGCACCGACTCACCCACCTTTTCGTGTGACAAAATCAGACCCTCCAATTCTGGAGGACCATACAGGTTCAAAGCCCTGGTTCTGCCCAACAAACTAAACGTCGACAAGAGCCCAAATAGGCCCAAGTAGTGGTCACCATGAAGGTGACTGATGGCGATGTGGTCAATCCGCATCATGCGGATTTTGCCATGCCTTAATGCGATTTGCGTGCCCTCACCACAGTCCAGCAAGAACTGCTTTTCATGCACGTTGACCACCTGGGCCGTAGGGTTCCGTCCCGGAAGCGGCAACGCAGCACCGCATCCCAAAATATGGACGTCGAACCTCAAATGGCCTCAGAGAGGAAATCAGCGGACAAAAGATACCCTCAGGACTTCTCTGCGTCCCTCGGCGACAAGCTCCAAGAAATACACGCCGGGAGCCATGCCGTCCATGGATACCCGTTCAGAGGCAGTGGTGACCTGCCATGAGCGGATCTGCTGTCCATCCAAAGCACGCAACACTGCAGTGCTGCCTTTGGCTCCGGTCAACGTAAACTGACCATTGGATGGGTTGGGGTACGCACGCGGCGCTGCCTGGCTCTGCTGGTCCACACTGTTGGTTTCTCCAGCAATGGGGAATGGGAATCCCGAAAAGCTAAATGGGGTAGCCAGTGGGAAACCAAAGACCGTCGCCCACACCTGCACTTCGAGGCTCAACATGAAGTCGCCTGCAATGGTGGGAACCCCTGAGAATCTGGCACAATACTGTTGTCCACCCAAGAAAGTACAGGGGTCTGTACAATCCCCGAGGTTGTTGCACTCATAGGACAATCCCGCTTCTGCAAAGTCAAGGGTGTCTCCTGAAACTGAATCCACCAACAAGATCATCAGAATGACCACAGAATCAATGGGCGCATCCAAAGGCGTGTCTGGAACCACTTCAGAGGCTACAGATGGCACCAACAGGTGAACGTCATCTGTGTAAGCCACTGATATTTCTGCAGAATCAAAAAAGGTCTCTTCACCATCGGGGGCCAAGCCCCAAGGCTCCCCTCCAAAATCCACTTCAAGTGGATCGCACTGGGCAGAAACGGTGAGGCACGCGGCGAGTGTCAGCACCATCATGGCGCTGCGGTTCATGAAATACAACATTGAATAAGGTGTTTTGAGTTCAAACTCAGAGGTCTCGTTCGACTTCCTCCATAAAGACAAAGTCAATGGCCTCTTTGGAGGTGGGGACGATCTTGAGGACATCATCCAAGCGGCTGATCGTCACAAGCTTAGAAACTGCTGGCTGAAGGCCACACAGCACAAATGTGCCTTTGGCATCGCGGCAAGCGCGGTGTCCGATGAGCACAGCACTGAGACCACTGGAGTCAATGTAGCGCGTTTCGGAGAGGTCGAGCACCATGTTGCGGTGACCCTCCTTATTGGCGAGAACAAGCTCACCTTTGAGCTCTGGCGCGCACAGCGCGTCTAGCTTCTCCACTTTGGAGGTCACAACGACCACCCTCTCCTGCTTATCGACTTCGAATTTCATGTTACGAATCAGTATCTGTCGAATTTAGGTCAATCCTCCGACCCACCCAATCGACCGGCAAGCAGATACAACACAGCCATACGAACAGCGACCCCATTCTCTACCTGTTCCAAGATGACTCCGTCGCTGCGGTCTGCCACTTCAGATTCGATCTCAACGCCCCTGTTCATAGGGCCTGGGTGCAAAATGATGGGGGGCTCGGACAGCCGATCTAGGCGCGCTGCAGTGAGTCCAAACCGTTGGTGATATTCTTCAAGACTGGGGAAAAAAGGCACTTCTGCACCCTGCCTTTCCAACTGAATGCGCAAAACATTGGCCACATCGCACCATTCTAAGGCCCGATCCATGTCATGTTCTACCACAACCCCGAGCGAAGCGAAGTGCTTTGGGATCAAAGTGGCAGGGCCACATACCATCACTTCTGCTCCCAAAAGCTTGAGACATCGCACATTGGACAAAGCCACACGGCTGTGCCTGATGTCCCCAAAAATGCAGACTTTCTTTCCGGACAAACTGCCCAGACGCTCCGTCAGCGTGAAACAATCCAGCAAAGCCTGGGTGGGGTGCTCATGCGTCCCGTCTCCCGCATTGATGATGGGCACATCAATCTTGGTCGCCAAATAATGGGCCGCTCCTGGGTGAGGGTGGCGCATCACCACCATATCGACCTTCATGGCCAAGATGTTGCGGACCGTATCGGCGAGGGTCTCCCCCTTTTTTACACTGGAGGATGCCGCTGAAAAATTAACCACATCCGCACTCAAGCGCTTCTGCGCCAATTCAAAACTGAGCCGGGTACGGGTGCTGTTTTCAAAAAACAAGTTCGCAACCGTCAAGTCCCTCAAACTCGGCACTTTTCGAATGGGCCGGTTGATGATGTCTTTGAATCCCCGTGCTGTCTCGAAAATCAGTTCCACATCCGCACCATTCAGTCCGCGGATGCCCAACAAATGATCCTGAGAAAAATCAGCCATTTTCTGCCGTTGGATTCATCAATTCTACCCGGTCTTCTCCCCCATCATGTTCTGACCACAGCACCCTGACGCGTTGGCTGTCCAAACTGTCCACACTGCGGCCTACATATTTGGCCTCAATGGGCAGCTCCCTGCGGAACCGCCGGTCAATCAAAACGGCCAATTCTACCGTCTCTGGGCGTCCATGGGCCAGCAAGGCATCCATGGCTGCGCGGATCGTCCGTCCTGTGAACAGCACATCATCCACGATCACCACCTTCAGATTCTCAACGGTAAAGTCAAGGTTGGTGACAGCAGCCCGAAGCGGCTGGTCTCTCCGTCTGAAATCATCCCGAAAAAAAGTGATGTCCAAATCTCCGGATCGGGGGCGGGTGCCTCCCAAGATCTCTTGGATTCTATCGCCCAATCGCGCGGCCAAATGAATGCCCCTGGGCTGAATCCCAATCAGCGCACTGTTGGAGAAATCCCCATGCTCCTCGACCAACTGGTGGGCGAGACGATCAAGCGTCAACCTAAACTGAAGTGGGTTGATGAGGAGTTTCGCTGGACCCATAATGCGGCGCAAAAATAAGGGATAAAAAAAGGGAGGCCCACTGGACCTCCCTTTCTTAATAGTTACAGGCTACTGTGCCTCAAGATGCGTCGCCTTCTTTAGCGTCGTCAGCCTTGCTGTCGGCCTTTTTGGCCGTCTTCTTGGCTGCGGGCTTCTTGGCTGCAGGCTTCTTAGCTGCAGGCTTCTTGGCTGCAGGCTTCTTGGCTGCGGGCTTCTTGGCCGCTGCTTTTTTGGCTGCTGGCTTTTTCGCTGCTGGCTTTTTTGCCTCAGCGGCCGGAGCCTCTTCAGCAGGTGCCTCCTCAGCGGCCGGAGCCTCTTCGGCAGGTGCCTCCTCAGCGGCCGGAGCCTCAGTTGCAGGTGCCTCTTCAGCTGCAGGAGCTTCAGGAGCAGGTGCTGCTTCAGGGGCCGGGGCCTCTGCTGCAGGTCCATCTTCCATCTGCTGCTTCAACTGCGACAAGACATCGAGGTCTCCGAACGTGGTCTTAGCCTGACGCTCGTTGACTTCGCGCACTGCACGCTGCGTAGCTGGGCTTGAGCCCTTATCGCGGTCATCGCGGCGCTTGCGGTCCGTAGTAGCTCCACGCTTCTTTGCGGGCGGCTCCTCGTATGTACGCAAGTGCGACACCGTAATGCGCTTGGCGTTCCGGTTGAACTCGAGGACGATGAAATCTGCAATCTCTTCGACCTTGATGTCCGTTCCATCCTCGCGCTTGAGGTGCTTGGCCTGACAGAAACCTTCGACTCCGTATGGCAGTGCAATGCCGACATTGCTGCCGTCGATGGTGACCACCGTGCCTTTGTGGGTAGAACCCACTTCGAACACCGTCTCGAAAGTATCCCAAGGGTTTTCCTGGAGCTGCTTGTGACCAAGGCTCATGCGGCGGTTCGTCTTGTCCAGCTCGAGTACGACCACGTCGATCTCGTCGCCAACATTACAGAACTCCGAAGGATGCTTGATCTTCTTCTCCCAGCTCAAGTCAGAGATGTGGACGAGGCCATCGATGCCCTCCTCCATCTCGACGAACAAGCCGAAGTTGGTGAAGTTGCGCACCTTACCACTGTGCTTGGACTGCACGGGGAATTTGAACTCGATGTTGTCCCATGGGTCTGGAACGAGCTGCTTCATACCAAGGCTCATCTTCCGCTCTTCGCGGTCGATACCCAAGATGATGGTCTCGATCTCGTCTCCCACTTTCAGGAACTCCTGAGCGCTGCGCAAGTGCTGACTCCAGCTCATTTCGCTGACGTGCAACAAACCTTCGACTCCTTCCGCCACTTCGACGAAGGCTCCGTAGTCTGCAACAACCACCACTTTTCCTTTGATCTTGTCTCCAACATTGACGCCTTCTGACA
>JAKMCX010000093.1 GCA_022428285.1 Flavobacteriales bacterium
GCGCCATTCCACCTGATGGGTGCCAGGTACACCCGCCAAACGCTGCGCGGTTACCCCCACCTCATTCCATCCCATTTCGTGGAGATCGTCTGCCACCGCAAGTGCAGTGCCACTGGGGGCATCCACCTTTCCGGTGTGGTGCACTTCATGGACCGAAGGCTGAAATTCAGCGTGGCCCTGCATCTCCTCTGCAACGGCCTTGAGCGCCTTCCGAAAGAGGTAGACCCCTTTTGAAAAGTTCGGAGCCCACACCAACGGGTGTCCTGCTTGAACGGTAGCAGCCTCCACTTCGGGACGGTAATCCGCCCATCCAGTGGTCCCACTCACCAAAGGGATGCCACGATCTCGGCAGGCGGCCATCACCGAAACCACACTGGTTGGAGCTGTGAATTCCACCGCTACATCAGCTTCCGGCCATACATCCAAGCCCACATCTGCACGGCCCATCACCGCCACAACCTCGTGGCCCCGGGACAGTGCCGATTCCTGCACGGCTGTCCCCATCCTTCCGCGGCCTATGATCAATACCCGGAGTTTATCGCTGACCTTGGACTTCATCGTATCCTAGAAAATCTGCGCGGTACAATCGTATGGGACAGCTTGAGTCCAACGGTAGGGCCTGCGCCAGGCACCCATCCCAAATCTTCGCTGACATCAAAGCCCAACAGGTGAGCGTCCACATGGGCATCCACCACTTGGGCACCCCAAATCAGGACAAACATCAGAATCGATTGCTCAAAATTGGACCTGTGGAAATCCCGCAAATCCCGAACCGTCTGGGTGTCGAATTCGGTGGCGTACAATGTGGTGGGATCGTCATCGGTCAGGGCCAGATAACCGTCTCTGTAACCGCGGTACAAGCCGCCCTCGGTATGTATGAAATAACCTGCCGCTCCCAATCCTCCGTAAACCAAGGGAACCTTCCACCATTTCTTGTTGTCCAACTGTCCCCAGCCGGGAACCACTGCACTGTGCCAAGTGGTGCGGCCAATGCGGTACTCACGTTCCAACTGATTTTCGTCTACCTGTGCTTGGCCGTTCAAGGCACAAAGCCCCAACAAACACAGCACCAAAACACGAACGGCTCCCATCAACGGGCTCCCAATTCGTCCAGCAAATGCTGCAGGTCGTCTGCATTTTGGAAGTACAGCTCCACGCGACCGGCACCGTCTTCTCGGGCTTTTACATCCAAGGTTCGGCCCGCGAAGCGGCTCCTCAAGTGGGCCCTCATGGTTTGCATCTGAAGGCTCAAAGCAGCGCCCTTGACCGTCTTTTTGGAAGGCTTTCTGCCCAGCATCTCACTGGCCTCGCGCTCCGTCTGACGGACGTTCAGTCCTTTGCCAATGATGCGCTGGTAGAGCGCCTTTTGGTTCTTGGTTTCTTGCAAGCCGGCCAGCACACGCGCATGACCAAAACTCAAATGACCCGCCGCTACAGATTGCTGCACCATGGCAGGCAATCCCAACAACCTGATGTAATTGCTGATGGTAGAGCGCTGCTTGCCCACCCGCGAAGCCAACTCTTCTTGGGTGAGGGAACATTCCTCCATCAAACGCCGAAAGCTGATGGCCACCTCGATGGCATCCAGGTCTTCCCGCTGTATGTTTTCGACCAATGCCATCTCGAGCATCTCTTGGTCGTTGGCCTCTCGGACATAGGCCGGCACATGGTCCAGACCTGCCAGTTGCGACGCGCGAAAACGGCGCTCACCCGAGATGAGCTGGTATTTTGCAGCACTCAGGCGGCGAACGGTCAAGGGCTGGATGATGCCCAGCGTATTGATGCTCTCTGCCAATTCATTGAGCGCAAAAGGCTCAAAAGTTCGGCGCGGCTGGTCTGGGTTGGCCTCTATCGCCGAGATCGGCAACAAGGCCACCTTGCCCGCCATGTCAACAGCAGGCGCACCTGATGGCTTCGCTTCAACCGCGTCTGCTACAGGCAATGTCCCTGATTGATCGGCTTGCTGGGCTTGCAGCAGCGCACCCAAACCCCTTCCCAGCGCCGGCTTCTTTGACTTCTTGGCCATGCCCTGTGCGGATCAATTGAGGCTAACAGGCGTATCGCCGGGTTCTGCTGCCGTCATACCGGCATCCTCATCCAAGAATTTCTCGGCATTGGGGAGCTTGGTCAAGTCGTTCTTTTGGAGAATCTCCCTGGCCAAATTGAGGTAGTTGATGGCCCCTTTGCAGGAAGCATCGTGCATGACAATGGTTTCGCCATGGCTGGGCGCTTCACCCAAACGGGTGTTGCGGTGGATCAAGGTGTCAAACACCATCTCTCGGAAATGCATCCGAACCTCTTCCACCACTTGATTGGACAGGCGCAGGCGCGTGTCATACATGGTCAACAAAATGCCTTCGATGTTGAGGTTTTCGTTGAGCCCTCCCTGAACAATCTTTACGGTGTTGAGCAGCTTGCCCAATCCTTCTAAAGCGAAGTATTCGCACTGCACCGGAATGACCACGGAATCTGCCGCAGTCAATGCATTCAATGTGATCAAGCCCAAAGAAGGGGAGCAATCGATCAGAATGAAATCAAAGTCATCCTTTAGAGGCTCGAGCGCCTTGCGCAAGCGGTGCTCGCGTTCGGCTTCATTGATCAATTCAATCTCAGCGCCGACGAGGTCGATGTGAGAGGGCAACAGCCACAAATTGGGATTGCCCGTTTCCAAAATTGCAGTGCGCGCTTCTGTGCCATCGATGAGACATTGGTAGGTGCCGTTGTCCACCGACTTGGGATCTACACCAACGCCAGAGCTGGAATTCGCTTGAGGATCTGCATCTACGAGCAACGTCTTGTACTCGAGCGCACCGAGGCTTGCACCGAGGTTGATAGCGGTGGTGGTTTTTCCCACTCCACCTTTCTGGTTCGCGATGGCGATAATCTTGCCCATTGTCAATTCACTGTTTCAAGCACTGCCCCATTGCCGGACAAATGCAGTTCTACCCCCGCATCCCGAACGGTGCTGAGGGCCACCTCCCGATCGCTGGCGATGGGAGGGAAAGTATCATCATGCATGC
This sequence comes from Flavobacteriales bacterium, assembly GCA_022428285.1. Taxonomy (GTDB): domain Bacteria; phylum Bacteroidota; class Bacteroidia; order Flavobacteriales_D; family Sanyastnellaceae; genus UBA8752. The sequence goes on from JAKMCX010000093.1 coordinate 3,021, forward strand.
CGACCACCTGACGGCTGCACTGCATGTTCACCGCCGCTGGCGCGTATTCGGCACCCTTATTGAACGCGCCTTCCATGGGAAGTAGTGCCCCGTCTGCTGTCCAATGCCGGCCCAAGACCGATTGTGCATCTGTCACATGGTTCTCATGGCCATAAGGCCACAAAACATGGGCAGGGGAATGGACCTCCAAGGAAACGTCTGTAGCCAGAGGATTGGACGAAATAAACGCGCTGTTGACAGCACGCAATTCGCCTGAAACCAATAGAAAACAGCTATGTCCGGGGTAGTTCAGCTCCATGGCGGTGAATCTCAAAGATAACCGCGACCAGAGCCTGAAAAGCCATAGAATTATCCACACGAAACCCCACCGCAATGAGGAATCAGGTGCTCACAAATCTTCGAAGCGCACGTCGCCGCTGTCCTCCTGATTCTCGGGATTCCTTGCAGGCCCATTGGGTTCACCCGACTGAAAGCCATCGGTACCCTGCAGCTCACCAATCTTTTCGAGGGAATCCCGAAGCCCATCGTGGAACTTCTCGAAGTCCTCCTTGTACAGAAACAACTTGTGCTTGCTGTAACTCACCTCTCCCGATGCATTCGTCTGGCGCTTGCTTTCGGTGATGGTCAGATAGAGGTCCTTGGCACGGGTAGCTCTGATGTCAAAGAAATAAGTCCGTTTACCAGCCTTGACAGCAATGGTGTGAACGTCCTCTTCTCGACGGTCATTCCGACCCCAGTTCGATTGGTTGCTATCGCCTTCCATAATTCCGATTTGGATGCGAAAAGGTAAGCAGAATCAAATACGACCTTACCTGACCAATTGAATTTGACCGGAATAGGTAAATGGAATCCGCAATTGGTCTTCCAAATACACATCGTACATGTAGATCCCATCGGGCGCATAATGATCGCCCAGCTTTACGTTGCCCATCCATCCTGTTTCCGCATCGGTGGTTTCAAAGACCACGTCGCCCCAACGGTTGTAGACCTTGCATTGGTAGGCGGCGAGGCCAGTCGCAGTGGGCATCCAGACGTCGTTGACACCATCGTTGTTGGGCGTAAACGAATTGGGCGCGTAGAACAACGTGCCATTGACCCCGACTTCGCCTTGGGCGGTAGAGGTGCATCCAAAACCATTGATCACCGTCTGGGTCACATCGAAGACGCCGGCGCCTTGGAAGATGTAAGTCCCACTGGGCGATGTCGAAGAGCCCCCATCACCAAAATTGTAGTAATGCTGTACGGCACCTTCGCTCAGGTCCTCTACTTGAACCATCGGTTCCAAGATGTCCACCAAAGACGGCTCGATAGAGAAGCCCGCCGTGGGCACAGGGTACACCTCCACAAAGGCCGTTTGCGTCACCGCAAGGTCTTGCACACAGTATCCACCTGTACTCATTTCCAGAGTGACCGTGTAACTGCCGGGGAGCTCATATACATGGCTAGGGAAGGGAGCGTTCGAAGTGTTCCCATCTCCAAAATTCCACAGATAAGTCGCAGAGGTTTCGGTTTGCGAGAAGTTTTCGAAGCTCACCGGAAGTGGAGGACAACCGCTCACCGGCCCTCCGTCAAAGGCGACTGAAGGATCAAACAAGACCTCGACCTCTGTTTCAAAATCACGTTCACAGCCCTCTGCTGTCACGACTACCTCCACGGTGTAAGTGCCTGGCGCCGGAAAAGACACCCCTTGTAGCATGGGACCTGCTTCCATGGTGCTGTTGCCAGGGGCATAGTTCCATTCATAGGTAGCCCCCGGGTCTGTGACGCCAATGGCCTCAAAATTGAAACTGTGTTCTTGGAAGCACTCCGGTTCTGGGGTCTCCATAAAGGGCTCCAACAACCAGGCCACCTCAAACAAGGCCACATCGGTATCTGGACAATGAAAATCACCTTCGGCAATCAGTTCCACCTCATAGGTGCCGGGGCCGTCGTAAGTCCATGTAGGAAAAGCATCGAATGAAACATCGGCGTTTCCAGGCTCACCAAATTGCCAGGTATAGCCAATGGCATTGGTGCTGTTGTTGTCAAACGTAAGGGAGAACCCCGAACAGAAATCTTCCTGAGGGGCAATGGCCGCTTGAGGAGCATCTGGAGCAGTCCAATCCAATGTGCCCGAACCCACGCAACCGTTCTGGACCACCGTCAATTCAGCCTCAACGTCATCGGGCGAAGGGAAACCAATGCCCGCTGGAGCGGCCAAATCCGAGATTGAACTTGAGGCTTGTCCTCCAAAGTCCCACTGAAAAGTCGCGTCGGGGTAGGGGTCTTCCGTACCAAAGTCATAGAGCGGCGTGCCCGAGGGACAATCAAAACCAGTGATGACCAATTCTGGCTCGACAGGTTCGAAGACCTCGTATACCGAAAACGAAGTATCAGCACAGGGCCATCCAGGGTTGGCCACAAGCATCACATCATACACGCCAGGTTCGGGAAAGGTGTACGACGGGGATTCCAGGTTCGACGTATCCGAAGCAATTCCGGGGACTCCGAAATCCCAGAGAAAAAACGTGGCATTGATGCTGAACTGCTGAAACTCGATGGTCTCCCCAATGCACAATTGATCGCCTGTTTGATTGGCCACCAAAGAGGCAATGTTGGGGTCGCACACCGTGACATTGAATTGGAAATCACGGTTGGATGTACTCAGCAATGCCCCATCGCGCCATTCTTCCACGCAAATCCCGATGACGTATTGGCCTGCAGCGTTGGGCATGCCCGTGATAAACCCCGTCACCGGGTCGATGGTCAAGGCCGGATCCCCATCCAAAGGCACGGTGGCAGAATAACCCGGCGCCCAATTCACGGGGGTGTAAGGCGGGCCATTCGGCGGATTAGGGGCAGGTGCGTTGGGGGATCCCCCGAACATGGGAGAACAAAAAGTGTAAGCCAAACTGTCTCCGTCCAAGTCCGTGGCACTGTGATCGAAAAAGAAGTCAAAACCGGCGCACAGCGCTACAGGGGGCAAGCTGTTGAACACCGGACTGCTGTTGGGGTCTTCGGTCAAGTCCGTCCCTGGAATCTGGGTGGTGAACGTCGCGCCTGCGTCATCCGGATTGCTCAAATTCACAATCGAAGGATTCCGACAGCAGCGCTGGTAACTCAAAGTGAAGCCACCAGGCGAATCCCCAATAAAAGTAACCTGTTCGTAGACCGCTTGCTCCACACACACCGAGGGAGGTGGGGTTCCGCAAGGGTTCTCGAGAGATACGGGGACCTCACTCACATTTTGAAAGGAAAGGGGGATGTTCAGGATGTCCACCAAAAACCCGTTTCCGTCGAAGACCCCCACCGAAGCAGCATCGTCAAAGCCGGTTCCATTCTGATTTGCTGGACCACAATCGCGGTAAACAACAAGGCGAACCCTGTAATTGCCTCCACCCAAATCTTCATAGCTGATTTCACCCCCTACGATGTGCGTTGCCAAAGCATCGCCAGCACCCAGAAGAAGCAGGGCCACGGCCAGTAAAGTAGGGAGAACGAGGCTGCGCATTGTTCGTGTCTCAATGTAACCATCGAAGGACCTTGAAGGTTGCGTAGAATCGAATATTTCCGGTCGTGTCGGAGCCTCAACTTCATGCCCGACATTTGTAACAGACGCCTTTGAGGCGATCACGACATACATGACAGACACGCACGAGTCCAACGATTCGTTGGAGCAACAAGATGCGTCCCAGCCCATTTCGGGCAACCAAGAAGCCAAGGCGCCGGATGCGCCGACCGGGGACGCGAATGAAGAATCACCGGAGGAAGGCGCCTCCGAAGAACCCAAAAAAGTTCCTTTCAGGGAATTGCCTTTGTGCGATGCAGTCCAAGACGGGCTGGACGCCATGGGATTCGAATTGGCCACACCCATCCAATCGCTGGCCATTCCACCATCTACAGAGGGGAAAGACGTCATTGGCATCGCGCAAACTGGAACCGGCAAGACGGCGGCTTTTTTGCTGCCCACCATGCACAACATCTACGAGTCGGGAGGAGGAGACCACATCAAATGTCTCATCATCACGCCCACCCGTGAGTTGGCCCTGCAAATTGACCAGGCCTGCGAAGGGTTTGGCTACTTCTCGGGCACATCGAGCGTCGCCATTTATGGGGGTGGAAGCGGAAGTGACTTTGACCGAGAGAAAAACGCCCTCACCACAGGCGTAGACATTGCCATTGTGACCCCTGGTCGCATGCTGAGCCACATGAACTTGGGCTATGTCGACCTGTCCAAAATTGATGTTCTCATCCTGGACGAAGCCGACCGCATGCTGGACATGGGCTTCCTCGGTGACATCAACCGCATCACGGAACACTGCAATCCGAACAGGCAGACCTTGCTGTACAGCGCGACCATGCCTGAGCGCATCAACAAGCTGGCCACCACCATGCTCAAGGACCCTGTCACGGTGCAAATTGCCCTGTCACGTCCTGCCGAAAAGGTCATGCAAGTGGCGTACCCTGTGCACGACGACCAGAAGCCCAAGCTCCTGGTCAGCTTGCTCAAAGACCGCGGACTGGAATCGGTCATTGTCTTTTCGAGTCGGAAACGGTCGATTTCCATCATTGCGCGCTCACTGTCCAAAGCCGGATTGAATGTGGGCTCCATCAGTTCCGACTTGGATCAGAAGGACCGGGAAGACGTGATGCGCCGTTTCCGCAACCGCAAAGTCCACGTGCTTGTGGCCACCGATGTGGTGAGCCGGGGCATCGACATCGACAACATCGAGATGGTCATCAACTATGATGTACCACCCAACGAGGAGGACTATGTGCACCGCATTGGCCGAACGGCTCGTGCTGGCCGGGGAGGAATTGGCATCACCCTGATCACCCCAGGAGAGATGCGCAACTTCTCCAAAATCGAGAAGCTCATTCAGATGGAGGTTCGAAAAGAGCCCCTGCCTGAAGAACTTGGAGAAGGTCCTCAATACGACCCCAACGCTCCTTCACACCGCGGTGGACGCGGTGGTGGAGGTGGTGGACGCCACGGAGGTGGAAGGGGAGGAAACCGCCATGGCGGAGGACGCTCCGGCGGAGGCCGTGGACGAGATGGCCGCAAAGGAGGTGGCGGGGGCAGACCCGAAGGCAACCGAAGCGAAGGCCGAGGTGGCCAAGGTTCCGAAGGCGGAAACCGAAACAAGGGCCGCAATGGGAAGAGGCGAAGTGGCGGCGGCGGCCAAAATGGAGGAGGAGGTCAAAATGGAGGAGGAGGCCAAAACAGAGGTGGCGGCCCTTCCGGAAATCCCAGCTGAGCCATGGAATCTCCCCTGAGCAAGGATGACGACTTTAAAGAAAAGCTGAGCCCAGAAGCCTACCGGGTTCTGAGGCAGAATGGCACAGAACGGCCCTTCTCAAGTGGGTTAAACCAAGAAACCCGTTCAGGGACCTACCACTGTGCTGCTTGCGACACGGCCTTGTTTGCCCATACAGCCAAGTTTGATGCTGGCTGCGGATGGCCCAGTTTCGATCAAGAGATCGACAGCGACAACATTCAGCGCATCACAGACACCAGTCATGGCATGATTCGGGTTGAAATCCGCTGCACAGAATGCGATTCTCATTTGGGACATGTGTTTCCCGACGGGCCTACAGAAACAGGAACCCGCCATTGTGTGAATGGCGTATCGCTCTCGTTCAAACCCGATTGAATTCCAAGACCCCTTTGGGCTCCAGAAAAGACCGGATTGCCTAAGGACCGCAACTGTCCCATCGTTGGCACCTCAAAAAGCCCGAGACCAATGGGGAC
>JAKMCX010000108.1 GCA_022428285.1 Flavobacteriales bacterium
GCCCGATGGCGAGGTGGCCTTGTTCAGGCCGATGGAGAACATCCGCCGTTTCAATAAGAGTGCGGAGCGGATGTCCATGCCCTTGATGGACGAAGGGTTGTTCCTCAGTGCCTTGACCGAGTTGATCAAAATTGACAAGAACTGGACGCCAGACGGAGAAGGAAGTTCTCTTTACATCCGACCGTTCATGTTTGCTTCGGAACCGCATGTGGGTGTGCGGCCGAGTGAGGAATATCGATTCGTCATCTTTACTTGTCCGGTAGGTCCTTATTACAAGGGCAATGTCAGGGTCAAAGTAGAGACCTTCTTTACCCGGGCAGCACCCGGAGGCACCGGGTATGCCAAGGCTGCTGGTAACTACGCGGCATCATTGAAGCCGACGGCCATGGCCCGCAATGAGGGGTACGACCAAATCCTGTGGACTGACGCTGTCGAGCACAAATTCATCGAAGAGAGTGGGACCATGAATGTGGTCTTTATACTCGATGGAAAATTGGTGTCGCCGGCAACGGGAGACACTGTGCTATCAGGGGTTACGCGGGATTCCGTGTTGCGCTTGGCAGCTTACAAGGGCATTGAAATCGAAGAGCGCAAGGTGGCCGTTTCAGAGTTGAAAGCGGCGGCAGAGTCGGGTGGGCTCACCGAAGCTTTTGGTGTGGGAACGGCGGCGACGATGACGCCAATTGAAGCCATCGGATTCCCTGGTGGTGACGTGGCTTTGCCCCCAGTGGAGCAATGGCAAATCATGCCTGTCCTGTCGAAGTTGCTGGACGAGCTGCGCCGAGGAAAAGGGGAGGACCCCTTTGGCTGGCGTGTGGTAATTTGACCATATGAACTTTCTACCTTCCTGCAGAAGCATGCGCTTCTCTGGGGTCATTGTTTTGTGGCTGTCCTTGTGGCCAGTATTGTCATGGTCGCAAGCGGGGGTTGACCTGATGGGCAGCCCCGTGCCTGGTATCACCGCTATTGGTCACCATGCGATTGGGGTCAATATGTCCCTGTTGGCTTCGGAACGCCCTTTTTCAGAGCGGAAGTGGCGCGATGACTTCCGGGTTGACACGCTTGACCGAAAGGCGCGAAAGGCACACCGCAAAGCCCAGCGTCTTCGCTTTATGAGCGGTTTTGAAGGTGGCCTCAATGTGCAAACGCCGTTGTTAGATGGTACGCCATTGGTCGATGCTTTTGGGTCGGAGATTCAATGGTCATTGCAAGACCGACGAGATATTGCACAGCAGCTTTCCGATGAACGAACCGCATCTCAGATTGATTTGCGCTGGGTCGGATGGTCACAGCATGGGGCGAGGGGAGGTTTAGCGTGGTCCATTGAGGACCGCTATTCTGCCACGCTCAATCCCAGTCCAGCGCTCGCTGAATTTGCCATGCTGGGCCCTGCCGCGGGCATTTATGATGCTGTGCTCCTCACGGATGGAACCGTAGTCCCGGTGGATTCGCTGACCGATGAGCAGTTTCAAATGGCGGAGCAGGGCATCAACAATGGCGCTGCACCCCTCGTATATGATTTGCTGAATGGAGGGTCCTTTGCGGTGCAGCATGTGCGCTCGTATGGAGCAGGGTTTGGCGTGAAGCTTCTTCAATCCCGGGCATTTGGCCTTTCATTTGGAATGGGGGTGCATTACTACAGGGGCAGTGGATACTACGAAGTAGACGTCGAGAATCAGACAGCTTTTGCGGCATTCAACCAAGGCTTTGGCGCAGAATTGGTGGCAGAGAATGCCACGCTGGGCAGTGCCCTTCGGCCTGCTGGCTTTGGTGTTGGATTGGATCTCGCGGTTCGGGCTGAGATTGCCGGACTGTGGTTTGCTTCATTGGCCATCAACGACTTGGGCAGCATGGACTGGCAAGGGGAATCTTACAGCTTGCAAAACCCCGTGGCGGAGCTGGGGAATTGGAGTGAAAACCAAGGCGGTGTTTTGGACCTGTTGAATCAAGGTTTGGCACCAACGGCTTTGTTCTTGGAGGCCACACCCGAAAGACGGGTTGTGGACTTGCCCACAAGGGTCCGGCTCAATGGCGGTATGCGCATTGGTGACCGAGCGAAGGTGGGGATTGAACTGTCCGCTCCACTCAACGATGCGCTCCTGAAGCAGCCCACAGAAATAGGAGTCGGAGGGCAAATCAACCTTGTAGGTTTCCATGTTATTGGGGGTTGGCGCTGGCAAGAAGCCATGGGGGTCACGACTCCAGTGGCGCTGATTTATGCCCCAAAGGAGGGAAACGGTCAATTTGGACTCGCTACTGGTGATCTGTTCGGCTTTATCGCGCCGGAGCGCTGTTGGAGCTGGGGATGGAGTTACACGAGAACTTTGAGGCCGGCACGGGGTTTGTAAGGTTGTAGGTGAAACTTCAACTGCCCTATGATGACCTCACCTTCTTTTTTCTCTTTTGCACTGGCGTTGCTGTTTACTCCGGTCGTTTTAAC
>JAKMCX010000109.1 GCA_022428285.1 Flavobacteriales bacterium
TTCCGGTGGACTTGAGCCTCCTGAGCATTGTTCCGCACTGCCATTTGATCGGCGTGTCATGGGAGGTCTTTGCCACTGGCCCCGGAGGTCAAGACACCATTCCTCTGATCTCCATTCCTGCTTGGGATTTCAATTGGCAAGGCTTCTTCACGTTCCCTTACATGACCAAGGTGCCAGCAGGATACACCATTCACGGCATCGCGTCTTACGACAACACGGCCAGCAACCCATTCAACCCGAACGATCCTCCTCAGATGATCGAATACGGCGACAACACTGGAGATGAGATGTTCTTTGTGTTCTTTGATTACGTTCCCTACGAAGAGGGTGACGAAGACATTTCATTGGACACCCCCTTGCTCTCCAGTGTGGAGTCATTGGAGCGCGAAGCTCCTGGCGTTCAACTGCAGCCAAACCCAGCCTCCGATCGCATACAGATGTTGGTCCACCCCCACTTCATCGGGGCGTCTTGGGTTTTGCGGGACCTGGGAGGCCGCGAGGTTCGTTCAGGCCAATTCAATTCAGGAAACGACCGCATTTTGATTGAGGCATTGCCCAATGGCGTCTACCTCTTTCAAGGACCGCAAGGAACAGAGCGGGTGGTTATCCAGCACTGATCGGACACCCCGCTGCTCCTGTCCATTTGTGGCTGATGGAGCCATCCCTGACGATGCCATCCGGTTGAAGAACGTCTATGCGGACTTCTCCCGATGCATGCAATACGCTTGTTGCGCTGTTCACCGGTTTCCAGACAAAGCCAACGTGGGTGACTTTCCGGGGGTCGGTCTTGTGAAAAAACACCAGGTCTCCGTGTTCCAATTCCGCGTAATTCTTGCGGGCTGAATTCAACGCTTCCCATTGTTGTGAGGCGTCCCGAGGAAGCGTGCTTCCATGAAGGGCACATGCGAGTTGCGTGAGTCCACTGCAGTCGATGCCAAGTACACTTTTGCCACCCCACAGGTAAGGCGCGCCTAGGAAACTGTGCGCAGCTTCTACAGGGTGAGGTGGACGTGGGATTGCCCCAGGAAAGAGGCCTGATGGCACCAGCGATCCGGCCGGCAAGTGATAAGGCCTCTTCTCCCACTCTACAGTCGTCAAGGGGGCAGTGAGCATGCGGTGCGGTCCGGCAAAGGCTTCGACTGCATCGGGTGCAGATGCGATCAACTTCATGTCGGTGAAACCCATGTAGCCATCGGCTTCCAGTTTCACGGCTGCCCATCCTGGGCTTTCCACGACAGGTTCCCAGCTCAACAATTGTCCGAACAACCCTTGGGTCACCATTTCAGCGCAGTCATCTGCTGCCGCCCTGATGGGCGCTAGAGGAACGCGAATGACGCCAGACTTCATGGGTGCAGATCAGTTGAGAGCCTCCAAGACAAGGGCGCTTGCGCCGCCACCTCCATTGCAAATGCCTGCAGCGCCTCGCTTTTTGCCGTGTCGCTTGAGTGCGTGGATCAAGGTCACCACAATGCGGCTACCAGAACTTCCCAGCGGATGCCCCAAAGACACTGCGCCTCCATGGACATTGACCTTGGTAGCATCCAGGCCAAGCAATTTGCTGTTGGCCAGCCCGACCACAGCAAAAGCCTCGTTGAGTTCCACAAGCTCCATGTCTTCCATGGTCACACCAGCGCGGTCCAATGCGATGGGCAACGCCTTGGAAGGTGCTGTTGTGAAGTCCTCTGGAGCGTGGGCTGCATCGGCGTTAGAAAGCAAGCGGGCGATGGGCGTAATCCCCCTCTCCTTGGCCATGTCTTCTGACATGAGTACCAGAGCGGAAGCACCATCATTCAACGTACTCGCATTGGCTGCAGTGACCGAACCTTCCTTGTCAAAGACAGGGCGCAGGTGTGGAATTTTGTCGACCCTCACGTTGCTGAATTCCTCGTCGGTAGAAACGACAACGGGGTCTCCCTTGCGCTGTGGGATGGATACAGGGACGATTTCATCGTTGAAGGCTCCGGCTTCCCAAGCCTCGGCCGACCGGCGGTAGCTCTCGATCGCAAAGGCGTCTTGTTCCTCGCGTGAGAAGCCGTGCTTGGTGGCGCACAATTCAGCGCACAGCCCCATGTGATGGTTGTCGTAAACGTCGGTTAAGCCATCGAGTACCATGCCATCAACGGCTTTGATGTTGCCGAGTTTGACCGAAGCCCTGCCATTGAGGTAATGGGGAACCCTCGACATGTTTTCCATGCCTCCTGCAACCACGATGTCGGCATCGCCCAAGGCGATGGCGTTGGCTGCGAGGTGAATGGCCTTCATGCCCGACGCGCAGACCTTGTTGACCGTCGTGCAAGGGACATTTTCGGAAATCCCAGCGCCCATGGATGCCTGGCGCGCAGGCGCTTGGCCCAAACCGGCTTGAAGGACGTTGCCCATGAAGACTTCTTGGACGTCTTCTCCGGTGACGCCTGCTGATTCCATGGCCGCTTGAATGGCGATGGATCCCAATTTGGTGGCGGGTACGGAGGACAATGCTCCGAGAAAAGAGCCCATCGGTGTACGACGGGCGGATGCGATGACGACTGCTCTGCTCATTTCAGATGTTTAGCGTGGTGCAAAGATACCAAGGAGAACAGGCCTGTTCTAGTGCAGCCCTTTCACGTTCATTGGCACTGATTCTGAGCAAACAGGACCAGAGAGCTCCAGTTTGGCACGGTAGTTGAACTCCTCTATGCAGCTGAAAGCAGCGACATAATGGTTCATGATGCCGGCCAGACCGGCATTGATTTGGTTAAGGTAGAAGCGCTCCGAAACGTCGGGGCGCTTCTTATTTAACCACCCTCAGGAATTCCTTTGGTACGCGGGTTTTCACTTCCCACATCGCGTCCAGTTCCGGGTCGGTCAAGACCATTCGAAACAGGTGCACCCCTTGGCGTCCAAGCGGATCTGGTGCATCAGCGCCCAATCCACATACCATGCATTTGTGGTGACGCAGTCCGGGCAGGATTTCACTGATGTCCTGCAACCCCGCTTTGACCTTGAGTATGGTGAACCGTCCTCCTGAGCGCATGCGCCTGAAGGGGAATTTCTTTGCCGAGTATTTCTCGCCGGGTTTCCGTCGCGCACTGAACTCGCCGTCCTCGTCGATTTCTCCTTGCAGCAACAAATAGCTCTCGAACTGTTGGGTAGACCAACTCTCTTGAAGCCGCTTGCGCAAGCCCATGTCGCGGACAACCACGGCGATGCCACTGCTGTCTTTGTCGATCATGTTCACAAAGTGCACCGCCTTCTCTGGATTGCCTCCAGCGAGGTCACGGGCGACCAAGTAGTCTTTTACCCTTGTGAAACTGGTGTCCACACGGGGATTGGGGGAAGCCAATATCCATCCGGCGGGTTTGAGGTAGCAAAAAATGTCGGCGTCTTCATAGAGCACCTCAAACGGCAAGTCGTCGTCTGGGCGAATGGACTTGGTGGCGTTCGCCGGTTCTGATTTCCGCGCTTCCTTTTCCTCTGGAACGGAGATCTCCTGACCAGTAGGAATCACCAACGAAGGGATTTTGACCACTTCTCCCTCAACCCTCACGGCTCCTCCTTTGATCAAGTTGCGTGAAGCCGTTGTGCTGCGCAACCCCAGTTCTGAACGAACCAAAGCGTGCAAAGGGGCTTCAATTTCTGAAGTCCAACGGCGGATGTTGATTTTGGGGCGGGGAGGTCTGGCAGACATAGCGGGTGCAAGATGCACCGGGATTCCTCATTCCGCGCAGGATTGACCGTACAAAGCCAACAAAGCCAAGATGTCATTGGCAGAAACCGTGTCGTCTCCCGTAATGTCCACCGTGCATGCCGAGGAGCATCCAAACTCCGTGAGGACGGCAAGGATGTCTGTGGCGCCGTAGAAGCCGTCGCCATCCAAGTCCGCTGGACAGGGACTTTCCCAGCAGCTGTATTCGCATGTGCCGTCGGGTTCAGACGCTGCAGGATCGAAGTTGCAAGCGGTCAAGTCTGTGCATCCCGAAGCCCCATTCAAGGGCAAACAAAATCCTCCTCCTGGGCCTGAAGTAAAAGCAATGCCAGCCGCGTTGCTGTCGGCCACTGACCAAAATTCCTGCCCTCCGATGGAATTTACCGCGAGGTTGCCTTCCATGCCGCAAACGGCTCCTGCAAATCCGTTGCCTCCGAGGTCACTCAGCAAGACTTCATAGCAACCGTGCGCCAGGCACAAAGTGTCCAAGGTCGCTTGTTCAAGTTGGAAATGTTGACGGCGGTGCCAGGTGGTGCCCGATGAGTCTGCGATGGCCCATGCGGATTCCATGGGCTGACAATCTGCGGTGGTGACCACCACGACAGGCCCAGTGCCATTGCGGTGCTCCCAGCGGACGCCGAGCGCATCGTTTTCTGAAATGGCATCGAATCCCGGTGTCAAATCTCCTTCGGACAAGCCGCCATGGAGTCCGACCACATCGATGATGCGGACGGCCAATTCACTTTGGTGTTCTACTGCATCCCTTTCGACATCGGGCCACGGCAAGTGCGCCTCTTGATTCGGGGCCAGCAGCATGCCATAATGGACGGTGTCCGTGCCGTTCCACAACAGCGATACAGCAGCCAAGGTGTCTTGGCCTGCATTGCGCATGGTGGCGGTCACATCGAGTGGTCCGGAGCAGGATTCTGCCTGATGCCCTTGAATTCCAATCAAGGCTGCATCCCTCGCAGGAGGCGTAAACAATGGTGCCCGCCACAAACCGCTCCCATAGGTCGCCAACAGCAATTCGCCCGTCGAGGACCGCACACCTAGATCGCTGCACAGCACTTCTGGAAGACCAGGTTTGTATGGGATCCAAAGGCTGGAGCCGGCTGTGAGGACGTAAACCCCTGCATCCGTGCCGGCGTAAAGGTCTCCGCTGGCCTCGTGAAGGGCCAAGGTGTTTACTGGCAATGCGGGGAGCCCCTCCCCTTTATCGGTCCATGTATCGCCGCCATCGTTGGTTTTCCACAAGCGTTGGCCCAGTTCATACCCGCCGAAACCCACCCAAAAAATGTCGGGATTCATGAAGTCCATGGCCACATCGAGGATGGGCAAACCCGGCAACCCCGGCAGCGGCGACCAACTCTGGAGGTCATGTGTGACAAAACCGAATGTGCCACGGGCCACCACGGCAGTGCTGTCATCAGAAGGTGCCAGGGCGAGCACTTCCATTTCTGCGCCGGCCAATGCGTTGGACTGCTGCCAAGTTTCACCGTGGTCATCGGTCCAATAAAGGCGGTGTTTGGCGATGAATATTCGATCGGGATTTGATGGGGAAAAGGCCATCGGGGTGTTCCAGTCCCCCCTTTCGTTGACGCCTTCTCCATTGCTGGCCACCCAGAGTTCCCAGGTCCAACCGCCGTCGAGCGAACGGTGGGTCTTGCCGAAATACTCCGCGGCGATCATGGTGTCGGGTTCATTGGGGTCAATGAGGCAATGGAAGCCATCGGCGCCCAGTACTTGTGCATGGACGTCATCTGCGAACAGGTTGATTCCGTTGTCCTGCCAACCCGAAATCAGCCGGTCTGGCCTGCTGTTGGCGAACCCCAAATTGTAGACTTGGCCGACATTCAACCCCTCACAAAGCGGTTCAAATCCGCTGTTTGTTTTGCGTGAAATTCCGCCGTCGTGGGCGCTGACCCATGTGCTGCTCCCTGGCACAAAGCCCAGGGCATGGTGGTCGGCATGGACAAAATCGGCGTCTTCTTGTCCAAACCAATGGCCAATACAGGACCATTGCGCGCCGCCATCTGTGGACTCCCACACATTAACGCCTGCGGCGATGATGTGCTGCTCGTCCATGGGGTCAATGGCCAGTGCGAGGTCATAAAATCCCTGACCACCGAAGTCTGCCCCAGAGTAGGTCCAGCCCAAGAGGTTGGGCAAATCGGGTACCTCGGCATAGGTCTGGCCACTGTCTTGGCTCACGTAGAACCCTTTCAGGCCTTGAGAACCGTTTTTGGCCGCAATGGCAGCCAGGACAGATGGATTGGAGACCGAAGCTGCCAGCGTGTAACGGCTCACAGAAAAGGATGAAGGCAAACCTTCGGCTGCGGTCCAGCTTCTCCCCCCATCTGTGGAGCGCAACAATTCACCAGGCCGCATGGCCGCATGCCACACTGCTGAGTCGCCGGGATGTGGAATCAAATCCGAACAAATGCCGGGTTGGGTCAAATCAAAGGATGTCCCGTTGTCTTCGCTCAGCCATATGCCGTCTGATGTGGCCACCAATATGTGGTCCAGTGCGCCCATTTTTCGGTGCACGCGGCTGCACGTAGCCGCATCTGAGAGTTCAAAAGTGAGCCCGGTGGTTTGCCAAGTCTCTCCTAAATCTGAGGTGGACATGAGGCCAACACCATAGGCGCTTCCGAAATCGGAATCGCCTGTAGCGGCCAGGATGCTCAATGTGTCATCGGGGTGCAGTGCGACGTCTGAGACGCCCATTCCAGCCCAATCTTGCGTGCCCAGTAGGTTCCAATTTCGCCCTGAATCAGTGGACCTCCACAGCCCCCCGCTTGGGGCGCACGCCAACCAATGGGTGGTGTCATGGGGGTCGATCACCACACGGTTCACCCGGCCTGCTCCTCCAACCAAGGGGGCGCCGGAAGGCACCGCTTTTTGCCACAAGGCCTCTGGATCTGTAGACCGGGCCATTCTTCCCATGCGTTCCCACTGGGTGGCTTCCCATGGAGAGGCAGCATTGAATTCTGGAGCGCCGGCAAAGGCATACCGGGCGGCTGCAAAATGTCGCCAGCGCATGAACGGTTTAAATCCTTTCCCTTTTTGGGGCACGCTGTCCGTCCAAGTCGTGTCAAATGCAGAAAATGCCGAGCTCCAATCTGCATGGGGCAAAGTCCCGTCACTCCAGTGTTGGGCGCGGGCAGCATTGGAAGTCCACACCAAGATGCAGCCAGCCAGCAAAAGCTTACTCAAGGGCCACAGGCCCCCTCGGTTTACTGGAAAGTGGGACATCTTGGTTTTCGGTCGCCACCTGAAGTTGTGCCTGTCTATGGACAAGCGGCCTTCCCGAGGGCCCAAGTGGAGGCCCAAGGGGAGGTTAATGTCGTCGATTAATTTGAACAGGCCATGCCAAAAGTGGCCAGCGCCATCAAGATGTCGCTGGCGGCCACCATGCCGTCGCCGTTCAAATCGGGTTCGCCACATTCCGCCTGGCAACCAAAGGCGCCCAGCATGACCAAAATGTCAGCAGCTCCCCGCAGACCGTCGCCATTAAAGTCGCCAGGACAAACGGGTTCCTCCTCGTCGCAAATGCCGTTCTCGTTGGCATCATTCAGGCACCGGCCCAAACAGTCCACGGTAGATACACCATCGACCATGGCATCTGGATACAGGTCTTCTGGAGTAGCGCAACTTCCATTGTCCAATGTGGCCATCGGGTTGTAGTTGCAATAGTTCTCATTGGTGCAGCCGGCGCAGCTGCTGAATTCACAGGAGCTGTCGTCGTCGGTGGCTTCTGCATCGAAATTGCAGGCCCCTGAATCGGTGCACCCCATTTGTTCTTCTTCATCGCAGATGCCGTCACCATCGGTGTCGTTGAGGCACAGGTCGTCACAATCGACGTAGCCCTTGTTGTACAGGTCTACTGGGAAGAGACAAGTGCCATCGTCAATCATGGCGCTGGGGTCGTAATTGCAAGCGTTTTGTGCAACGCATCCCGAACAACTGGAGTAATCGCATGAGCCATCGGATACCCACGCATCGGCATCGTGGTTGCATGCTGCAGGATTGATGCAGCCAGCACATGAAGTGTAGTCGCAGCTGCCATCATCAATGGTGGCCTCGCCCAGAAAGTTGCAGGAAACGGGATCCATGCAGCCGCTCACTTCTTCTTCATCGCAGACCCCGTTGGCGTTCACATCGTTGTAGCATGTGCCCTCGCAATCCACAAAAGGAGATGGGTGAAGGTCTTGGATAAACAAGCACGTTTCGTTTGAAGCCTGGGTAAAGGCCTCTTCGAAGTTGCAGGCCTCGCTGTCCATGCAGCCGAAACAGTCAAATTCGCAACTGCCATCATCAGCATCTGCGTTGGCATTGTAGTTGCACGCCTGCGGAATGGTGCACCCATCAATTAGGGTCAGTCCGGAGCGGTCTTCTCCCACCCCTGACATGCCCTCTCCTTCGCAACTGGCAAAGTCACAGGCACCCACCTTGTATAGGTCGGCATCGGGGTCGTAGTTGCAGGCAAAGCCCAATGGACATGCAGCGCAAGTCACAAAGTCACAGCTGCCGTCGTCGCTGTTGGCGGATGGGTCAAAATTGCAGGCCTTGGGCGAGGTGCAGCCCTCGTACATGCACGCTTGGTTGATGTTGGCACAAGCCTCGTAATTGTCTGCTGCCTCATCGGTGCAGCCCGTGATGCGCAGCGCAGGTGTGAAGTTGTTCGTGCTGCACAAATCGATTTGACCCTCGCGGTCTACTCCAGCAATCTGGAGCTCTGAATTCGAAAACGTGTTGTTCAACAGACTCGAAGCCATGTCGGCTGTCTTGGTGTAGGCCACGCCGTGCAATTGCAAGGTGCAATCTGTCATGGTGAATGCGTCAGCAGGCTCTCCTGCATGCAGGTTAACGGCCTCCCCTCCCGCATTTTCAAACAGACAAGATTCAACGGTGGTGACATCAGCTGAGGACATGTCGTTGGACACTTTCAAGCCGGTTTGGTTCTCTTTGAACCAACTGTTGGATACCGAAAGGTTTCCAGAATGCTGCAATACGCCTTGATCAAAACCGGTCACCCTGACGTCTTCTAAGTCTGTGGAATGGCGGGCAATAATCCCAGCCGTTTCCAAGGAGCCATTGCCGGAAATCACGCTGTTCTTGACCGTGAGTCCTTCAGCATTGCTCAAAACTTCGATGGCACTTCCGGATTCTGAATTGACCCGAATGCCGTCAATTGTGGGGTGGCCGCCCGTAACGACGATGCCGTCCAAAACAGATTCTACATCGCGCATGGCAGCATCGGTTCCAGTCAAACCGACATTGGCGCCCACCAGGTGGACGCTGTTGCCCACCGTGATGGGGCCTTCATCGTAGGCTCCGGGTTCGAGCTTAATGGTGGTGTTGTCTTCCGCTACGTCGACAGCGCTTTGTACCGACATGCCTGGAAAGACCGCCATGTCCTGGCTGATCATGCTGTACGACACCAAAGTTTGAATTTCTGCGCCAAGGCTGGCTGCAATGCTCCGAACATTGTCATTGTGAACGAGGATGCAACCTGTGAGGTCATCCCCGGGAGCTTCCAGTAAGTATTCGAAGCCCTCTGCGGTCATGCTGATGGGGAATCCGCTGCCCATGCCCACGGGGATTTCCACTGGATCAATTTGGATAATAACCCCTCCTCCACCGAGGTTTTGCGGCCCCTCTAAATCGAGGTTTCCAGCAAATGATATGGCGTTGACTTCTTGGTCATAATAGTTGGACTCCATAATGGCGATGTCGCCGAAACCATTGCCCGAGCTGGTGATGTTTTCGATGAGCACATTTGAACAGGTACTGAGGGCCAATCCAAAGCCTGTAGCGCTGTTGCTGACGGTTATATTGCTCAGCGTGTTGACGCTGGGTCCGATCAATCCATTGAGGTCGATGCAAGTCTTGGTCGATTCTGTGACAACAATGTCTTGCAGAGTTAGGCCTGTAATTCCAGGTTCGCTGTGCACTGCATAGGCGTTGTTGGCGCCAGCACCTACAATGGTCAAGTCCTTTAAAGTGATGTTGTCGCTAGACAGTGTGACTCCCCATCCATCCATCGTGGATACGTCAAGGATGGTCGTTCCATTGGGGTCGCCCGACAGGGTCATGGGAACCGATATGCTCACATGTTCTATGAATCTGGCAGCTGCCAATTGCAGATGGTCACCGGCAGAGATGTCTTGCATGGCCGCACCTATGTCTTCGTATTCAAGTCCGGATGTGACGTTGTATACGGGCGCGATGGGTTGCACTTGGGCGAAGGCACCTGGCAACGCGAGAAGAAGTGCTAGTATTACAATTGTTAGTCGCATGACATCGGGTTCTTAGCTACAAATATAGCTATTTAATCGATGTTTTATATAGTTTGATGGGGATTCCTACAAGATTTGTCGGTTTTGACACATAAAAAAGGGCCGCATTCGCGGCCCTTTGTCAACTCTTAAAATGGTCTGTCTCTTATGGGCAGAAGGTGCCAAAGTATGTCAGCATGGCCAGCACGTCAGAAGCGGTGACCAATCCATCACCATCCAGATCAGGTTCCCCGCAATTGGATTCGCAGCCATAAGCAGCCAACACCACAAGCACATCTCCCGCGGTCCGAACGCCATCATCATTGAAGTCGCCTAAACACGCGTCATCGCCATTGCAAATCCCATCCTGGTTGTCATCATTCGGGCTCACAGTACCGTCAGGGTTACAAGTGGCACATGGTGTATCGGCATACACACATGAGTCATCATCTTCAGTGGCGGCTGGATTGTAGTTACACGCGGTTTCGTTGAGGCATCCACCCACCTCGTCTTCATCGCACACTCCGTCTTGGTCAGTGTCATTGATGCAATTGCCGTCGCAGTCGAGGTACGTTTCTTCTGGATACGCACATGACCCGTCGTCCACAGCGGCGGTCTCTACATAATTACAAGCCGAAGAATCGGTACAACCTGTTTCATCTTCGTCACAGACTCCGTCTCCATCGCTGTCATTGAGACATGCTCCGAAGCAATCGACGTAGTCTTTGCCGTAGAGGCTGATTGGCGTAGTGCAAGAGCCATCGTCTGTCAGCGCACTTTCGATGTAGTTGCAAGCCGTTGGTTCGGTGCATCCAGAGCAGCTGGAAAACTCACATGATCCATCGTCAGTGTCGGCTGAGGACACATAGTTGCACGCCGATGGATCGGTGCAGGCACTCAATTCATCTTCGTCACAAATGCCATCGCCGTCTGAGTCATTGAGGCAAACTCCACCACAGGTCAAATTGGTGACATTGTACAGATCGAGAACGTAGATGCAGCTCCCGTCATCGGTCGAAGCTCCAGGTATGTAGTTGCAGGCTTCCGGGTCTGTGCAGCCTTGGCACGCTGTGTAATTGCACGATCCATCGTTGATGGTTGCGTTGGGATTAAAGTTGCATGCTCCAGGATTTGTGCATCCTCCGCATGAACTGTATTCACAAGAGCCGTCGTTGTCTGTAGCGGTGTCCGAATAGTTGCATGCGCCAATGTCGTTGCAACCCCCTACTTCTAGTTCATCACACACACCGTCCTCGTCTACATCTGAAGTGCAAGAGCCATCACAATTCAGGTAGCTCTGTTCTGGGTATTCACAGGTTGTATTGATGGTCGCAGATGGGTCGTAATTGCAGGCAGTAGATTCTGTGCAACCTGCACAACTTAGGTAGTCACAATTGTTATCAGGCTTGGTGGCTGTTGCATCGTAGTTGCATGCCGTGACATCCATGCAGCCGGTGCAGGAGACCAAGTCACAACTCCCGTCGTTTTCAGTGGCCCCTGCATTGTAGTTACACGCATTGGAATTGGTGCAACCCAATACCTCGTCTGCGTCACAGACACCGTCTACATCGATGTCCTCTAAGCAATCTCCATTGCAGTCTACAGCATCAGAGCCGTAAATGTCTATGGGGTAAATACATTCTGCATCAATGGTCGCAGCAGCATCATAATTGCAGGCGGTGCTGTCCATGCATCCCGCACATGCTGAGTAGTCGCACAAGCCATCATTGATTTCGGCAGTGTTGTCATAATTACAAGCCACCGGGTCTGTACAACCAAGGCAAGACGTGTATTCGCAGGACCCGTCATCTGAAGTTGCCAGTCCGCTGAAATTACATGCGCCTTCTTCCGTGCATCCTAAGATTTCGTCTTCGTCACACACCCCGTCGAAGTCTGCATCATTGATGCAGTTGCCGTCGCAGTCGACATTGGCATCGCCGTAAATGTCACTTGGATAAGTGCATGTCGAGGTGGACAATGTAGCGGTTGCATCATAATTGCATGCGGCCTGGTCTGTGCAGCCTGCACAGCTGTCAAAGTCGCAATCCTCTTCTGCTCCGAAGTTGCATGCAAATGGAAGGGTGCATTCTGCCATGAATGCCATTCCTGCCGGTTGCCCATAAGTGCATCCAAAGGTCAACTGCGGGAGGATGTCAGCATCGTAGTTGGTTGCCGCAGGGTCACCACAGCAACTCAAATAGTCACACAGCGATCCATCGTGAATGGTGGCTTCAGAATCATAGTTGCAGAACCCCTCAATGGCGCATCCTGCACAAGTGGTGTATTCACAGCTCCCGTCATCATTTGCTACATCGGGATCGTAATTGCAAGCACCGGAATCAGTGCATCCACCGTAGATACAAGTTCCATCGTTGTAGGTGGCATCCGGATTGTAGTTGATGGCGGATTGATCCATACAGCCGAGCACGCGGCAAGATCCATCGTCGATGGTCGCCTCGGCATCGTAATTGAAAGCATCGGGGTTGGTGCAACCCCGGCAGCTGGTGAAATCACAATTGTCGGCATTCAGTGTGGCTGTTTCGTCGTAGTTACAGGCCCGGGGGTTTGTGCATCCAGAGCAGCTGGAATATTCACATGTTCCCAAGTTGAAGTTTGCTGTTTCGTCGTAGTTGCAGGCCCCGATATCGGTGCAGCCGTAGAAGAAGCAAACACCATTGCTGAAGTTGGCATTGGGGTCGTAGTTGTCCGCATTGGGGTTTGTACACCCTGAAATGAGACAAGTTCCGTCATCATACAAGGCTGAAGAATCATAATTCAAAGCCGCTTCATTGGTGCATCCTCGGCATGAATCAAATTCGCAACCTCCTGATTCTACAGTGGCTGAGGCGTTGTAGTTGCATGCAATCGGGTTCAAACACCCTGAACAAGACTGAAACTCACAGGAGCCATCATCGGCTGCAGCTGCTGCTGAGTAATTGCATGCGCTCGGGTCGGTACATCCTCCATAGAGACAGTTGCCCGAGTTGATTGACGCGCATTCTTCGTAGTTCACCGCAGCAGGGTCATCACACGCGTCAATGGTGATCACGGGGTCAGAAAAACTGTTGTCTTCACAGAGCTCAATGAGGCCAGGTGTGTCCAGACCCACAATTTGCTCCTCTGATTCGGCATACGTTCCACCGGTGATGTCGAGGGCACAATCGTTTTCGAACCTGAAAGCGTGTCGGTGAAGGTTTGCTGTGCCACCCAGAACGACGAGGGAGTCATTGGCGTCTGCGGCAACCACAACAAATGCATCGGAACCGGCATTCCGAAATTCACCGTCAATCACCCTGATCACGTCTTGGCTGCTGTTGAATGCATCCATACGCACTCCTTCACGGTTGTCTGTGATGATTGGACGGGTCAAATCCAATGTTCCTTCTTGCATGACAACGGCTACGGGCCAATTGCGCAGTGAGCAGTCAATAAGCTCTGCTTGGCCTGAGTTTAAAAGACCAATGGGTGTTGGGCTGCCATCCTCCTCGAACCAACCACGGATGACGGTGTTTTTGACCAACAGGTTCTCTACCCCTTCCGCCACCAATAGGCCGGTCGGCTTTCCGGCCGTGGCCAACATACGTATTCCGTCGATGGTCACATTTGAAGCTGTCACCACAACCCCGCCTTCAAAAATGGCTTCCGTTTCTCTTGCAGGGTTGTCGGCTTCAAGCCCCTGATTTGGACCTAAAATGGTGATCCTTTTTGAAATGGTGACGGTCTCAGTATCATACACTCCTGGCTGCGCTACTCGGATGACGTCTTCTGGATCGGCTGCATCGATGGCCGTTTGAAGCGACATTCCAGGCCACACCTCCAATTCACCACTCAACAAATTCTTGCCAAGCAAATCGGAAACGCCCAAGCTCTCTGCCAGGGCATCGGACAGGTCACTGACAACACTGGGTGCGCAGAGGACGTAACCCAATGGGTCGCCGTCATACGTTGTAGTACCCGTGAGCTGGTGATAAAGGCCAGCTTGCATGTCGATGTCAAAGTTGAAGCCGATACCCGGGTCGATTACCGTGGTGTCTGACTGAATGATGATTCCACCAAGGCCATCACCTTGAGGTCCCTCCAACTTAAGTTCGCCCTCGAAGGTGAGCGCTTCTGTGCGCTTTTCTGTGTAGGCGCTCTCGAGAACTCCAATGTCACCAAAGCCATTGTTTGATGAAATGAAGTTTCGCACCACGGTGTTTTGGCAGCTGCTCATGGCCAAACCGAAGCCGCTGGAAGAGCCCAGCACTTCGCAATCTTCTACCAGGTTGGTGCCCGGTCCTTCGAGGCCATTGAGGTCAATTCCTGAAGTCGCATTGTTCAGTACCCTGACTTGACGCAAGGTGATGTCAGTGATGCCAGGGTTAGAGTGGATGGCATACCCTTGGTGCGAGATGTCGCTGAGTACTGTCAGGTCCTCGAGGGTTATGCCGCTAGAATTAAGAAGGACTCCCCAACTTGCTGTGTTGCGAATATCAATTACAGTTCCACCGTTGGCAGCACCGACAATGGTCAAGGGCTTTTCAATCGTCAATTTTTCGCTGAACGTCAGCGGGCTCAATTCCAGAATATCTCCCTCTGAGGCCGCAGCTATGGCTGCGGAAACACTAGAAAATGAAGCTCCAGAGGTGGTGTTTGAGACTGGCGCCGTTTGGGCACTCATGTTAAACAATGAGAAACTCAAAAAACAAACGACAAGCGGAATGTGCAGGCTGGTTCGGTCCATAATTAAAATTACATTCAAAAATAACGTCACAAAAATACATTGACCTACTTTTTTAGTGTCTTAAGGTGCCAATATCTTCTTTTTGGTCATTATTATATGACTTACACAAATTTATAATAGCCCCAAACTCACGTTCAGTTGAAAAATGGTACCTTCAGGAAACAATAATTATCATGATGCTACGAACCATCCTTGCTGCTGCGGGTTTTGTGCTCGCCTTTAACGCTCAGGCACAGTTTTCAATCAATGCTACTGCCTATTCTACAAGGTGCTCAGGCAGCCCCACAGGCCTCGTTGAAATTGAGTCCGAGGGCGCAGTAGGTGAGGTCACCATTTTAACGAACATAGACTTGTCCATGCTTGAAGCGGGGGATTACACCATCTCTGCAGAGGATGGGGCAGGTGAGCAAGCTTCTGTGAGCTTTACCATTCTGGACCACCCTGCTACTTGTGGATGCACCTACCCGACCGCATTCAACTTCGACAATGCTGCAGAAGTGGACAACGGTTCTTGCGTGTTCTCTTCCGACCAAAGCTGTTTGGCTGACATCGTCCCTGATGGCATCGTGGGCACCAACGACTTGCTTCAACTCCTGGTCGAGTTTGGGGTCGTCTGCTCAGAATAAGGCGCCGAAATCTTTACTCTTCGGAACTAGAGGACATGGTGTGAAAGACGTTTTGAACGTCTTCATCCTCCTCTAGCTTTTCGATCAACTTCTCGACTTCGATGGTCTCATCGGTACCGAGAGCTTTGGTCGTTGATGGAATGCGGTCAAACCCGGATTCCACAATTTCTATGCCTTCCTCTTCGAGTTTCTTTTGGATGCCCCCATAACTTTCGAAGGGGCCATAGATGACGATGGCGTCATCGTCCACCCCTATTTCCTCAGCACCAAAATCAATCAGTTCCAACTCTAACTCTTCTGCATCGAGGCCCTCAGCACCGATTTTGAAGTGGCAGACGTGGGTAAACATGAATTCCACACTACCGGTGGTCCCCAGGTTGCCGTTGCACTTGTTAAAGTGGCTCCTCACATTGGCTACAGTGCGGTTGTTGTTGTCCGTGGCAGTCTCTACAAAGACGGCAATCCCATGCGGACCATACCCTTCAAACGTGACTTGTTTGAGGTCAGCGGCGTCCTTATCGGTCGCTTTTTTAATGGCCCTCTCAATGTTGTCTTTGGGCATGTTTGCTGCACGGCAGTTTTGAATCACCGCTCGAAGACGTGCATTCAAGTCAGGCTCGGCGATGCCGCCACCTTCTTTGATGGACAGAATGATGTCTTTGTTGAGTCGTGCAAACGTTTTGGACATGGCTGCCCAACGCTTCATCTTTCTCTCCTTCCGAAATTCAAAAGCTCTTCCCATATAGCGAAGATAGGTTCCGGCTTTGGCTGCCGGACAGCGTAACCCTAAAGGTATTCATCGCGTAGATGGTGGAAATGTCCCCGATGATGCGATTCTTCCTCTCCTTGATTCTTTTGGCTTGTGCAACGGTCAACAGCTCTGCTCAGGCTCCTGCCACTTCTGAGTTGCACATGCCTTCGGCTTTTGACAACAGTTTTGCGGGTACGTTATCCGGAAGTGGTTACGCACGGTCTATGGGTGAAGAACGCTATGGCTTCTCCGCTATTTTTGAAGTTCGCGTGGCCCCTGGCGTGGTAAAAACGCTGGATATAAGACAGTACTTCGCCAGCGAAGAACACGCGGTTCAGGGTTTCATGCGCGTGAAGGCCTCCCTCTCAGGTACGGCCCATTTGGTGCACGTCAACTGGATTACCCCAACGGAAGGAGGGGAAATCATCGGCAATTGATGCCGATTACTTCCTGACCCTCAGGAGGTATAAGCCCACCAATACGACCAGTGCACTGGCGCCTACTGCAAAGTACATGGGGTCGTCACTGGCGGTGCTCAATGTGGCACCCACACCGAGCGTGCCCAGAAAGAGCAATACGTATACGAAGTCAGGTACCTTTTCTGTGACTTCTGCGAGCTTTTCGGCCCGCTCAGTCTTTACAAGGCGGCTCAACGCATCTTGCATGTCCCGGCCGTAGGCGGGCATGCGCACTTCTGTACCATCGGTTTCCCGAACGGTAATGAAGTACTTGTTGAACCCTGGCGCAGAGTTGCTGTCTCGTTGCCACTCGGCCTTGATGGCCATTCGACGGGTTTTGATCTGCTTGGACATGTTTTTCAAATCGCGCGCAAAGATGCGCTGAACGATTGAATCAATGGCCCAACCTCACAAGTTCCTTTCGTCGGACTTTTCCGTCGTTCCCATTGCCAGTCAAAACATAGGATCCAGAAGCTCCTGTAGCTACTTCCAAGTGCACCTCTCCCCTCTCATTGGCCAAGGTTTCGGAGACCACCTTTCCGGTGGCGTCAAGCAGGCGCACCTTGGTGCCCTGCTCCCACCCTGCGGCATGCAATTGCTGAGCAAATGGAACGGGCCAGGCCAATATGCCCGCGCCTTGACCTGCTTCATTCACAGAGGAAGTGGCGACATCATGGATGATCAAGTCGTCCACACCGGCTTCTATGAGCGATCCGCCATCAAATTCGAGTCCTTGGTCTGGACGCAAACTGTCCGAAGCCGTGAATTTGATTTGGAAGGCATCTGTCAGTGGGACATAATCGGTGACTGCAAAAGCATGACGGCGCCATGAAATGTCTTGTGTCAGCGTTTCTTCGATCTTCACCCAAGAATCACCACCGTTGCCGCTGACATAAACCTGCCACCAATCAGCTCCTGGATTGGCTCCTGACGCAGGTGCATTGACGTACCAACGCCAGTAG
Source organism: Flavobacteriales bacterium (assembly GCA_022428285.1). Classification (GTDB taxonomy): domain Bacteria; phylum Bacteroidota; class Bacteroidia; order Flavobacteriales_D; family Sanyastnellaceae; genus UBA8752. The sequence goes on from JAKMCX010000109.1 coordinate 17,487, forward strand.
CTGAGCACCGGAGAGACCATTTCGCTCAGGTCGATGGGCTCGGACTGAAGTGTTGTACTTCCTGCATCCACATCGTTGGAACCGATGCCTGCGTCCGCGCCCGGGCTAACGCCGGTGATGAAAGCGAAAATGCCATCGCCTGGCGTGTGGTCTTCTGAAGGTGCACAAATGGTGCTCTGATCGCCGGGGTCGCTGTAGGAGCCCACAGGAATGGTCGATTCCCATTGGCCCGTCGTGGCATTGTCTTCGGGAAGACCAATCTGCCAAAACCCAAAGTCTGAATAGTCGTCTTGATCGTCAATCAAAATCGGGGTGAGTCCCACAATGGTGTTGAAAGGCAGGTTTGGATTGGCTGAATCATCTGCGCTGTAAGGGTTGATGGCGCTGATGGCTCCGTAGATGTCGGTAATTCCAAAGTAGTACTCTACCACGGTCCCCTCCTCTTGAGCAGGGATCACACCCGTGAAGTCACTGCCTTCTTGGGGCTCCATGGTCATGGATGTCCAATCCGCTGTGCCAGAAGTTCGGTAATACATCTCGCAGCTGCCGAAGTATTGGCTGAATGGAAACAACACGAGCGCATTGGCATCAATGGCGATGCTTTCACCTGCGGCGGTGTAGCCTTCTGCCTCATGTTCAATCTCAACATTGCTGAAGAGGGTGATGCCGTGCATCCCGAACCCTTCCAAAATGGCGGCTCCATTGGGTGTGCCATCAGACAGGTCGGCATTGTCGTCATCGGCTTGCAAGGCGTCCAGAAGTACTTCTACAAACGCCTCGCCTTCATTACCATTGGGCGTCGTGGCCTGTTGACCATCGAAGATTTCGGTGAAAAGCGTCATGGATTGGTTCCAATCCCCTCCCAAAAGAAGGTGGGTGTCGTACCATGCTCCGCAAATGATTTCTCCATCTGCGTGCACCTCTCCGACCAAGTCTTGTGGGTACACCTTGGGGTTCTCATCGTACCTCCTGATGTAGAATCCGGGATTGTCAGAATAGCATCCGGCCCCGAGTACGGGGTTGTCGGTCAAGCTAATGGCCCACCAATCGGCATAGCCCTCGTTCATGGCTCCATTGTTGAATCCGCTGCCCAGCCCCTCGTAGTAGAGGTCGTTGATGCCATGACCGTATTCGTGAAACACCACGTCCGAAACCATGGAGAATGCATTGCAGCCATCGCCTTCGGAATAGAAGTTGATGCTGGGAGAACCTGGTGTGTAGAACGCGTTGCAGGTTCCCGACACATCTACCACTGTGGGCATGGAGAAGTCCAGGCCAGTAAAGCCAGGCAACCATTGCTGCATGTGGTCGTGAATGCGGTTTACACTGTGGTAGGCGCTGAGCTCCCTGATGGTCGCGTTTTCATCAAAACTCACCACGGAATCGCCCTCAACGGTCAACTCAAGTTGCGGAGTAACGCCATTTGTTGTCACCGTGCTCCAAAGACCTTGGAGTTGAAAGGACAAATCTTGGGCTCCCGGAGACTCGAAGTTGATCATGCCGCCAGCATCGGTGTACTGTGTGCCCCCGCTGCTTGTGACCTGAAGGTTGGACAGGCCCACTTCTGTAGTGGCTTCAAAAGGCTGTGTCAAATGCACGGTCCCGGTGATTTGGCAGCTCAGCATTTGCATCAACGCTGGTGGGCCCATGGGGCGTGGCTTGGCCTTCTCCTCCTTTCCTTTGGGGTGGCCCAGGTGGTGGACTTGGTTGATGCGTTCCAACACCTCACCTGTCTCGAGGTCAATCCAGGTGGCGTATTGAACAGGTATGCCATCGGACGATATTCCAAAAACCTGAATGCTGCGCGCAGGGCGGAATGCAATGGTTCGCCGCTCCGCAGAACGCTCCATCCACGGGATCAAAGATTCACCGCCCAATTCGGTGGACACATCTGAGAGGGCCAAGTCAGCGGTTGCCGCTGAAACCACATCCTCTTCATCCAGCGCGATCATGTCCTCGGGCCATTCAGCCTGTGGAAAGCACTGTGCTCCCCACATGACCACCCCCTGCTCTGCCAACTTCACCACGAGTTCAGTGCCGATTACCGGCCTGCCTTCAACGGTTTGCTCAGCGCGGTACAAAGTGTGCTTGCCCATTTCGGCGGACATCCAATCACTGGTGGTTACCGGCCAACCGGCTGCCTCTAGCTGGTCTTCGAGCCATGCAGTGGGACCCGCTGTTGGAATGGCTGGACCATAGGCCCGGTGTACGGTTCCTGTGGCAGGATGAAATTGTACCTGCCAACGCGGATGCTGCGTCTTGAAGTTGGTCCAGAACGGGGCGTTTCGGCGCATGGCCTGTAGGTCTTCTTTGGGCTGGCTCCATGTGGCCGGCATCCTGACCTCGGCGGGATCAAAATGAAACGACGGCGTGGAGACTTGACCAAAACCGCTGATGTTCATCAACAGCATGAGTGCGCCTGCGGAGGCAATGCGTGAAATCGTCATGTGCCTAAGTTAATCTGCACTTGCAACAAGGCAGAATTCCTTCTGTACCCATTTTAGAGCCTTGCCCCTTCAGGGTGCTTAATTTGCATGGTGCAAGAATCTTTTACGCTCATAGCGGGTCCCTGTAGTGCAGAGTCCCGGGAGCAAGTCTTGGCTGCAGCTTCAGGTCTCAAGGAAGCGGGTCTGTCTTATTTCCGATCAGGAATTTGGAAGCCCCGAACCCGGCCCGGAGCGTTTGAAGGGGTCGGCCATACAGGACTGCCTTGGCTCCAAGAAGTCCAGGCTAAGTTTGGCATGAAGGTGTGTGTCGAGGTGGCCCAGCCCCGTCATGTAGAAGCCGCGCTCGAAGCCGGCATTGACATGCTGTGGATTGGCGCGCGGACCACTGCGAATCCTTTTCAAGTTCAGGAAATGGCAGATTGCCTGAGGGGTGTCGATGTGCCTGTGGCGGTCAAGAATCCAACGCAGCCTGACCTGGCCCTTTGGTCGGGCGCTTTTGAAAGGTTAGCAGGAGCTGGAATTCGACAGCTCTCGGCAGTGCACAGAGGTTTTACAGTCCACGGCCAAAAGAAATACCGCAACGTCCCCCTGTGGCAAATCCCCATTGACTTTAGGAGTGGACATCCGGAAATCCCTTTGCTCAATGATCCCAGTCACATCACGGGCAAGCGGGGCATGGTGCCGGATGTGGCACAAATGGCCATGGACCTGGGATTTGATGGCTTGATGGTGGAGGTTCATCCCGATCCCGATTCGGCGTGGACGGATGCTGCACAGCAAGTCACACCGGCCCGTTTCTTGGACATCATCAAAGGGTTGGAGACGAGGGTTCAGGGCAATGGAAAGGGCCGTGAAGACCTGTCTTCACTGCGCGCGGAAATCGACATGATTGATGAGGGGATTGTGGACTTGTTGGCAAGACGCATGGGCATATCAGAAGAAATTGGCCGCTACAAGCGGGCCAATGGCATGACCATCCTTCAAATCGCACGTTGGAACCAAATTCTGAAGCAGAGCAAAACCTCCGCTGTGGAGCAAGGCCTGAATCCAGGATTTGTGGAGGAAGTGTTCAAGGCCATTCACCAGGCCTCCATTTCTACCCAACGCATGACCTTGACAGATCAAGAAGACTGATAGACTGTTGTAAAAACAACCATTCAAGTATTGTTGCGTTAGAATGAGGCGTTATCAAACAAGAATGGGGCATTCGCAAACCGGAAGGTTTCGCCCCATTCTAGAGGTCATAGTATTGCACCGCATTCACACCATGATGAACTACCGTTTTCTACTCTTGGGTCTGTTGTCAATCGGTTTGTCGGACCGGGGTCAAGGGCAAGAAGCACAAGTGGTGCTCAGTGGATTTATCGAGGACGCTTCCAGTGGCGAACAGTTGCTTGGCGCTACAGTTTGGCATGCCCAGAGTGCTTCGGGCACCACGGCCAACCTATACGGTCACTACAGCATTAGCCTCCCTCTTGGGCCACAGGAAGTGCTCTTTTCATACCTCGGTTACACGCCTCAGAAATTGGAAATCAACCTTTCTGAGGATTTGAAGCTGGACATCGCCTTGGTAGCAGGGATGCAATTGGGTGAAGCTGTGGTTGAATCCGGAGCGTCCGATCGCATTGAAGAGCGCGTTCAAATGTCCAGGATTGACATTCCAGTAGAGCAGATAAAGCGGCTTCCAGCCATTGCGGGTGAAGTGGACCTCCTCAAAACCCTCCAATTGTTGCCCGGCGTTCAATCTGGTAGCGAAGGGTCCAGTGGGATTTACGTCCGCGGTGGCAGTCCCGATCAAAACCTGATTATGCTCGACGGTGTTCCGCTGTACAGTGTGAGCCACTTGTTTGGTTTCTTCTCGGTGTTCAATGCCGATGCCGTGCGCAACATCTCCATCATGAAGGGGGGCTATCCGGCACGCTTTGGTGGACGCCTGAGCTCCATCCTCGAAGTCACCATGAAGGAGGGCCACAAAAAGGAATTTCATGGTGCCGGATCCATCTCCATGCTCGCATCGAAGCTGACCTTGGAAGGCCCCATCGTTGAAGACAAAGCGTCCTTTATGATCAGTGGACGGAGGACCTACTTGGACCTGTTGCTTAACCCGATCATCAGGAGCACAGCCACCGAGGGTTCCGAAGTAGATCCCGCCTATTTCTTTCACGACTTGAACGCCAAGGTCAATTGGCGGCTTGGAGCAAAAGACAGGGTGTACCTCAGCACCTTTCAGGGGCTGGATGATTTTGGCATCAGGACAAAGGAGACCTATGACAACGAAACCGAGGAAATTGACCTCGGTCTGGATTGGCGCAACTCCGTGCTGGCACTCCGTTGGAACCACGAATGGAGGGCCAACCTGTTCAGCAACGTCACTTTGATGAAGAGCAGGTATGATTTCAATACCGGATTTGACGTCAGTTCGACAAGTCAGGAAGGCGATTCCAGCCTGACCGAGCGGTTTGCTTCCTTGTACAACTCCGGAATTCGCGATGTGGGCGGCAGGATTGATTTTGATTACACGCCCAACAACCGGCATTTTGTCCGCTTTGGTGGCAATGTCACCCGGCACAGGTTTCAACCGGGTGCGACCCAGGCCATTTTAGATTTTGGGCAAGATTTCAGCCTGGACACCACCATAGGTTCGCCCAACCTGTTTTCGACGGAATCCTTTCTCTATGTCGAGGATGAAATTGATTTGGGCGGTAACCTCAAGGTCAATGTGGGAGCGCACACTTCTGCTCTTTTTGTAGAAGGCGTGAGCTATCTGTCCTTCCAACCCCGACTGGCGCTCAACCGACGCCTTTCCAATGGCCTTGCACTAAAGGCGTCCTATGCCGAGATGACGCAGTTCGTCAATCTGCTCACCAACGAAGGATTGACCCTGCCCACCGACCTCTGGCTCCCCTCCACGGCACGCATCCGTCCTCAAGAGAGTTGGCAGGCTGCCGTGGGTGCGGCAAAGTCAATGGGTGAAATCGAAGTCAGCATTGAAGGGTATTACAAGGAGATGGATGGTCTCCTCGGCTATAAAGAAGGGGCGAGTTTTGGCTCTGCCGCATTCAACTTTGATGGCACGACCACTTGGGAAGATGAAGTCACACAGGGAGAAGGGCGCAGCTATGGTACAGAGCTCCTTCTGCAGAAGAAGCAAGGACGAACTTCAGGTTGGCTGGGCTACACCTTGAGCTGGACCGACCGCCAATTTGATGACGTCAACAACGGAAACCGCTTCCCTTTCACCTATGACCGCCGGCATGACATATCCTTTGTGTTGGTGCATGAATTGACCGAAAAATGGACCCTGAGTGGCACATGGGTCTATGGCACAGGCCGGGCGTTGACCTTGGACGAAGTGACATACTCCAGTGTGGTGCCGGGCTATCAAGGCGGGCTGAATCCTGTTGATTTCGACATCCCTTCAAACCGCAACGCGTTTCGCATGAGCCCTTATCACAGAATGGATTTAAGTGCTACACGAACCAAGTTTGATGAGCAGGGTGAAAGGTCCCTCGTCCTCAGTGTTTACAACGTCTACAACAATTTGAATCCATTCTTGGCTCTGCCAGGCACCTCCGATGACGGTACCCCCATCATCCGAGAGTTTGGTTTGTTTCCATTTATTCCCTCAATAGCATGGCAATTCAGCTTTTAAAACCCTTTGCTTTCTTGGCTGCAGCAGCAGCTTTGGTAGGCTGTGAAAAATGGGCTGACGGCGTGGTCAGTGAGGTGGAGTTTCCTCCTCATACACCTACCCTAGCGGCTACAGTGAACTTAATTTCTGGTGAATCCAAGGCGGTTGCTGCGCTCTTTCAAACGTCCAGCACACTCACCGCCGGCGGATCGACCATTCCTGCTGGCGTCACCGCGCGCATCAAAAAAGACGATGAAGTGGTCTTGTCTTGGTCTACCGGGGACACCGCCCTCGTGGGCGAAGGCTGGGCGGGCCGCACCATGCACGTGTTGGACTTGGATACACCACTTTCGTTGCCGCTGGGCCAGTTAGAGCTCGAGGTCGAGGCCCCAGGGTTTGAAATGTTGACCGCGGTTGCTGTTCAACCTCCCACACCTGAGTTGACCGTGGACTATGTTCAAGGCGTCGACACCACAACTGAATTTGGTGAGGCGGTGATTTTAGATCGTTTCAAGTTGAATCTCTTGAACCGCGCCGGGGTGAGGGACGTATATGGACTCCAATTGCAGGAAGGCTATGTGTACTCTGGCGATACCGTCTGGAATCAGGTTGGCCTCGGTGAATTTGATGCCGTTTTGGAACCGCGCACCGTATACAATGACGCATGCCTTTGTCTTTTGGTGGATGACCAGGGAGTGGATGCGCATTCTTTTCAAAACATCACTTTGGACCGCAAGCGGTGGGAATGGTCTTCCGAAGAAGGCGAAGAAGTACCGCTCAGGCTCAAGGTGACTTTGATGGATGCGCCCATGGCAGATTTCTACGGTTCATTAGAGAACCATTGGAATGCTGAGAACAACCCTTTTGCCAACCCATCTTCTATTTACAGCAATACCAGTACAGGGTTTGGGATATTCGGCCTTGCCTCAGAGGTATCCTTTAACTGGTAAATGGGCGGGTGCAATCGTTACCTTGGGACATGTTCCGAACCATTTCAAGGGCTATTGCGCTGTCCATCATCGTTCTGTGTGCACCATCAGCATGGGCTCAAAGCGCCACGCTAGAGGTCACCGTTGAAGGCCTGTTTGCAGGTGCCAATGCCACTTTGACCCTCGAGCGGGGCGTTGGTGGTCTGCACGACGCAGCCCTCACAGGGTCAGGAGAAACCCAACCTGTTGGGCATACTTTTCAGGTGGATGCTGGCCCTTGGTTGCTGTCCATAGATGCACCCGGCTACTTCACGCCTGCCGCCCAAACAGTGGAAGTCAGCGGCAATGCCATGGTCACGTTGGACGTGGCACTGCTGCAGGGAGACAGCACCTCCTATACTTTTAATTGGGAAGAAGATGGAAGCTATGCTGGACATGCCACCGAGTTTGTTCCAGCCGCTCCTCCTGTGATTGAGGTTTTGGGTGAGGCCCATGAAGTGCCCGCGGGGTTCAGCGCGCAGACTTTGTTTCAGCAGTTTGGCTTCGTGCTGGATGACCATGAACTGTCATGGACCACGGATGATGCTTTCAAACTCCATGAGACGGTTTCTTCCTTGCCGTATCCACGGGTGAATGCCGATGAGAATGGCACACCGGTCACGGCCGTTTGGCGGTTGACCGAGGACATGCTCGATGGAGACTACATGGTAGAGACCATCGCCGGAACAGAGGTCATTACGGTGGCCAAGGATGCATTTACTTACGCCGCTCCGCTGGTGGTCAACTTTGACGGCGATCAAGGACAGTTTTTTAGCCGCAGGCTCTTCAAAGCCCTGCTCTCACATCTCACAGACGAAGGGACCCAAAGCAATTTGGTCCAAAGCATTGCCACCGATCGATATGGAGTCGAGTTTATGGTGCCCAGTCCTGAGCTCGAGGATTTAATGAGCGAGACACAAACCAATTTCCAGCCCTTTCCAGCTTGGGAGAAATTGCAAATCATGGGACTGCTCGAGGAGTTTCCCGTAGGCATGAGAAAGCAGGACGGCCTCTCAAAACTTGTGCGCCGGATCAATGGTCAGCCCAACCCCTTCTACCCGACTGCCCCCGCCATTGCCTGGACAGGAATGGAAACCATCGAATGGATGGAGAGCGGTTTCGCCAATTTTTCGATCGACTACATCCACCGTTTGGTGCTGCATGAGAAGGCACACTTTCTGTGGGAATACACCTTTGATGACGACCTGAGGTCGGATTGGACAGGCCTCGGCGGATGGTTTGAGGACCCCAATGCACCCAGCGGCTGGTCGAGCACCTTGACGACGGAATTCGTGAGTGCTTACGCGCATGCCATGAACCCCAATGAGGACATGGCAGAGAGCATCGCCTATTACATTTCAAACCCTTTGGTGCTGTCGACCCACGCTCCCGACAAATATGACTTTATCCGCGACCGGGTCATGCACGGCTCCCGATACGTTGCCCTGATCGCTGAGGAATTGACTTTTGAGGTCTTCAACTTGTTTCCTGACTACACCTATCCAGGTAAAATTGTGGGCACCCAAGTTCAGGTTGTGGGCAACCCCGAAGATGACAAGGAGCTCACCCTTACAGTGCACTTGCACAGCGACGACCCCAATGTGGATGGCGCCGCCAGTGGTCAGGTGCGTTTTGTGAGCGCGGTCGGCACCATTTTCGACATGTGGTTGGCCCCGCAGAATGGTTCTAGTGACTCCATTCTCACCGGGACCCTCACACTGAACAAACACATGAAGTCAGGCTGGTGGAACTTCGATGGACTCCACCTTTGGGATGCCGTGGGGAACGACCGGTATGAGAGCCCCGCTACCATAGGATTGCGGATGTTTCTGAACAACCCTTTGGAAGACATCACCCCCCCAGAATACATGGATGGGAGCTTTGTTATGGAAGAGGCGGCTCAAATCGAAGTGGGCAATGGTGCTGATGGACCGGGCACGGTTCCTGGCATCACTGTGAGCTATGATACTTGGGACAAGATTCCACTCAGCCGAGGATTGACCCGCGTCTCTTTTCCGACCACTGACCCAGACTACGGACACCGATACTCCATGGACATCCAATCCAATCAATTCGAGTCAAACGGTTACGAGGAGGTCAAGCACCACGAAATGGAGCTGCCCGTGCCCCATTATTTTCCGACGGGTCACTACACCGTGAATTTCGCGGGTGCCGACGATGTCGCTGGCAACAGCTCGCTCATATACTTCACTGGAGACCCCAACTACTCCAATGCAGATGGCGTTCACGTTTTTGCAGAAGACCGGGATTCGGTCTTTATGGAAACCACATATCCCGATCTGCTGCCGCCAGTGGTGGATCTGAACAGCTTCGTCATCGATGCGGCGCCCACCAATCCAGAGGCGCCCAATGGAGAAACGCTGGTCACATTTACGCTCACAGTCCAAGACACCAGCGGGTTTGATGACTTTGCTTCAGGCATCAAAAACCTGACCTACACCTTGAGGAACCCTGTGGGCGAGGAATTTCACCAAGATGCATGGGAAGAATTCGGAGGCGCCAACTTCTATTACGCTGTGTATCCACCTGAGGGCGCCAACGAATGGACGGAAGTGACCTTGACCACCCTTTTGCCGGCAGGATCTATACCCGGAACCTGGGGGGTCTCGGCCATCAGCGTTCGGGACCGCGCGCTCAATGTGAAGCGCTACAGCTTTGTGGAGTATGTGCAATTCGTGTTGGACGAAAGCCCCTGCCCTGCTGACTTGGACGGCAACGGCCAAATTGGCGCTCCTGACTTGTTGATGGTGCTCGCTGAATTCGGCTGCTTGCAAAACTGTGGGATTGCAGACATTGACGGCAACGACCAGGTGGATGTCGGTGATGCTTTGTTGTTCCTCGCGGACTATGGAACAGCGTGTGACTGAATGCCGGAGACTACCTTCGGGCCATGCGATTTGTCTTTGTCTTTTTGTCCCTGTTTGTGGGGATCCTTGTTCAAGCCCAAACCCCAAGCAGCATCGAAGCGGTCGAGTATGACCCCGATGGCAACCGATGGTTTGTGAGCAACGAGAGCAGTTTGCTGGTCACCGAAGACCAGGGCGAGAGTTGGTCTTTTTTTGGTGAAGCGTCCGCTTCGCATGGCATGGAAGTCATGAATGGCGTCCTCTATGCCATAGGCGGCAATGTCATCCGGGCATATTCCTTGGAATCGGCAGAATTTCTGGGGTCATTGGTGATTCCCGGGGTCGGTTTTCTCAACGGGATGGGCAGCGATGGAAACTCCATGCTGGTGGTCAGCGACTTTCAAGGAAACAGGCTTTATACCATCAACGCTGAAGCGCCCGAAGAAATGTCCTATGCTCTGCTGACTGGAAACCTTGGCGAAACGCCCAATGGCGTCGTGGTCGACACCGACAACAACAGGGCCATCGTTGTCTGCTGGGGCAACAACGCCGACATCCTGTCCGTGGATTTGGAAAGTGGTGATGTCAGCACCTTGGTGGACGGTTCAGGACTTGGAAACCTCGACGGTATTGACAACGATGGGGACGGCCAGTATTATGTTAGCTCATGGTCTCCCACTCGGATCACGCGGTTCAACGCAGACTTTACCGAGTCTGAGACGGTTGTGACGGGTTCGGCAGGTCTTTCGAGTCCAGCAGACATCAGCTATGCCGTGGCTTTGGATACACTGGGTGTGGCCAATTCCGGGACCGATGTCGTGACCTTTCATGGTTTTGGGAGTGCCCCATCTGGCGTGGTCGAAGCCGCAGGATTCTCAGCCCAACGTGCGGGAATGGACATGCTGATCGACATGCAAGCTGGCCGCATGGTGCACCTTACGGCCTACGATGCCTCGGGAAGGATTTTGGTGAAGCGCTCTGAGTATTTGCCCTCCGGACAAATGCGTTGGGCTTGGCCCCTTCAAAATCACCAAGCGGGATTCGTCAAGCTCCGCTGTGGTGACCTGGTCATCACCCTGCGTTGACCTTCTTTGACTTGAGCTTGAGGCGGTAACGCCACTGAAGGCCAACCGTCCAGTCCACAGCGCCTGCGCGGCGCAAGTCGTCTATACCGGCCCCTAATTCGAACAGCGAGACGCCGGGGGGTGCAGGATTGTACCGGCCCTCCCAGTCCCTTTGAAGGAAGACTCGAATTTTCTGACGCTTCCCCACTTTGGTGCCTGTAGCCAGCCTCATGCGCCAGGTGCCATCGGGTTGCCACCCGTCGGGCACAACAGGGACAAACCGTTCTACCGCGAACACAGGGTCCCATTTGAATCCTTTGATGTTGTAACCCACTTCACATTTGAAGCGCCACATTTTACGGGCTGCCTCAGCGGCCGGGTCGCCGCCGCCTTTGAGCTGAACCGCTGTTTGTTTTTGGAATCGGATTCGGGTTTCAAATTCCCACCTGCCAGCTTCGAATGAAGCGCCGTGTTCAGCTTGCAAGCGGATGAACCGATCTACGCCTTGTACGTCGCCTTTGCGGTCAGGGCTCGAGGTGTGTCTCAACCCAACACCCAATGATTGGGTCTTGCTCCATGCATTCCACCTGGGACTCCAGCTGCACCCGAGCTGCTGCAATTGACGGTCAAACGATGACAGGTCACCGTCCCAACGCCACTGCTGGTTCAGCACGACAGACACCCCCTTCCAAGGCTTGAAACCAATAGAAACACCGCTCCAACCCCTCCAATCTGTGGTGTCCGATGTTTCGCCGCCATTGACTGGCGGATTGAAGATCTGAGCCTGCAAAACCCCTCCCCAAAAAAGAAGGGCACTGAACAGCAGGGTGCGCATCATATGTTGTCGCTCGGGTCGATGTGTTCAGAGTGGTCCTCACCTCGGTAAGAAACCTTGATGACAGCGGTCTCTCGGAGCAGGTCTATGTTGCCGATTTCGATGCGCTCAACATCTTCGCCAATGCGCTCTTCCAAATCTGCCCGGAGGGCTTCCCGCTTGTCTTTTTGCAAGTATTCGATGCGGTCATAGACCACGCGCTTCGTCACCAAGTGCTCCACAAACATCAACCGTTCCAATGCAAAGGCGATGAACCACAGCGACATGTTGCCCACTGCAACGGGCACTTCACCCATAGAGCCCGGAGCCAATGCGTTCATGACGGCAAGGGCAATGACCACAAACAAGTAGGTCATCTCACGGATGGGCACCACGTTGGTCCTGTATCGGATGATGCCGAAAATGGCGAACAGCCCCAAGGCAAATGCCAAGTCGAGCTCCACACCGCTGAGCATCCGACACAGCAAAAAGACCGAAGCGCTCACCATCATAAACGTGAACACATAATCCCGGCGTTTGGCCTTGGATTGATAGATCATTCGAACAATGATCCAGCACGATAGCAGGTTGGCTGCGAAATGCAGGGCGATTTCAGTCATGTCGGTTAGGCTTGCAGGTCCCCGGCCCAAGATTGTGCATCCATGAGCCTACGATATGTCGCAAGGTAAGCGCGGCCCGCGATGTTGCCATCTCTGGCAAGCCGGGATACGGTGTATTTGCTCATGCTCGTCCTTCTGCCGATCATGCCTTTGCGTTCATTCTGACTGCGAAGCCAAAGCTGAATTGGGCTGTATCGGTCAGGTCTTGGTTGCTTTACTTCTATGATGGCCAGACCCTGAAGCAATGGGGCGTCGGAATCCCCCAACAGTTGTGCATTCAGAATCCGGTCCACCGTCACCCTTTCGTTGCGGGCGAAATCGACAAAGGTGGTCCGGCTAAAACCGCCGGATAGTCGGGCGGTCAATTCATGGGGACTGCGCATCCGCTGGTCCAAAAACGCCAACTCTTCTGCGCTCAAGACGGGGGAAACACCTGTGCTGGTCTCCATGCGCTCCTTGGAAGTCCGGCCTCCGGGTAGCCGTTGTTTGACTTCCAGAAAAGTCATGTCGTTGCTGGCATAACGCCGCTTTCGGATTTTCATCCGCCGCGCCTTGCCCCGGAGGTGGTCTTGAAGAAACTGATCGCCAGGCAACTCGAAGTAGAGGTTGTCATAGCGGCATTCAACATCTCCCGCTACTGAAAGCACATGCGCGTGTTGTGCCATGGCCTCTACCAACTGAGGAAGCCATGATTCTGGAACAACATATTTGGTGTCGAACCTGCGCATCAATTGCACAGCATCCAATGCGCCCAAATTTGTTTGGGGCAATGTGGCCAAAGCGGCGGTTAAGGTGTCAGACAAGGTGTTCTTCACGGCGCGTTGAAAATACAACTGTGGCGTCCTTTTGGTTGCTTGTGCCTTCCGAAACAAAGGCCGAAGTGCAGGCACGCAAACTTTTATTCTGCTGCAAGCCGCGACGGGGCTGGCTGGGCGGCATGCAATTGGTTGAGGGCGAAATCCCGGATCAGTGATGCGTCATCGCTGTGGACGTAATCGAAGCTGCGTCCCCCTGCAGCAGTATGGAAGACGAGGTGCCCAATTTGGCGCCTTTCCAACAGCGCATTGCGCTTCCATTCCACCCCCTGCAGCTGGCTCATTTTGAGGACCGTTCTGTTTTGCCAAAACCACCCCTTTTCCATGATGACGCAATCGGCAAAGACGCGCAGCCGGTAAGCGCTGTACCTCTTTCCTGTGGTCCAGTAAACCCCCATCAACCACATGGTTGAAAGCAGTATGTGTGTTGTGCTCGGTTCGGTCATCAAGAGCAGCGCTGGAATGGACGCTGCAGCAAACAGAAGCCAACGCAACCTCCTCACGGGCGCCACGTCAAAGGCCTTGTTTTCCTCATTAAAATCAGGATAAAGGGCCGATTCCATGGCCGTCCTGTGCACCGGTTCCATCGCCGGTATGAAGACCCTCAATCCTCCTGAACCCTCGGCTTGGGCCTGGCGAATCCGCAAGGTTTCGTAACCCAGCAGCCTTCGGATCCAATTGCTCTTCCACTCGGTCAGGTGGATTTTGTCAAAGGGCACCTCAAAGGCATTGCGCCGCAAAAGTCCCATTTGGAGTTTCAGTCCATCCCGTCCCAAGGTGCTGTTTAACCGCCAATACCGAAGAAGGACCGAGCCGAGGCTCGTCAAAACGCCGATGCTGCCCATGACCACCAGCCCTGGAATAAACAGCAAGACTGAAGTCAAGCCCAGGGCCGACAACAGCACAACAGGCACTCCGTCCAACCACTGAGAGACCTGCTCTTCTGCCCCTTGAAACAAGGACAGAAACAAGGCCAAACCTAGAAAAGCGTTTTTGAAGTGGTTCTGGCTCAGCCCCACCTTTAACAGTCCACGAAAGTCCAGCGCGACCAGAGGTTGGCCCTCTGGCTCCTGATCCGGGGCGTCGTCTGCCCGCTGTCCTTCTTCTTCGCCCAAGGTGGTCGCGGCCATCTTGCTGTTGAGGAATTGCTGGAGCACTGTGGCTTCGGACTTCCGAATGGCCACCAATTCCAACTCGCTTCCGCTGGATCCGGCTGTATCGACACGAACCCCAGTGAGCCCAAAGACTTGCTGGATGGGGCCTTGGAAGAGTTGGACCGCTTGGATCCGGTCAAAAGGAATTTGAAGCCGCTCCCGCTGAAAAATGCCGCGCTCTACAATCAGGGCATCGGATGAGATGTAGAAATGGAAGCGCAAGTAGTACAGCAGTGCAAAGGCGCCGATCAAAACAAGCACTGCAGGCAGGATCAGCAGGTGATACCATTTGAGTTCGCCAAGTGTGGCCCCAATGAGGATGGGCCAAGAGGACTGTATGACCTTCCACGTGAATTGGGCACCGATGATAAACACCCCCAATGGATGCTGCCTTTTGGGTGCTTCAAAGTCCATGTTCATCTTCGCGTTCGCGCTTCGATGACGGTGCGCAACGCTTGGGCATCGGCGTCTTCAAGTCCTGCGATGCGCAGGTTGCCACTTCCGCCTGCGGTAAACAACTTGAGGTGGTTTAACCCGAGCTTTCTGGATACCGGGCCTTGGCTCAATTCAGAATGCTGGATCATACCAAAGGGCACAGTGGTGGTCGAACGAAACAGCCAGCCCGTTCGGTAGGTGATGTCGCGCTCCCGCACGGCATAACCCCGCCGAGGAAAACCCTTCCATTCCTCCAGAAACCACAACAGCGCAAAGATCATTTGAACGCTCACGGGCCAATACCATGCGCTGAATTCAGCCATGTCTTCGTAGCCGCCCAGCTTGTGCATCAGGAATGGCGTGAGCCCCGCGGCGAGCACCACCAGTTGCACCAACGCCCAAAATGCCAGCCGCATGCCCCGGTATTTTTTGCTGATGGGGAGGTATTCAACCTCTTCCAAGCGGGGAAGTTGGGTGAGGTCTAAAGGAGGATTGGAAGCGGTTGAAATGTCCATGTCCTGTCCGATGTTCACTCGCCCGTCATTCGTTTTTCGACGGTGCCGTCCGAGTATTGGAACAGCAGCAATACACCGGGCTCTGGATTGACCTCACGGCCCAAAACATCCGTGACCCGCATTAAGGTGCGCTGGCCACTTGGGACAGGTTCGACCACGGAGAGCGGTTCGCTGCAGGCCTGGGCAAAGAATTGCCAGGCCTCACGGGAAGCATCAATGTCCAGGTTGCCCCAAACACCGGGCCAGCTGTGACCGCCACCATTGACGGTGTACAACCAAACTTGGGGGCAAGCGCCTTCCAGCCCCCATTTCTGGTAATCCACATTGGACCCATCCGTGGTCACCTCGTCCGGGAAATTGCCCGCCTCTTGAAGGGTCAATCCGAACAAGTCGACAAAAAAGGCCATGGCGTCAGGTGTGCTGGGATAAGATCCCCAACCGTCTTGGTTCTGGAGGTCCCCCTCGTACAAGCTCACATCGTCATCTGTGCCGTGCACCTCGAGAATGGGCACCATGTATTGGGGGGCACAATCCGCTTGGATGTCCGACATCAAAATCCCCGCTATGGGAGCCACTGCCCGGAATTCATCCGACGCTTCACAAGCGAGCAAGTAGCAGAAGTCAGCACCGTTGGAGAACCCCGTGCCAAACACGCGCTCTGCGTCGAGGGTGTAGGTTTCGATGAGTTCTCCCCTCAATTCAGAAACGAAGGCCACATCGTCCACGTACTCATTTTCGTGGAAGGCATATCCCACGTTCCAGAATGGTTCTCCCGATCCATCAATGGTGCCTTGGGGATAGCACACGGCAAATCCGAACTCATCGGCCAGGTCATTGAAGCCAGAGTATTGAAGGATGCCTTCGGCGGTTCCAGTGTAGCCATGAAAGGCAAACACCAACGGGCAGTTCTCAGGGGCGTCGGTGGGCTGATAGTAGTAGTACTCCCGCAGGTCCTTGCCATTGTCGAACAGGCCGGAATAGACCGCTGTGACGTCCACAGATTGGGCGTTGTTGGACCCTTGGTCATCCATCATGCCGTTCACGGCTGTAACCTCCGCGGTGACCGTGTAATTGCCGCTCAGGTCAAAAGGCAACACCTCGGTGAATGAGAAGCTGTGGGTATCGGCAGAACCCAAAGCCACACCGTCGATGGTGGTCTCGCCAGAGGCCCCGGCCATGCTCCATGCTACAGTATAGGAGTACACCGTATCCACGCCCAAGTTGACCACCGTTCCTGCCAAGTCTTCTGTGGCTGGAGCCAGAACGACGTCCTCTGCTTGCAATCCAATCAGCGCCAAGTCCAAACCTCCTGGCTCTAGGACCACCACATCGTCGATGGCCCAGCCAAAGAGCCAGCCCCCTCCGTCGTTGTACCGAAAGCCCAGGTGGACGTTGGTTTCGCCTAGAAGGTCGTCCAGGGCGATCACTTCGAAATTCCACAGGTATTCACTGCCTTCAATGGTTTGCAGGACCGACCAGGTCTCACCTCCATCCAAGCTATACTCCACCGTCGCCTCCTCGTCGAACCCCTCGTAGGTGCCTCCATCGTAGTAGCTCGAGAAGGCCAGCATGGCGTTGTCGAGGCCGCTTAAATCCAAGGCAGGTGTGATCAGATAATCCGCGCTTTTGTCGCAATCGCACGCGTCGTCGTTGGTCGCCATCATGCTCCCGTGCGGAGTGATGGGCCACCATTGGCTATCCAAGTCTGTGCTCACGCCTCCCAGCCACCCTCCGTCGGTGGCCAAGGTTTGCTGTGTCCAACCGTCAGGGAGTGCGCCTCCGTCAAAGTTTTCTTGAAGCAAAACGGTCTGCGCGCTTGAAGCGCAGCACCAGATCATGGCCAAGGCCATCATGGACGTTCGAATGGATGCGGTCATGCCCCGAAGATATGGGCAGAAGCCGACTCAATGTCGAACCATGAAACGCTGGGACCACCCCCCTTCTGCGGACAATATGTACAGGCCTTTGGGAAGTTCCGCGACAGGGATCAGCGTGCGCGGTTCATTGGCCAGGAGGCGTTGAACCACCCTGCCTGTTCCATCCATCACGCTCAACTGCATTCCTTCGCTCAGGCCTTCTACCGCGAGGATGTTTGTCGCAGGATTGGGAAATGCGAAAGGAGCAACAGAAGGCCCTTCCGATACCCCACTTGTGGCACTGCACGGGGCAGAAATTCTCCAACGGTAGAAATAATAGTGGTAGTCGAGTGGAGAGTCTGTGGTGTTGCCGGTAATGCTCAGTCGGTCGGCTACAGAGATTGGAAAGCCCCCCGCAGGAACAGCACTGTTGCGAAACAACCCGTCGTTGGTGCCCTCAATGCCCATCAGAAATCCTGTTCCATTGGGGATTTCCGTCCCTATCGCCAAGGTGTTCCAACCTGTTTGAAGGGCGTAATCCCCCTCAAAAATGGTCCCGCCTGATGCATCTCGGATGTACACTCCTATGGAGAAATTGGTCTCGGCCAATACTTCGACACTTTCCAGAATGGTGGGTTCAGAAGCGCTGAAAACCATGTCCCACATGTCATTGAAATGAAACCCTCCTGCACCCAAAGCTTCTGCAGACAAGGGGCCGCCCAAAGCGTTTTCTGTATTGGCTTCTGGGTCAAAAAATTCTGAAGAGGCATCGGTGCAGCCCAGGATTGGGGCGATGCAAGAACCGTCACCCAGACAGGCTTCTGGATTGTAGTTCACTGCCGATTCCTGCATACATCCCGAAACATAGCAGCACGAGCCGTCGTCGTCAATGGCCAAGCTGGAGTAATTGACCGCACTGGGGTCGGTGCATCCGCAATCGTCAGAGAGCGAGTAGCGCCAGAGGTCTTGATGAAAAGTGTCATTGGCCCCTTCCAATCCAGAGGTCAGGTAGGCGTAGCAACCGAGCACAAAACTGCCAGGAGCCCAGCGGGCGCCTCCCGGATGTGCCGGCATCTCGGACCAGCTGTCATTGGAGGGGTTGTACTTCCAGAATTCGCCGTAATCCAGCGGTCCATGGTTGTCGCCATCGCCACTGAGCACGTATCCAAAGCCATCCTTTGCAAACTGGGTGCCCGCGACGCGTGCTTCTCCCGGAAAGTCCCCCAGTTGTGTCCAATCGTCTGTCTCGGGATCATAGCGGTGAAAGTCTCGGTAAATGGTGAGGTCTCCGTTCACGGAGTTTCCATGGCCAAACCCGACATAGGCAGCCCCGTCGATGCCAAAATAGAAGGGGTGGTGTCGGTCTCCAGCGGTAAAGGCTGAGCGCTGCTCCCAGGTGTCGTTGGCCATGTCATAGGCCCACCAATCCCCTAGGTTTCCAATGTCATTGCTTCCCAGCCCCACCATGATTTGTCCACCGGCCAGTACCATGGCAGGGTGGTTTCGACCCAATCCGGGAAAGTCTGCCAGCGCAGTCCAGGTTCCGGAGGCCATGTTCAGGTGCCACCAATCGGTGGGATAACCGCTGCTGTTCGACCCAAACCCTACATACGCGTTGTCTCCCTCACAAACGCCATAACCGTACCCCCTGCCCCCGCCAGGAAAAGCCGCCATGGCTGTCCAGCTGTCGGTGCTGGGGTCATACCGGTGCACGTCATCGAGGTTGAGTGCCGCAAATCCAGCCTGTCCAGCAATGACGTAACCGTATTGGTCATTGGCCACTGTGATTGGATGGTGGCGACCATTGCCTTCAAATGAAGCCATCTGGGCCCATTCATTTTGGGCTTGATGGGAAAAACCGACCGCAAGAAGTGCAAAGAGTAAAGCGTAACGCA
The DNA here is from genome assembly GCA_022428285.1 of Flavobacteriales bacterium. Classification (GTDB taxonomy): domain Bacteria; phylum Bacteroidota; class Bacteroidia; order Flavobacteriales_D; family Sanyastnellaceae; genus UBA8752. Next base: position 36,568 of record JAKMCX010000109.1, read on the forward strand.
TGTTGTGTGATTCCATGTTTGAAACCGCAAAGGGGCTCAATTGGTTCGTTGACGGGCATAAAAAAGCCCGGCTGGAGGCCTGGCTTTTAAAGGTCCAATGACGGTGGGGTCAGACACCGTCAAATTCGATGTAAATGGAATCTCCACAAGCCACAGTCACAGTTGTGTCAAGGGCTGTGCACAAGGAGATGAATGCCAGATCGAAATCGACGTCGATGTCTCCGGCATCTACCTCTACAGTTTCTGTGCTCAAGATCCCCATGTCTGAAGCCACATTGTCTCCGTCAACACTGACATCTGGAGTACAAAGTGAATTGTTGAAAATGGTGATCACGGCTTTGTTGCCCTCATCGCATGCTACGGTGTTGTCTTTGCACCCGGTGATCAGCAACAAGGTGGCCATCAGGCCAAACAGGCTTCTTAGTTTCATATTGAATCGTTTTTGCAGGGCGCAAATTAGGCGCCTAAAGTCGGACGGGCTGAAGGAATAAATGGTTGCATGGGCGGCTTGCACAATATGCCGCTGCCCCATCCGGTTGAATGTTGGGGACGCTGCTGTGCCCATTCAATATTGATTCATGACACGACACCCCCTCTTGGTTCCATCCCTGGCCGTTGTTCTGGCCGTCTCCATTCTCGCCTCGGCATATCTCGTGGCACGCAATGGCCATTATTTCTTTCGCAGCCAAGCCAGCGACATCGGGGTGACGGGTTCCACGTCTATGGACTTCACATCGGACCTGGCCGTGTGGCAGGGGCAGTTCACCCGCAAAGCCATGGACCTCAAAGAGGTATATGCCCACATGAAACAAGACAAGGCGGTGGTCGAGCAATTCCTAAAGGACAAGGGGATCGACAGGGACGCTTATGCCTTTCTCTCAATCGACATCATTCCACAAAACAAAACCGTGAACCATTACAACGACGAGGGCGACCTCGTCGACCGGGAACAGGTCTTCAATGGCTACCGATTGAACCGAGGCTTCAAGGTCACTTCTACCGACATCAACCTTGTAGAACGCGTGGCCAATGAGGTCACAGAACTGATTGAGCAGGACGTCTACATCACATCCTATCCACCGAAATACTACTATACCCGATTGGGCGCGCTGAAGATTCAAATGATCGAGGCCGCATCAGAAGATGGCCAGACACGTGCGCGCACCGCTGTTTCTGGCGGTGGCGGCGAACTCGGAGACCTGCTCGAAACGAGCATTGGTGTTTTCCAAATCTTGGGCACGAACTCCGATGAGAGCTTCAGTTGGGGCGGCACGCTCAACACTTCGAGCAAGCTCAAAACGGCCTTTGTGAATGTGAAGCAGCGCTACGCCATTGAGTGAGCCTCACCACAGCGAATCTTGGATGGCCTGCCCCATTTCCACCGCTTGCTTCGACCCAGTGTGGTTCAGGACGACCACGGCATCTTGCCCGTCGCGGGACCTCCACCACCAGGTGCGTGCACCCAGCCAAGCGCCAGAATGCGACGCGTGGGCGGTATCCGGCAATGACCAACCAAAGCCGTAGTCGCTCAGGCCTTCGTCGGGCAAGTCTACAGGTGCAAAGGCTTGCTGCAGAATGGAGTCCGGTACAGCAGCATTGGAAGTCCACCATGCGTTCCACCGCGGTACATCCTCGGCACACATAAAGGTGCCGCCATCACCGGCCACCCCGTCGAGCTCTGTGGGTTCAATCTGTGGCGCATCGCTTTCCGTGCCGTCCATGCTCCACGTCTTGTTGGGCCAGTCCTCTTCTGTAGAAAACAGGTTCCAAACCCGGGTGCACTCCAATCCAGCGGGCCCAAAAACCTGCTGCATCATGAGTTCCTCAAACGGCTGGTCGTAGACCCGCTCCAGCAGCGCGGCAAGCAACACATAGCCGGTATTGCTGTACTCAAAAGCTGCGCCCACTGCGCGTTCCATGGGGGGCGCTTGAGGCAGGGCGGCAGCGACATCGCCGATGCCCAGAAAACCACGGTCGGGAATGGGCAGGTCCATGTAGAAGTCTGGAATGCCAGAAACGTGCTGCATGAGGTGGCGCACGGTGACCCCTTCATAGGGACACTCCAGGAGCCATACCCGGATGTCATCATCCAGCCCCAGCCGGCCTTGCGCGACGGCCGTCAGCACTCCTGCCGCAGTAAACTGCTTGGAAACACTGGCCAGTCGAAACATGGAGCTGCTTCCCACAGGCGCTCCCCCACCTCGCTCCACGCCATGAAACCACTGGCCCCAAACCTGGCCTTCCTTGAGGACCACCACCGCCCCGGCGTGATCACCCTGCCGGTTCAAATCCGCCAGCCACGCTGACACTTGGTCCTGCTCCTGGCCCTTTCCAGCCAGCTCTAATCGCGGCATTGTCGTTTGGCATCCGGCCAAGACCGCCGTCAAGAAGGCCGTCATTTTCAAGAGTTGCATGCCGCCAATTTCGGCATTGGATTCCGACTGCCTCATCATGCACTGACCTGCTCGACAGGGCCATGGATGCGAGCGTCACATTAACCCACAAAAAAAGGACGGCCAACAGCCGTCCTTTTTCTTGGAGTCAGAAAGGGTGAATGCATCACTCTGCCGCGCCTTCCTCGACTTTGGCAGGAGGCGGGGGAATAGCTGCGACGAGCAATCCGCCAGCATCGTAGAAGTCGCCCTGTTGGTTGATTTTACCGGCTTCGTCGAAGTTCCAGTAATGATAGGCGCGCAGTTCAAGTTCATGTCCGTTGGCCTTTGAAGTGCCGTTCCAATCGATGTAAGCACGAACGCTGCCATCGGCTTGAAGGTTGAGGGTGTCTACTCCTGGAAGCCAAACTTCACGGGCAGTGCGTATGCCATCGATGGCAGCATGGTGGCCCGCAAACGTCTCGGCCGCCTTTGCAACGGTCATTTTTTGGCTGCCATAAGTGGCGTCCCAGATCACGGCATCCTCTGTGTAGAAGGACTTCCATGTGTCGTAATCAGCGTCAATGTGCGCTTGGTTGGCGGCTTGGGC
>JAKMCX010000146.1 GCA_022428285.1 Flavobacteriales bacterium
CGGTCGCGTAGCGCGGAATGCCTGTAGCGTGAACGTAAACGTGATCGGCGCTGTATTGGACCAACTGCACATCGCATTCGTCTTGCATTTGAATGAGGTTGTTTCCATTCCAATATTGGCCGGTAGCACCGTCCGTATTGAGCAGCCAAGATGCAAGTTCGGGCTGGGCCGTTGCCGTTTTGAAGGGCATGCACAGTGGGAAAAACCAGAGTAACCAGGGGTACAATTTCATGACGATGTAACGGTTTGGACCAAGATGCGTTTAATTGGAACATGCTTTCCCCTGAAGACAAGTCAAAAATCCGACAAGCGCTCGTTAAGAAAGCGGCGCATTTGGATGAGCGCATTGCGGAATACCGCGAGCTCACCAAGCCCATTCCGCCCAGCGAAGCCATTGGAAGGGTCAGTCGGATGGATGCCATCAACAACAAATCGGTCAACGAAGCTGCACTCAGACAATCCGAAAAACAGCGGCAAGGACTGGACCGCGCCCTTCAGAGGCTGGACGACGACAGATTCGGGCTCTGCGTCAGGTGCGGCCAACCCATTCCTGTCGGCAGATTGCTGCTGATGCCGGGGGCCACTTCGTGTGTGCGCTGCGCCGGCTGATTTTGTTAGAAATTGTGATGGTTTACAATGTCATTTTGGCGAACTTAATGTGATGCTCATTGACATACACCCCACTACGCCAGAGGAGCGTAAAATCGCCCAAGCTGCGGCCCTTTTACAGAGGAATGGGGTCATCATCATTCCCACCGATTCCGTGTATTGCTTTGCCTGTGCCTTGGGCTCGTCAAAGGCCTTGGAGAAAATGGCCCGCATCCGAGACATCTCCTTGACAGAGGCCAACTTTTCTCTGATTTGCAAGGACCTGAGTCAAGTCAGCGAATACACCGCCCCAGTGCCTCAGCCCACTTTCAAGCTCATGAAGCGCTCGCTTCCAGGCCCTTTCACTTTCATTCTGGATGCCGGGGTGCAGGTGCCGAGGTTGTTCAGAAAATCCAAGCGCGAGGTGGGCATCAGAATTCCCGATCACAACATCCCAAGGACACTGGTAGAAGCAATAGGCAAACCTCTCGTTGTTAGCTCAGTACACTCAGCCGACACGGACTCCGAATACATGACAGACCCGGGGCTGGTGCACGAGAAATACATGCAACTTGTCGATGCCGTTGTTGCGGGAGGCATAGGCAACATCGAGCCCTCGACTGTGGTCGATTGTACGGGCGATGAAGCCGTCTTGGTGCGTCCGGGCCGCGGGGTTCTGTGAGAACAGCTGCCGCAGGTTTTTGGGGCAGCATACAATGGGGGATTTTCCAAAAGAAGGGGGCACCCTTTTTTGATTCCGAAAGTCCTTGCAGCACGTGCGGCATTGGCCTGCTCAAGTCAAGGTGACATTTGTCAGTGGTGGCAGAATATCTCAAGTGAAAGGCTAGCTTGTAGCCTATGGCATACCCCCGCTTTTTGTTGTTCTTTTTTCTGCTGTGCACTTCCAGTGTTTCAGCCCAATTGGTGGCCGATCAAGTCGCCCTCATGGAGGCCAAAAACCTGCCCAGTTCTTTGAGCCCCACCCGCGAAGCCGCTTCTGCCCGTGGCCTCAAGTTGGATGCTGCTGCTTTTATGGACTTGAAAGCTGCCTCACCGGAGCGCTTCACATGGTCGGTACCCTTCCCCGATGGCACCACCAAAACCTTGCGGTTCAAGCGGTTTGAAAACCTCTCCGAACACCTGGAGATTGCGGTCAACGACGCCCATGGATTTCATGCCGTGGACATCCAACCCAACTTGGTCACTTATGCGCTCGAAGGTGGAGAGGCTCAGGGAACCCTCATCTTGATGAAAGACCATGTCATGGCCAGTTTCGCTATGGATGGACGGCGCTGGGAGATCAACCACCGCGGAGAAGGTTGGCACGCCCTCTTCCCCATCGACGCATCTACCGATGACCGCATTTTCAGCTGTGGGGTCGAGGATGCTGCTCCCCTTGCCCTAGACGGCGGAACGGCTGCACAGATGAGCAGTTCGTCTGTGTTGGAGTGCGTGGAGGTCGGCATTGAAATCGATCAGTTCACTTACAACGCCTTGGGTTCAGATGTGACCGACGCCGTCGATTGGGCATTGGCCATTCTCGCTGCCGTAGACCAGATCTACCGCAATGAACTCAACGACCTCATCACCCTCGAAGCCCGCTTCATTCATGTCTGGACCTCTCCCGACCCCTACGCCTCCGTCGTCAACGATGGAGGAGGGTTGCTCGGCGCCTTTAATTCTGAGTGGAACAACAACCCCGACTTCAACTCCATCCCCCTGGACTTGAAGCACTTCTTTACGATGCGCACCAACATTGGAACCGGCGGCATCGCCTACCTCAATGGCCTGTGCAACAGCTACAATGCCGGCGTGAGTGGCAACCTGTCGGGCACCACGAGCTACAACATCAACACTTACGCCTGGAACCTGGACGTCGTGGCCCACGAATTGGGGCACAATTGTGGTGCGAATCACACCCATTGGTGCGGGTGGCCTGGGGGGCCCATTGACAATTGCGGAAGCTATGAAGGCGACTGCACCGGATATACCGACAACCCCACTGGTCAGCTCGGCACCATCATGAGCTATTGCCATGCCATTTCTGGCGGCAGCAAATTGCTTCAATTCCACCCGACGGTAGAAAACAACGCCCTCATCCCCACTTTCAACAGCGCCTCTTGTATCGGCACCTGCGGAGACTTGGTGACCGAGACGACGAGCCTCTTTTGCGGCGACTCCCAAGCTTGCAACTACGCTCCTGGAGACGCCAACAACGACGGGTGCATCTACCCCGATGCCTGTTCTGAATGCGGGACTGATGGAGGACTGATTGGCGGATTGGCCGTGCCGGAAATGGTGACTTCACTGGCAGGCGGCGGCATCGAAAGCTCCACTTTTAGTGCTTCGGGAACGCCGCTTGGGCTCAACATCACCCTGGTTTTTGACAATGCCCAGAGCAGCGGGTCTTGGCCCGGTGACATGTTGTTGGGCCTGTGCTCTCCATCGGGAGATTGCATAGAAATCGGAGGGTACGACCAGTCACAGGGATACACCGGCGCAGGCACTTGGCCTGGTGGATGGAACGTATCTGCATCAGGAACCTACACAGCCTCTGTCAATTTGGCCTCGACGCCTCTGACAGGAAATGGAGATTGGACCATCGAGGTGATGAACGCCTGGTCCACCTCTGGTGTCGTGAACTACACCGTGAATGCGGAACTGCCCGGACTCTGCAGCGACAATACAGATGTGCCGGGGTGCATGGACCCCGCAGCCTGCAATTATGACGAGAACGCCACGGTCGACGACGGGGGGTGTCTGTACGACGACGCCCTCGGAATTTGCGGAGGCGACTGCGGAGCAGATGCCAACAACAACGGGATCTGCGACGATGAGGAAGCGTGCGGTGATGCGGCTTGCGGCGAGGGAACCTACTGGAATGCTTCCACTGGATTGTGCGTTTCCATCCAAATGCAGTGCCTGTCCGACGTGGATTTCGACGGCATGGTGACGGTGACGGACATCCTCACGACCCTGGGGAGCTTTGGCAATGTTTGTCCTCCGCTTCCTCCTCCTGCCACCGCATGCAATGGCGTCATGTGTTGCGACGAAGATGCTTGCGGCACGGGAACAGTCTGGGATGCCGTTCTGGGAAAGTGCACCGCCGATCTGACCCACTGTCCGGGTGACCTCGACTTTGACGGCATCGTGACCGTCTCAGACGTCCTTGGGGTTCTCGCCGGATTTGGCGAGGAATGTGATTAATCTGCGCTCCCAGAACGGGCAGCGAGCATGGGCACGAAGGCAAAAGTGCCGTGTGTCTGCCGGGTAAACGTCGCCTCCTCCACGCGGCGAACCTCCGTCATGACTTGCTTTCCCTCTCCCACATTGGGGTCGTCCAGCGGGATGATCAAGCGTCCACCGATGGCCAATTGCCCCAGCAGCGCTTCGGGAATGAACGGGGCTCCGCAGGTGACCAGAATGCCATCAAATGGGGCGAACACGGGCTTCCCCTTGAAGCCATCGCCATAATAGCAGTGCGCCCGGAAACCCATCTTCTTGAGGAACGGAGTGGTGCTGTCGTACAGGGCTTTCTGTCGTTCTATGCTGTGGACTTTGTAACCCATCGCCGACAACACTGCACATTGATACCCGCTTCCGGTTCCAATTTCGAGCACATTGGCTCCTTTGGGAAGGCCGAGCAACTCCGTCTGTCGGGCCACGGTGAATGGATGGCTGATGGTCTGACCAGCTCCGATGCGAAATGCTTTGTTGTCGTAAGCGAAATGGACAAAGGCATCGTCCATGAAGTAATGCCGGGGCACCCTATCCATGGCATCGAGCACCGCTTCATCGGCGATGCCCATGGTCCTTAATTGGCCCAGCAATTCTCGGCGAAGGCCCTTGTGGCGGTAGCTGTCTGTGAGGTTGGCGGCGGAGGCGGACATGAGCCGACCAAATTACCCAACGCACAACCGGGATTCGATGTGGAAATCGTGCCTTGCCAACATGGCGCCCGGGGGAAGCACACCGGGTACCTTCGTCCGCCCATGTCTTCCCCATTGCGCATAGGAGTTATCGGAGCTGGCCACTTGGGCCGGATTCACCTTCGTTGCCTACAATCTCTTCCCGAACTGTGGGATACTGTCGGGTTCTTTGACCCCGATGATGCCGCTATGGTTGCCGTCAAGACGATGGCTACAGAAGGACAATGGCCGCGTGCGCCTCTGGCGTTTCCCACGGTCGAGGCCCTTCTCGATGCCGTAGACGCGGTTGCCATCGTGACCCCAACTCCTATGCACGCTCGCATTGCTGAATTGGTGCTGGCTTGCGGAGTGCATTGTTTTATCGAAAAGCCCGTCACCCATCACCTCGCCGAAGCGCAGGCCCTCGTTGCTGCACGGGACGCTGCTCAGCGCGTGGTCCAAGTCGGTCACGTAGAGAGATTTAACCCTGCCTTTGAAGCGGCGCGTGCCCATCTGGATGCACCGCGGTTTATCGAAGCCCACCGGCTTGCCCCCTTTAACCCTCGCGGATTGGATGTCCCTGTTGTGATGGACCTCATGATCCACGATATCGACCTGGCCCTCCACGTCTTGGAAGGCGAAGTATCACGGGTGGCGGCCAATGGTGTGGCCGTCGTGGGCGACAGTGTGGACATTGCCAACGCCCGGCTGGAGTTTACCTCCGGCGCCGTCGCCAACCTGACAGCGAGTCGGGTCAGCATCAACCCCATGCGGAAGGTCCGGCTCTTCCAACCCGACGCCTACCTCTCCGTGGACTTGCTCAACCGCAGTGCCCAGGTCATGCACCTCGAGGATGTCAGCGAAGGGGCCGAACGCGATCCGTTTGGTCTGTACCTCGATGTCCCCGGACGCGCTGCGCGGAGGCTGCACATCGATGAACCCCAGGTCGAAGCATCCAACGCCATTGCAGATGAGCTCGCCGACTTCCATGCGGCATGCACCGGAAGAGCCGCCTGCAGGGTGCCACTCGAAGACGGCCTCGCGGCCTTGCGCGTGGCGACCGAAGTCATGCAGCGCATTGAACAATCATTGACCCCATCAACATGACAAGAAATTGGTTTACCTGTGTCGTCAAATACATCCGCCCAGGCGCAGACGGCAGCGAAGAGAAAACAACCGACCAGCTCCTGCTGGACGCCTACACTTACACCGAAGCCGAAGCCCGATTGGTGGGCATCGTGACCGACGTGTGCACGGGCCCCTTCGAAGTCAAGTCCATCACCAAAAGCAACTATGCCGAGGTGGTCCGCTTTGACACTGGCGACAAGTGGTTCCGGGTCAAGGTGGCGTTGACCAGCTTTGACGAGCGCAGCGGCAAGGAAAAGGAAGCCAATCAGTTCTTCCTGTTCAGTGCAGACGACG
>JAKMCX010000216.1 GCA_022428285.1 Flavobacteriales bacterium
CCTTCGACTATGAGAGAGTTGCCATTCATGTTAATCTCCGTCATTCCGAGAATTTCAAGTGCACATCCGGTTGGGATGGTGACATCCGAGGTAAAGGTGTAAGGAGAGTTTTCCGGGTTCCATTGAATGTTGCACAACTCACCACCAACTTCAGAAACTGCCGCACCAATCAACACGACATTAATGATTGGAGATGCGGCACTTGAGTTTTGAATGTTAAGGGAGCCACCTACGGTCCCAGAGTTGGCCGGGGTCATGGAGACACGGGCGATGGTGCTGAGGCCTTCGCCGATGAGGCCGGGAGTGAAGTCGGGGCCGGTTGGTGGGTTTCCGGTGGTCACATAAGCTGAGCTGCTGTAGTTCCAGTCGGGCCAGTCGCCAAGGTCGAAAGACCAAACTTCATTGTTCCATTCGTCGCGTATGGTGAAGACAATCCCGTCGGTAAAGACCGGATTGTAGAGCTCATGCTGCGTGTTGAATTCGAAGTAATTGTAGCAGCAGTAATCGTCGGGGTTGGTGGGGAGGTTCCAATTGTCCGGGAGGCAGATGGCGTAGTCTGTCACCGGGCCGTATTGACTGTAGTTGTTGGCGCCCCAGGGGTCGTAAATGTTCCAGTATAGCTCGTCGGGGAAGGCGCCGCCTTCGACGGTGAGGTAGAACTCGCGGTAGGGGACGTCGAAGTCGCCGCCATAGTCGTTGGCGGGGATGGTGTAGCAGGGCTCCTGCGGCGTAGGCGCTACATAGGGGTCGAGGAACTCCACCGAAAAGGCTTCATTGTCGATCTGGACGTCCGTAATGGCGGCAGTGCCATTGCCCACGTTGGTAATGATGAGGTCCTGGTAGGAGGTGGCTCCGATGGCGGTGGTGTCAAAGGTCAGGGTGTCGGCTGACCATTCCAGCAGGACTTGAATGCCCTCTCCATTGAGAATGATTTGTGCTTCTCCGAAAACGGATCCTTGGGCCAGCAAAGTGTCGGTCTTGTCGCCCAGAGTAGCAGGGGAGAAGGTCAACATTAAGGTGGTAGAGGCTTCACTTTCAATGGTCAATGCGCTGGGGCCAACAAGAGAGAAAGGGCCATCCAAGCCATCGAGCGACACCGTTTGTGCCACGCCAAGCTCGTTGCCCAATTCAATGGAAATGACACTTGTGCTGTCCACCGTTGTGGGGACAAAGGCAAGGGCAGGCTCAGTATAGAACACCACGCCGGTGCCCACCTGGGCGATGGACAGGATCGGCATGGAGGCCGCAAGCGTAAGGAGGAGCAGTCGAAGGTTCATGGTGGGGGTCATTCGAGGTCGAGGTCGGCGCAGAAGTTGGAGAATTGGCTCAGCATGATGAGCAGGTCGGAAATGGTCACCGCACCGTCAAAGTTCAAGTCGGCACAACCCGAAGACAGGTAAGCGCAAGTGCCGTTGTCTTCGGTGGCGATGGTCAGGAAGTTCACGGCGTCTGCATCCATGCAGCCGGGAACCTCGTCTTCGTCGCAGGTGCCGTCGTTGTCGGTATCGCTCAGGCAATTCCCCTCGCAGTCGCGGCCCGCGGGGACGAAAATGCAAGAGCCGTCATCATCGGTGGCTTCAGGGTTGTAGTTGCAGGCAGCGGCGTATCGACATCCACTGACTTCCTCGCTGTCGCAAACGCCATCGCCATCGAAGTCAAAGTAGCAGCTCCCGTTGCAGTCCCGAATCAGCGTCTGGTAAAAGCAGCCTTGATCTGCGTTGGCCGATGGGTCGAAGTTGCATGCCACAGGGTCGGTGCACCCGGGAATGATGACCGAAGCGCAAGACCCGTCGTCCAATGTGGCCAGCGCATCAAACTCAAAGTAGTTGGGGTTGGTGCAGCCGGGAATGTGAAGGTTGGCACAAGAGCCATCGTCGGTGTTGGCCGATTCATTGAATTCTTGGTAGTCGACGTTGGTGCAGCCCAAGATGGAGGGTGTGGCGCAGGAGCCGTCATCGAGGTTGGCTTCGGGGTTGAATTCCAAATAGGCAGCATCGGTGCAGCCGGGCACAACGGGAGTGAGGCAGCTGCCATCGTCCAAGTTTGCGCTTGCGTCGTATTCGAGGAAGGTAGGGTCGGTGCAGCCTTCGACGATGAGGGTATTACAGCTTCCATCGTTGAGTTGTGCCAGAGGGTCAAACTCGAAGTAATCAGGGTCGGTGCAGCCGGCTCGCGGTCCGCCAAAAGCATAGAGGACGGTGGGGTCATCAAGTCCCGGAATTGGAGCGCCGTTGGTGTTGGTCCATCCCGCAATGGGCGCTTCGAAGACGAACACCGAGTCCACGGATGCGTCCCAAAGCCGGAGTTCAAATTCCTCTCCGACGGTCAGTCCGTCGGTTTCTGTTGTGGTTCCATCATCTCCATACAAGACCAGTTGTATGTAGGCCGTTCCATCCGCCACGATGAGTGGAGCCGCTCCAACGCACAGGTCATCCGATGTGAATCCGCCAACCCAATCGCCAGGCTCGCAGGGGAATCCATCCAAGGTGGCCTGCCCTAAAAGCGTTCCAGAGGAAGGTGTAGGGGTTGGTGTCCATTCCGGAACGCTTTGGGCGCTGGAAAAGAATGCGATAAAAAGCAAGAAGACAATGGCAGGCAGCTTCATGCAAGTGGGTTAGGCTCAGCGAACAAGCTAGGGCTAAATCTGTGCAATACAGCCACGTTGGTGAACTCCTGCTGGGTCAGCGTGTGAAAATGTGTGACTTCACATTCCGCGCGCTTTGGGGAGAGGTTCAGCGCAGCCAGCGGCGGGTGGTGCGGCCGTCTTTGGTGCGGGCGAAAACCAGCCAGGGGCCGGGGCCAACAGGGGCCGAGAGCCGCCTTCCGCGGGCGTCAAACCAGCGCACTTCGGCCAAGTCGGCGTCGGACTGAAGCTGGCCCGAGGCATCGATCCAAAGGCGGAAGTCGGCCGTTCCGGAAGCGTCCCAGATGGGCTGGCCATCTGGCCCCAGCTCAACTGTCCCATCGGGGGTGCCGGGATGGCCCCAGCCGGGGGCGCTCCAGCCCAGCCACTGCTCCATGGTCATGGGTTGATCCGGGCCGCATGAAGTGGCCGTGTTCACTGGCCCGGAGAGCTCCTGCAAAAACCGGAGGGGCTCACCTGCAGGAACCTGCGCATCGGCGGGAACCTCGAAGGCTGCCGATAGGAATTGAGCCGTGGTGCGCTCCCATTGGGATTCCACCTGAATGAAGTCCACGTGGAGGCGGTCGAGGTTGAAGTCCAGCACCGTGTAGCCTTTGCTCAATGGGTTGTCGATGTCGCCGTGTTCCAGCCACGGGATGATCTGCTGGGCTGCCGCTTCGGTGAGGGGCCAAATCCGAGGGCCATTCACCACTGAAGTGGCGGTGAATTCGGTGGCCACAGAGCCCGCCTGCACGCCGGCTGCATCGACAAAGCCGCCAGCAAGATCCGGGACCTCGAGCGCAAACTCTTGGTGGATGTCACCCGTGAGCACAACCGGGTTGGACAGCGGCGCGAACCGCTCGGTGAGCCACTGTCGGTCGGCTTGGTAGCCGTCCCATTTATCGACGATGCCGTTGCCGGGGTTGGACAGCGGATAGGAGGGGAGGCCCAGGTCGCTCAGGTCGGCCAACGGAATGGGCGAGAACATGACCTGTTGGGCAAACAAATTCCAAACCCCCATTTGCTGGGGCGTCAACATGGAGGTCAGCCAGTCCTTTTGTTCGGGGCCCAGCATGGTCCGCGCGGTGTCTGCCATGGACAGCAAAGCGGGCCCCAGCTCGGCCATCACCGTAGAGTCCTCAAACAAGGTGGGGTCCAGCGCCACAGCCAAGATGTCGGGAGACAAGGACACCCACTGCGACCGGAAGGTGCGGGTGTCGAGCATCACCAGTTTCACCAATGACCCCACGTCAAAGGCGCGGTAGCAGTGCAGGCTGTCGGCTTCGATCACGTCTGGCGATGAGGTGAAGGCCGCTTCCCGAATGGGGTTCCAGTCATAGAACGCCCTGAGCGCTGCAGCCTTGCGGATGGCATAGGGCCCGTGGATGGCCTCGTTGTGGTACTGAGCCCCATCGCCATAGGCTTCATTGGCCACCTCGTGGTCGTCCCACGACACATACCAGGGGTACTGTTGGGAGGCGGCTTGCATGTCGGGGTCGAGCCGTTGGGTGAGCCAACGCTGGCTGTATTCAAACCCCTGGAAGCACTCGTTTTCTGGCCACTGGTACCGTTGGTAATTCACCGCGTCTCCTCCGGGCGAATAGTACTCGTAAATCTGATCGCCAAGGGCCAAGACGGCATCCAGGTCGTTGCGTTCTGCCAAGGCGCCCAGCGCATTGAAATGGCCACTTTGGAAATTCAAGCAACTCACGGCTGCCGCGCGCCATTGGCCGCATTCGGGGAGCATTCCCGGTGCGGGCAGGGTCTTGGTGCGGCCGGTGATGCTGGTGCGCTGTTCAGGACCATCGATGGTGTTAACCTCAATGCGGAACCGGTAGTAATACCAGGTGTCGGCCTCCAGGCCAGAAACGTCGGCTTTGACACACCAATCCCTGAAACCGTTGCCCTGCACAGGCATGCTCAAGACCACGTCGGAAAAGGCCGTGTCTGTGGCCACGTCCACTTCGCCAAAGGCCACAAATGGCACTTGCTCATTGGAAAAGCTCAAGCGCGTCCACAGCACCACCGCTTCGGAGGTCGCATCCCCCGACGCCACCCCGTGGTAGAAAGGGTATTGGGCATCGCTTGGTACGGGTTCAAAAAAGCCCGGAATGGATTGACCAAAGCCGGATTGGCCATGCGTCAACAAGGCAAGCAGGGCACTAAAGACAGGGGCGTTGAAGCGCTTGAACATGGCGCCAACTTACCGCACCCTGAAGCGAAAACCGGGCGGTCGCAAAAGAGATAAGCACAGGCGCACCATGGAACAAAAAAGGCGGCCCACCGAAGTGGAGCCGCCTTTTTCTTGCAGGAAAATCAGGTTTTACTCTGGGTTACCGGTACAGTATGTGCCGAAGTTGCCGAGCAGGTACAAGAGGTCTGTCGACCCAATGTGACCATCCAAATCGACATCTCCGATGCACTGCACGTCCATGATGCACTGGCCGAGTACCGGATCCCAGACCGTATTGGTGCCACATGCCGTCTCCAGTTCGGGGATCAGGCCCTCGAGCTCGTCACAGATGCCGTCGCCGTCCGCGTCGTTCTCACAAGCACCGTTGCAATCAAAGTAGGTCGCCGGCGGGTAAGTGCAGCCACCGTCGTCGCTCAGCGCATCAACATCGTAGTTGCATGCTGTCGCGTCCATACATCCGGGGTTGGACGAAGACAGAACCGTCGGAATGCTCGCGGCTTGAAGGCCAGCATCGGTGGCAGCCTGGGCTGCCTCAGAATTGAAGTAGTAGATGTAGCCGATGGCAGCGGCCTCAA
>JAKMCX010000017.1 GCA_022428285.1 Flavobacteriales bacterium
AAGGACACTTCAGCATTCAGTTCAACCAAGAGGTCAACCTCGGAGCTGAAAACATCATTGTTGAAGTGCTCGACATGTCTGGAAAGACTGCATTGTCACAAGAAGTCAACAGCGGAAGCATCATCGGAGGTAACCGCATCATGGTCAAGCACGACCTTGCTGCTGGAGCCTACACGTTGAGCGTGACCCACAAAGATTTCTCTGCCGCTCAGAATCTGATCGTCAAGAAGTAATTCTTTCAAAACTTCAGAAAAGCCGGTCCATTTGGGCCGGCTTTTTTATTGCCCCAACTTTTACATTATGTAAAATAGAACAAGGCCACGCCCGAGGGCCCTTGGCGGGTAGGTGTCTACAATATGGTTCCACAGGCCCAAAGCGTAGAAGCTGTGTCTGGTATTCCCAAACACAGAAAGACCTCCCCACAGCATGCAAGTACACAGAAACTGCAAGCACACTGTAGCACACGATCAGAAAAACGCTGCACAGTTAACCTGATGCATCTCCGGGCATGCTGATTTATCGAATTACTGCACGGCATCACAGAAGCTCCCGAATTCTCGCGAAATACAACCTTGAGTAAACGGTCATCAGAAATCCAGCGACCGCTCTAGCAGCTACCAAAACCGGCGAATTCAGAGCTTCACAAACTAGGATACCATGGTCATCAAATACTGAGACAAATTCATCCAAGCCGTTCAAGCAGACAAAGCGCTCAGCTGTCAACGCTAAGCGCAACCATCCAGGAGACCAGAACACCTCAGGCACGAATCTCGATGTCCACCATAAAACATCACAATGCCAGGTATAGCAGCGCTCTCAGCCACAAAATCGGCAACCCCCCCTATTGAATGATAATTTACATTATGTAAAATAGGATGGCAAAGTTAAAGGGGCCGAAGCCCCTCTAACATCCTTCGTGTTTCAAAGGATCATTCCATTGACTTGAGCTTGGCTGACACCTCCAGCATTTTGTCATCCAATCCCACCCGCGCATAGATGTCGCGCAGTGAGCGGAGTGTCTCACGGTCTTCAGGGTCAACTTCCAAAGCCGTCTCCAAATAAGGCAGCGCCGTTGAGAACATGGCTTTGCCGCCTTTTTCCATTTCGGTTTGCTTGGCAGACTCATCCTTGCTCATCCGGGGCTTCCACATGTCATTGGCGTCGTTCACCATCTGCACAGCCTTGTTGAAGTAGAGCGCACCCAAGTTGTAGTTGGCATCAAAGTAATCTGGCTTGATCTCCAAGCTCTTTCCGTAGGCATCCACGGCTTCATCCTGCATGTTGAGATTGTCATAGACACTTCCCAAGCTGAACCACAGGATTTCATTGGTGGGATCTTGCTCAGCGGCCAACATCAAGTTCTCCTTCGCACGCTCGAATTCACCGGCGACGAGGTAAATGTTCAACTCCTCAATGATCAATGCTTGCTCGCGTGGAAAGTCTCCCCGCGCATTTTGCAGCGTGGTCAAAGCCTTTGCCGTATCCCCTTCCATCTTGTGGATGTTGGCGACGAAGAGAAACACTTCAGGAACCTGGTACCCGTAAGCACCGCACATCATGTATTGCTCTACTGCCCGGTCATTCAGGTTGGCCTTTTCAAAGCAAAGCGCACTGTTGAAAATCGCCATGGTGTCGACTGCGCCCAACATCTGGGTCATTTCCGCAGCCGTCACAAACAGCTCTCCTGCCCTGCCGAAAACACCAGAGTTGAAATAACTGATGCCCGCATTTCCAGCAATAGAAGCTCCACGCGCCACATCAGCTTGCCTTTCAGACTCATAACGTTTCTTGACGTCGAGCTCATCGGCCTTGATCAAACTCATGGCCGCCTTTTCGAGCGCATCCGGAACTTGGGTGTACAAGGCACTGTCTGCAGCCAAATTGGTGTAGATGTTGCCCCTGTAACGCCAGGTTTTCTCTTTGATGTTGGCTTTGGGATCCTCAATCGCCTTGTCGATGTACTCGGCGGCTTTGAGGTAATCCCCGTCCTGGTTCGCATTGTACGCACTCACCACATCTTTCTGGGCGAGCAACGCAAAGGGTGTAAAGGCCAAAATGGCCAAGGCTTGCTTGGTATACAGCATAAAATCAGCTTGAATCGACGACAAAACTAGCACATCCCGTGCCAGACTTTAATGCCGCCGCATGATTCGGTTTTATTCTTCAGGTGCAGTCTCTTCTGACGGGGCCTCGCCGCCCTCTGTAGCGCCGTCTTCACCGTCAATGCCTTCCACTTCTTCCTCATCGGACTTTGGAGTGCGACAGACAGCAGCGATGGAATCGTTCTTGCGCAGATTGATCAAGCGCACACCTTGTGTCGCCCTTCCCATTGTGCGAAGCTCGTCGGCCCCAGTTCGGATCGTGATGCCGCTCTTGTTGATGACCATCAGGTCATCCTCATCGGTCACACCCAAAATGGCCACCAATTCGCCTGTCTTATCGGTAATGCTCAGCGTCTTGACGCCTTTTCCTCCGCGGTTGGTGATGCGGTAATCTTCTACAGCCGAACGTTTGCCATATCCGTTTTGACTGACAACCAGTACGTCCTTGGAACCATCGACGATGATGACCATGCCGACGACCTCGTCCTGTGGCCCGGCCAAGGTCACACCTTTCACACCTTGTGCCGTCCGGCCCACAGCCCTCACCTTCTCCTCGGGGAAGCGAATGGCCTTTCCAGAGCGCAATCCCATGAGGATTTCATTGCTGCCGTCGGTCAACTTGGCCTGCAGGAGCTCATCGTCCTCGCGAATGGTGATCGCATTGATTCCATTGGTCCGCGGACGTGAGTAGGCCTCCAAAGAAGTCTTCTTAATGACCCCTTTCTTGGTGCACATCACCACGTTGTGGGCGTTCACATATTCAGGGTCTTTGATGTCCAGCACCGGGATATAGGCCATGACCTTATCGTCGGATTCGATGTTCATCAAATTTTGAATGGCCCGGCCCTTTGAGGTCCTCGAACCTTCGGGCACTTCGAAAATCCGCATCCAGAAACAACGTCCCTTCTGCGTGAAGATGAGCAACCAGTTGTGGTTGGTTGCAGAGAAAATCTCTTCGATGAAATCTGCATCGCGGGTAACGGCCCCTTTAGAGCCGACCCCTCCGCGGGATTGCTCTTTGTATTCTGCGAGTCTGGTGCGCTTGATATAACCCGCATGGCTGATGGTGATCACCACCTGCTCATCTGGAATCATGTCTTCAATGCTCAGCTCAGCACTGCTGAATTCAATGCGGGACCTGCGCTCGTCTCCGAAGCGCTCCTTCATTTCCTCCAATTCGCCCTTGATGATGTCCATTCGGAGCCCCTTGTCGGCGAGGATCGCCTGCAAGCGACCAATCACCTCCATCAGCTCATCGTACTCTGCGCGCAGCTTGTCGCGCTCCAAGCCTGTCAGTTTCTGCAGGCGCATGTCCAAAATAGCGCGGGCCTGGAGCTCGCTCAACTCGAACTTCTCCATGAGACCAGAACGGGCCTCCTCCGGTGTTTGGCTTGAGCGGATCAGGGCGATGACTTCATCGAGGTTGTCAATCGCTATGATCAATCCCTGAAGGATGTGCGCCCGCTCTTCTGCCTTCCTCAGTTCAAACTGCGTCCTGCGCACGATGATCTCGTGGCGGTGCTCGATATAGTACACGAGCATTTCGCGCAGATTCAGCAGCTGCGGACGGCCCTTTACGAGGGCAATGTTGTTGACTGAGAAACTCGTTTGAAGCTGGGTGTACTTGTAGAGCTTGTTCAGCACGACATTGGGAATCGCATCGCGTTTGAGCTCAAACACCACGCGCAGGCCGTTTCTATCCGACTCATCCCGGATTTCTGAAATGCCCTCGATCCTTTTCTCGTTGACAAGGTCTGCCGCCTTCCGCACCATGTCGGCCTTGTTGACCTGGTATGGAATTTCCTCGACGATGATCACCTCCTTGCCCGTGCGGGTCTCCTCGAAACGGGCCTTTCCGCGCATTACAACGCGGCCCTTGCCGGTTTCGTAAGCGTCTCGAACGCCCTCCAAACCATAAATCACACCTCCGGTTGGGAAGTCTGGGGCTTGGATGTGCGTCATCAACTCAGGAATGCCAATCTCAGGATTCTCAATCATGGCAATGCAGCCATTGATCACCTCCGTGAGGTTGTGGGGCGGCATGTTGGTCGCCATACCCACCGCGATTCCAGATGCTCCATTTACAAGGAGGTTGGGGATCTTGGCCGGCAAGACCGTCGGCTCCTTGAGGCTGTCGTCAAAGTTGAGGGACAGGTCCACCGTCTCCTTGTCCAGGTCGGCGAGCATCTCCTCTGCGATCTTTCGAAGGCGGGCCTCCGTGTAACGCATGGCAGCAGGGTTGTCTCCGTCAATAGAGCCGAAGTTTCCCTGACCGTCCACCATGGGATAGCGCATGGACCAATCCTGGGCCAAGCGCACCATGGTGTCATACACCGAGCTGTCTCCGTGGGGGTGGTACTTACCCAACACCTCTCCTACGATTCTCGCGGACTTCTTGTGCGCCCGGTTGGACATCACGCCCAACTCCAACATTCCAAATAGAACGCGGCGGTGAACCGGCTTCAAACCGTCGCGTACGTCAGGCAATGCCCGCGACACAATGACCGACATCGAATAATCGATGTAAGCCGACTTCATCTCGTCCTCGATCGAAATCGGGATGATCTTCTCTCCTTCTGCCATGTTGTCAGTGCTTCGGCCCCACTTGAGGCCCTAATTAAGCGTTACGCGAAAATACCGGAAGCAATCCCGCTGCCATGTTGACTTTGGCCCGTATTTTGAACAAGGCTCACGAGCATTTGTGGAAAATCCAACGCTCACAAAAAATTGGGCCCGTTTTGGGACAATAGATTTGATGGTTCGGGGTCTTCCCCCCTTTTCTAAATAAACATGGACGCTAAATTCTCACCCCGCGTGAAGGACGTCATCACTTACAGCCGAGAAGAAGCCCTGCGGCTGGGGCACAATTACATTGGCGTGGAGCACTTGCTGCTCGGCATCATCCGTGAGGGTGAAGGCACGGCCATTCGCATTCTCGAGGGGCTCAACGTCGACCTCCCCCGATTGAGAAAGATGGTTGAAGGCAGCATTTCCCCGAATACCGCGCAAACAGGCAATCCTGGCAACATACCGTTGGTCAAGCAGGCCGAAAAAATCTTGAAGATCACTTATTTGGAGGCCAAGACCTTCAAAAGCCCTGTGATCGGTACTGAACATCTCTTGCTCTCCATTTTGAAAGACGAAAACAACGTGGCCACAAAGGCCTTGCTCGCCCTCAACGTCGACTACGACGAAGCAAAACAAGAATTTGAAAGCATTCTTTCCGACGGAGGAACGACAGAATCACCACGCTCAGAGTTCCCGGGAATGGCCGACGATGAAGACGAGCCCCGCGGCGGAAATGCAGGCAGAGGCGGCGCAGCTTCCAAAACGGACAGCAAGAGCAAAACACCTGTACTCGACAACTTTGGCCGCGACCTGACCTCCATGGCAGAAGAGGGCAAACTCGACGCCA
>JAKMCX010000033.1 GCA_022428285.1 Flavobacteriales bacterium
AAGCTGCCCATCGTGAACGCCCATCCACTCGAGGTCAAACGCATTGGACTGCAGGTAATTACACACCGTAATGTCAAAGGAATGGCGCACCTCGCACTCAAAACCGTAGGTGACCAGCTCCAAAGCATAGGTGCCCACTGCCTCTACCCGCACCGCGAGGGGTGCGTCAGATTCGACAGGCTCACCGTCGAGCAACCAAGTATAGCCGTAGCCTTCCCCTATCTCACAAATCGGACACGCCGCTTCGAGCCAGGCTCCGCCATGGGCTTCAGCCAACACGAAGGCGCTGTATTGGACATCGATTTCCGTGGACTCCTCGTCGAGCAGCGACACAAACTCATAAGTCTCAAGGCACACGTGGTCCACTTTCAAGACATAGTTGCCCGGCGCGATGCCCTCCAACACGTGCTCGCCCGCTGGCAAGGTCTCCGACCACACCGAAGTGTTGCCTTGCATCAAGTCGGTCTGGTAGTCTCCGCTGCCGTACAGCTCAAACGCCAAGGACGCCACCCCCTCGTTGCATTCCGAAGGCATCGGCTCCACGCCCAACAGCTCGGGCTGCTCGCCCGGTGCAATCAGCACCTGTCGGCGGCCGCTGCGGCACAGCGTAGTGCCCTCCTGCGCATCCATCATGATCGCGTACTCGCCCGGAACCATCGGAATCTCCACCGTACCGGTCTCCTGGAACAGCGTCGCCACCACTTCCATCGTCGCGTAGTCGGTCACCGTCAGGTCGGCCACAGCCTCACCCAACTCCAACACAATCATGCCCGCTTCGCTGTCTGGACAGTCAGGCGACAAGCCCTGCACCGCACCAAACGGCACAGAGTGCAGCGTAAACCGCCCCGCAGCAGCCTCGTGTTCGGGCAGCGTAAAGGACAACTCCGCGCCTTCTTGCAACACCATCACCTCGCCCGTCTCGTTGTCCATGATGTGCGCGCAGATACTCGGCGAACCCGCCACCTCGACCACACGGATCACCGAAGCCATGTTGGCCCGTGAACGCACCATCAGCTCTCCATCAAAAGCCTCCAAAGGCAGGTGCTTGGCCACATACTTCTGCTCGCCCGCCACAAACGCCAGCTCACCTGACTTCACCGAGCTCGATACCAAGTGGCTCATGTCGCCTTGGACATAGCCGTCCGCAGCCCCGCTGTCATCAAAGCGCAACACAGAGCGCGTCACACCAAAGGCATTTTCCGTCTCCAGCACCACCTCCAAAGCATCCTCTGGAACGGTGCGCACAAAGGAACCTATGCCATCGTTGTCTATCATCTCGGGCTCCAAGGTGAAAGTGCCAGAAGTCTCGCCATCGGCCACGCGCACCCAGAAAGACTGGCCAGGCTTGATGTATTGCATACCCGCAACAGTGTCTACCTCTTGCTCGCCCGCTGCCCAATCTACTCCGTCAAAGTCAGTGCCATAACGACGGAAGCGCTGCAACTGCGTGTCGTAGATGGCATACTGGTCCTCTACCAGCGCAGCATTGCCCGCATCGCCAATCACCGCATCCCAATCCAGCATTGACTGGAAGGGATTGTACACCAAGTTCCACCCCTTCACATCATTGTCCGATGACGACCGGGACACTGAGAAATCTTTGCTATCGGAGTTCAGTGAGTGTCCACCAAGGGTGCCAGAGGTCTCCAACTGAGGCGTCTGGAAACCAGCAAGGAAAATCCAAGCACCACCCAACGTATCCAAGGGCGTATTCATATTAGAAGGCTCAACAAACTCCGCATTTGCTTCATCCCAGAAAAGCAACGTGGCAAAAGAGCCCGGCCAATCCGTGCCAGGGAATCCCGCCAAGAAATATCCGTCAAGGTCATCAAGGTCACCCACCTCCACGTCTTCAATCGGCGAGGCAAACAGCGTGTAACCATTGAGTGTAACACCATCACCATCGGGCGCGATGTAGCGTTCGACCGTCACATTGGCCCCTAAGTTGGACGACTGCATCGCCCGGCCCGGAGGCCCAGAAATACTCGCACCACTCGGCAGAGGGTCCAGCAAGGCTGTCTTCTCTCCTCCCCCTGTTCCTGCCCGTGAGGCAAACGTCAGTGGATTGCTTCCCATGGCCAAGGTCGTACTGGCATCCAACGTCAAACGGCCTCGAACTTCCAATGAGTCGTTCACTGTTACGCCGGCCGTATTTGAAATCTGAAGCTCATCCAGCGTTGCACCATCGCCCGTGATGGTCTGCGCCATGCTTCCAGACAGCTGCACCAATCCCTGAACAGATAAAGGGTCGGTATCACCAAACGCCAAGTCACCTTCAATGGCCAAGGTCTTGTCTTCAGCCACATTCACGCTTGAACCTGGAGGCAGCTCGAAATCCTGCACGGTAACCACGTCCGGACCGGTCGTGGGGACTTCAAAACCACCATCGATACACAACATACCAGCACCAGAAACACCGCTGCCGTCTTCATCAACAAAGGTCCCCATGACCCGCAAGCGCTTGCCCGCAGGAATCACCAAGGCGCCCCCACTCTTGATCGTCAGATCCCGAACAAACAAGTCCTTCGTCATAGGATCACCGTCCACATTTGTCGTACCGTTTACCGTGACCGTGGTTCCCGAAGAGACCACGTAGTTGAATTGAGTGCTGCTGGTTTGCCCATTGGCATCCACCTGACGGGCATCCAAATAAGGAGCCGAACCACAGTCGCCTTCACAAGAAGTCTCCGCCCAAAGCTTGTCTTCAAACCCACCATCATACCGACTGTAAGCCGTCGTGAACGCGTAAACACAGCTGCCATCGTCCACCTGCGCTGTCGGGTCATACCCCGATGACGCATTCGAATCCGTGCACCCCTCCTTGCCCCAAAGCGACACGACAACATCATCAAACGTGTGGTACTCAGTGTCGGCATTGTTGAGGGCCTCCACACGAATTTGAATAGAACTAGCAGAAGTGGCTTGCGTTGCATCCACAGTAGTATATGCCGGGAATGGCGTACTGCTGTCGTCAATGATCTCGCCCAAAGTGGACCCTGCAGCGACATCATCTTCAATCAACCGCACCTTGATATAATCGGTGGACTCCATGGTCCCATCCTCCGTAATTTGAATTTGCAACCGGAAATGGTCGTAGTCAGACGTCGCTAAATCTTTTGTGGTCCAAGTGTACTCGTTGAACAAAAACCTACCATCAAAAACGGTGTCTGTCGAAACATCATTTCCATCAACAATATTGATGGTCGTCCAATAGTCAGCTTCAGTTCCTTGCGTTGCACCGTTGCCCACATTGGCATCGGCAGAAGCCCAAGACCAAGCCGTCTCCGATGCTGCATTGTCTTCATCGAAGTTTCCATCTTCATCAACATCGGTGTAACCGTCGTAACCGTATCCGAATCCCTGGCCTCCAGATTCACCACCTGGGCCAAAATCCTCAAAATAAACCTGCTCGAAATCTTGTGCCGTGCAATCACAGCCATCCTCCGCCGCATTGACCGTGTAGACGAAGCCCTGTCCTGCAGTAGGAGAACTGCACTCCTCACCTGGGAAGGTGCACGAGCCATCGTCGGTGTTTGCACTGGCGTCATAATTACAGGCCGTCTGATCGATGCAGCCATTGACCACTGTAAACAAAACAGACACCGTTGCAGTGGACGTCGCATCATTGCCTGAAGCGTCGGTCACCCTGAGCGTGACATCGTAATCATCTTCGCTGGTGAACGTCAAGCTGGAAGCATAAGTGTTGTCGTCAGCAGAAGTCAGCTTCACCTCAGAAGTGCTCACACCGCATGCGTCTGTTGAGGTGTTAAACGAACCATCCGTGGCATTCAATGTCACTGTTCCTCCTGAAAGGAAAAGGGTCACTGAATTGGCCACCGCCGTAGGGTCGGTGTTGTCGGCGATGGTGATGGTCTCGGAGCTTTCAGAGCTGACGTTCCCACTTGCGTCGGTGACTCGGAAATAGAACGTTTTGGCGCCGATGTCGTCGCAGTCCGCAGCGAACGTGGCGGCAAAACCTGATCCGGTCGACTCCGAAATCTCATAGGTGAGGCTTCCCGAGGCCGTGCAGTTGTCCGATGCCGTGATGTAGGTCGCCGCATCGATGGTCGCCGCGCCTGCTGAAGACAGCCCCTCTGTAAGGCCAGAAGACACATTGCTAATGGTCGGAATGTCCACATCACTGATCGTGACCGTGACCACGCCTCCTCCATTAGTAGACATCAACCATTCGTTGCCCGCTTCGTCTATGATCCGAGCGTCCACTGTGAAAGGGGTGCCAACGTCATTGCAGTCCACGGAAACCGTAGACGCCCAATTTCCTCCTGCCCTTTTGATTTCTGTGGTGAGGTCCTGATCTGCCGTACAACGGTCAATGGGGTTCCCTGGAACGTAAACGTCTCCGGGGCTGATGGTACCTGTACCTGAGGAATTCAAGTTCTTGGCCAATGCGCCTCCCGGAATCTGAGTCGCATTTGGAGCCGTATTGTCCACCACCGTCGCCGTCACCGTCACCGCATCGGAATTGGATCCATCCGAGATGGTCAGGACCACTGAATTCGAACCGACATCGGTACAATCAAAGGAACTCACATCAATGGAAAGGCTGGAATTGCAACTCCCTTCCGATCCGTTGTCCACCTCCGCTGCTGTCAAAGAACCGCTGCCATCAGCGTCCAAAACCACAGTCACGTCTTGTCCGATAGCCTGCAAAACCGAGGGGTCTGTTATGGTAACGTACCCCACACCATTGGCGCTCACGTTGCTGGAAGCATCGGTGGCGCGGACATAAATAGGCTGGAAAGCCCCTGTCGCGTCCGCACAAACAAAAGTCACTGTGGAACCCCATGTGCCCGCCGCTGCAGTTCGGCTGATTTCGATGGTCAAATCGCCACTGGCCGTGCAGTTGTCCGAAGATGAGATCGACAAATCAGCCACCCCAACATCGACCGAGCCCAAGCTCAGCTGGAAGGAGCCATTGGCAAAAGTGGGGGTGGTGGGAATTTGATCATCTGTGACCACCACGTCTTGCGTGGCCGTAGCCGTGTTGCCCGATGCATCGGTCACGGTCCAAGTCACCACCGTGGTGCCCAATGGGTACGAGGATGGGGCATCGTTGGTCACTGAAGCCACGCTGCAATTGTCGCTGGTCGTGGGCGACCCGAGGAACAAAGAGCTGGCTGTAACAGAGCAAGTGCCCCCGTAAGAACTCGTATTGGCATTCACCTGCCCAGGAGCGGTGATGCTCGGCGACACATTGTCTTCCACGGTTACGGTCGCGGTGGCGTCATCTGAATTTCCACTGGGGTCGGTGACAGTCAACGTGACGGTAACAGGTGAACCCACATCGCTACAGCCAAAACTGGTGATGTCCAACGAGGTGCCCGTAATGCTGCAATTGTCAGAAGATCCGTTGTCGATTTGAGCTGCGGTGATCGTCGCAGCACCATTGGCATCCAGGTTGACGGTCAAATCCTGAGCCACAGCCACCGGAGCCGTCGCATCCTGAATGGTCACCGTGGTCGCGGTTGCGGTGCTGACATCGGTTCCATCGGTTGCCCGCACCCAGACATTCTGCACCCCAGTCTCCGTGCAGTCAAAGCTGACAGATGACGCGAAGCCACTGTTGGCATCGGTCTTCGAAATCTCATAGTCCGATACCGTAAAGCAGTTACCCGCGGAGGACACGGTCACCTCGGCTCCGGATCCGGACAAGTCGGCTGAGACGGACGCCGCCCCATTACCATCCAACGACACGGTGGGCGCATCGGCCGTCACCGCAACCTCTGTGCAAGAAGACACCCCCGTCAGCACCAAGTCATCGAACCTCCAACGCTCTTGGTCATCATCACATTGGGCCTTAACCCTGATTTGAAGGGTGCTGGTCGCCGTGATGGACAGCGTCTCGGTTGTCACTCCAGAAAGGTCATTGGACTGAGAAAACAGCTGCTCCTCGGACCCCCCATCCGGGATAGCGAACACCCGGATGTAATCATCATTGTCCATCTTATTGTATTTGTACTGAGACAACTCAATACTGAGCGAGAGGCTCGTATACCCAGAAACATCAATGGACAAGGAGGTCCAGACGGACTCTCCATCAAGGTCCTTTCCCTCAAACTTCTTGTCCCCGCTGATCCAGTTGACATACCAATAATCCCCATTGTCGTCGCCAGACAAGGACCAATTGGTTTCAGTTCCATCAAATCCACCTGAATTGGACCCATTGTTTCCCCAGCCATAATCGTCCGGGTAGCTTTCAAAATCTTCTGAATACAATGTCGTTTGGGCGGTAGACACAGTGGTGGCCAATAGCACTGCGCATGCGGCGAGGGCAAGACGGCCAATGAGCTGTGGGAAAGTAGTCCTGCCGGCGGAAAACAGGGCCACTCCACGGGGTGTAGAAGGCATGAGAATTTGGTTACAATTCGGCCTTTAAATATACGTAGGAAGTTTCCTACCCTCAGGGGCGAATTTGCCTACGTTGATATATAATAATATTCGAAGCGTCCGAAATGGCATCTCAACATGAGGAAATCGCTCTGTGTTATTGACTGATTATTTGACCCACCTCTCTGTCAATCAATTTTATACACAAAAAAAAGAGGGCTCTCGCCCTCTTTTCACATCCTCAGCTGAGGTGGTATCAGTGCACTCCTGCCCACCGGGCTGTATTTCCGTCAGAATCCGATAATTCGACGGTCAACCAGCCCCGAATATTTGGCATGGGGATGAAATTTTCGCCCAAAACGTCGCCGAGTGGCTCCAAAAGAAGCAGTCTACCTGTGGCATCATAAGCGCGCAGCACCGCGCCCTTCCACTCCCGTTCCAATTCGACTCCAAGCATGCCGTTGTGGATGCCGAGCCAGTTCAATTCGGAGGTGACTTCCGTCAAATACTTTCCGACCGTAATCTCAAACGGGATCCTGACCTCGCAATCAAGTCCGTGCGTCAGGAGCTGCAACGGGTAGGTCCCTACCTGTTCCACCTGAACTTCCAACGGCGCATCCGCCCCCACTGCTTCTCCATCGAGCAACCAGGTATAGCCATAACCATCACCGGTCAAGCATGCTGGACAGGTCGCTTGGAGCGAGGCGCCACCGTCGGTATTGGCTTGTACAAAACCACTGTATTCCACCTCCACTTCTGGGGCCAATGGATCGAGCAGCGACACAAACTCATAGGTCTCTAGGCAGACGTGGTCCACCTTCAAGACGTAGTTGCCCGGCGCGATGCCCTCCAATACGTGCTCGCCCGCTGGCAAGGTCTCCGACCATACCGCCGTGTTGCCCTGCATCAAGTCGGTCTGGTAGTCCCCGCTGCCATACAGTTCAAACGCCAAGGACGCCATGCCCTCGTTGCATTCCGAAGGCATCGGCTCCACGCCCAACAACTCGGGCTGCTCGCCCGGTGCGATCAGCACCTGCCGGCGGCCGCTGCGGCACAGCGTAGTCGCTTCCTGCGCATCCATCATGACCGCATACTCGCCCGGAACCATCGGAATCTCCACCGTACCGGTCTCCTGGAACAGCGTCGCCACCACTTCCATCGTCGCGTAGTCGGTCACCGTCAGGTCGGCCACAGCCTC
>JAKMCX010000048.1 GCA_022428285.1 Flavobacteriales bacterium
TGAAGACTCCCTGGGCGGCGTGATGAGTGCCGACCCTGTCGAGGGATGGGTTCCCTTGTGCGGGGGGCGCTGCATGCACCCCATGTGGTGCGACTCCATCCGTCGAACGGTGCGGGCGATAACACCCAAGCCCACCGGTAATTACCGCTACAGCGATGTCGGTTATTACCTGCTCAAGGACATTCTGGAAGGGCAATGGAATAAGCCGTTGGAACTGTTGGCTGACAGCCTGATTCACCGTCCCCTAAGACTGAAGCGCATGGGATACAAGCCTCTAGAATGGGCGCGCCTTGAGCACATTGCACCTACAGAATTGGACACGGCATTCCGATCCTCTTGGCTGAGGGGCACCGTGCACGACCCAGGAGCCGCCATGCTCGGCGGTGTCGCGGGGCATGCGGGCTTGTTCTCTGACGCCCATGACCTGGCGCTTTTGATGGAGGTGATGCGCCGTGGGGGCAGCCGCAACGGCATAGAACTCGTGGGTCCTGCCACCGTGGCGGAATTTACCGCCCGTGCCTTCCCAGAAGAAGACAACCGACGTGGGTTGGGCTGGGACAAGCCAGGCTTGGAGGAAGATACCGGGGCCAGCGGCAATGCCGGTTCTTGGTCAAGTTTTGGACACAGCGGTTTCACAGGAACATTGGCCTGGACAGACCCCAAAGCTGGCTGGACTGCGGTCATTTTGGGCAACCGGATCTGTCCGGATGCGGCGAACCGCACTTACATCGATGAAGACATCCGCACCAAAGCGCTGGCAATCATCGAAGATGCTGTTCAAAGCCACAGCCGATTTGCAGAATACGGCCCCACGGTTGGTCCCCGATAGTACATTGCAGATATGAGGATAGGAATGGTGTGCTACCCCACGTTTGGTGGAAGCGGAGTGGTCGCGACAGAGCTGGGTAAAGCCTTGGCCGCGAATGGACATGAGGTTCACTTCATCACCTACGACCAACCCGTGCGCCTCGGAAGCTTCAGACCCAATGTGTTTTATCACGAGGTCAGAATCTCCCAATACCCGCTCTTTGACTATCCGCCCTACGAGCTGGTGCTCGCCTCGAAAATGGTAGAAGTCGTGCGCCAGCAAAACTTGGACCTGCTTCATGTGCACTATGCCATTCCCCATGCCTCGAGCGCTTATATGGCCAAGCGCATCTTGGCTGAAGAAGGGCGTCACCTCCCGGTGGTCACGACCTTGCACGGAACGGACATCACGCTGCTGGGCAAGGATCCTGGGTTTGAGCCGGTCATCTCCTTTGCCATCAACCAAAGCGATGCCGTGACCGCCGTAAGCACCAGCCTTCGCAGCGACACCTACAAACTGTTTGGCATCAACAAAGACATCGAAGTCGTCCCCAACTTCATCTGCCCGACCCACTTCGATGGGCTGAAAGGCCAGGACAGAGTGGAGTTTGCCGATGAAGGTGAACACCTCCTGTGCCACATTTCAAACTTCCGACCTGTCAAAAGGGTGGTGGATGTGATCCGCACTTTCGCCATGCTGGCAGACCGGCTGCCTGCAAAACTGCTCATGGTCGGTGACGGCCCCGACCGCTCCGAAGCCGAACGTCTGGCCCGGGAGTGCGGCATTGAGAACCGGGTGTTCTTTATGGGCAAATTGAAAAACCCACTGGAGGCCCTGTCCATTTCAGACTTGTTTCTGCTCCCCTCTGAGAGCGAGAGTTTTGGGCTCGCTGCTCTTGAAGCCATGGCGTGCGGCGTTCCTGTTGTGGCCACTGAAGCTGGTGGTTTGCCAGAAGTCATCCGTCATGGCGTCAGTGGCATGCTGGCCCCGATCGGAGACATCGAGAAAATGGCGGGTCACGCGGAGTTTCTGCTGGACCCCAAGCACCACGAAAAATTCAAGAAACAGGCGCTCAAGCGCGCCGCCACCTTCGATTTGGCCCGCGTGCTTCCTGAATACTTGAGGATTTATGACGGGGTGCTCGCCCCGCAATCTGTCGACTGATGGGCACCCGACTTGAGAAAGCCAGCGGCCGCATCGGCGAACGCATTGCCTTTGAATGGCAAGACCGCGGCACTGAATCCGAGCAATTGCGTGTAGCCATCACCCAAGGCACCACCCCATCCAACATGGCCCTGCTCTCGGTCTGGATGGTGTTGTGGATGGGTTTAGAAGCGACCGTCTTGTACTTCTGGCTTCAGGGGCCCTCTGATGGAAACGCCGCTGTGGGATACGCGATTTACTCTGCGTTCTGGGCCTTCTTCGCCTTTCGAATCGGCAAGGTTTTGCTCTGGCGCATTCGGGGAAGCGAGGTGATCACCGTGGACCGAAGGGGCATTTCTGTCGCCATGGTTTTTGGGACGCGCGGTCTGCCTGACTTTTTTGCCCACGGGGCATACAAGGGCCTCTCCAGAATCGAAGAAAACCCAACCCAAATCCTGCGCACTTTTGAAAAAGCCTTCTGGTCCATGGGAGGTGAAACCCTGCAATTCAGCAGTGGAAAGCGGACCATGGTTTTTGGGAAACAGTTGACGGACCGCGATGCCGACGGATTGGTGCGGCTCCTGCGCCCTGCAGCCCAGCGGCTCGCGAGAAAATTGGATTCAGCCTGAGACGAGCGCCCTGATGGCCGCTTCGTAACCCCCAAGGCCCAGACCACAGATCACGCCCTTGCACACGGGGCTGAGTAAGCTTACATGGCGGAATTCTTCTCTGGCGTGCACGTTGGTGATGTGTACCTCCATGACTGCCGCTTGAATTGAGGCCACAGCATCGCGCAAGGCCACTGAGGTATGGGTGTACCCCCCGGCATTCAAAACGACTCCCCCGTCGCCGAATCCGACCGCATGCAGGTGGTCGATCAGCTCTCCTTCTACATTGGACTGAAAGTAGGTCAACCCGATTTCTGGAAATTGAGTGCGCAACACTTCGAGGTACGACTCGAAGGAAGTGTGCCCATACTTCTCCGGCTCCCGCTGCCCGAGCAGGTTCAGATTCGGACCATTGACGATGTGAACGGTATGCTTCATTGTGTTCAGGACAAGGCCACTTCTTCGTGGGCGTCGACAAACAAGATGTTGCCGATTCCGTGGTGCGCCTCAAACAGCTTCACCCCTTCTCTGCGTATGTCGGCATCGTTGAATCCGATGAAGGTCAGGTCCGCAAATTTGCTGCGCTCATCGATGAGGGCCTCCTTGAGATCGCCTGGCATTTCCTCCACCATTTCGATGTTCTGCTCGCTCACAGGTATGCGGCCAGCTTGGATGAGTTCACGCAAAGCCTGTTCCCTCTTGGCGCGGTCTCCATCACGGTAAATGGAAAACACCTGGATGTTTGAGTCCCTCCAATCTGGATGGCCTTGCAACACGTAGGCCATCAGGATCATCAAATTGGCGTTGGCGGAATCCTCGGGGGTGATCCAGATGTGAATGGAACGACGCTCCCCGAATCCCCGGAAGCTGGACCGCAAAAGACAGAGGTCCAGATTGGATCCCCGCAACAGGTCGTAATTCGTCACCAACTCCTGGGCGCTTTGAGGCTGCTCATCGATGTACTCCAGGAGAATGGCGTTGTTGCCTTGGCCGCTGATGCCAGGCAACTGAACACTCTGGGCGATGGCAGAGGTGTAAGACGGAGAAACAATCGTGGATACGCTCACCCGGCTCTTGACGGCATTGCCGAGGTCGGCCA
>JAKMCX010000087.1 GCA_022428285.1 Flavobacteriales bacterium
TTCGAATCACGGTGCCATCACCGATGACCACGCCGTCTTCTATGACAACAAACTGTCCGATTTCGACGTTTCTTCCAATGGTTGCGTTCTTGGAAATCATCCGATCAGTTTTTGTACCCGGAGTGGGAATCGAACCCACACTCCAAAGGAACGCGAGTTTGAGTCGCGCGCGTCTACCAATTCCGCCATCCGGGCAATACAGCGGCGAATTTAACCATCAAAAAGCGGAATCCGCAGGAAGAGAGACACGGAAAGTGGTTCCCACCCCTTCTTCACTCTTCAAAATGACAATTTGCCCTCCATGGTACTCTCCCACAATCCTCCGTACCAGACTCAGGCCCAGACCCCAACCTCGTTTTTTGGTGCTAAAACCAGGGTCAAAGACTTGACGCTGGACCCGGCGGGACATTCCCCGCCCAGTATCCCGAATGTCCAACACGATCCTGGCAGACTCCTTCCACAAACGAATGTCCAGCTCCCCAGCACCCTCCATGGCATCCACTGCGTTTTTCGTCAGGTTTTCTAAAACCCAACCAAAAAGCGCAGGATTAAAGGCCGCCTCCACTGCTGCACTGGGCAAGTCGAGGTTGAAGTGCACAGCGCGGGGCATTCTACGTTCCAAATAAACCATGGTGTCGGAAACGAACGCCCGCAGGTCACCAGAGGTGAGCTCTGGCTCCGATCCAATCTTAGAAAACCGGTCTGTGACCGTACCCAAACGGTCCAAGTCTTTGCCCAACTCTACCAATACTTCCTCTGCCACCCCTTCACTGCGCAAGACCTCAACCCACGCCATCAAAGCGGACAACGGTGTGCCCAGCTGATGCGCAGTTTCCTTGGCCATGCCCACCCAAACCCGGTTTTGCTCACTTCTTCGAAATGCACTGAACGTGGAATAAGCCAAAAGCAAAAAGCCACCAATGATCAACAGCTGGACCACCGGAAAAAACCGCAATTGCTTGAGCACAATAGACTCATCGTACAAGATCCAACGCCTCCCCGCATCGGGAAGGTCCAGTGCAATCGGCGGATTGACCTCCATCAACTTTGCAATCAACCCCAACGTATCCGACAGGTCACTTTCGCCAAATCGGTCAGCGCGCAAGATGCCCGTCAAACTAGAATCTGCCAGCAACACCGGGATGGATGCCGAATTCAAAACAGTCTCAGAAATGAAAGAATGGATGATATCATCCATCACCGTTTGCAGGTCGCGAAACCGATTGCTCTGGTCGTAGAACAAGGTCAAACCCTGGTCAAATTCGATCACAGAACCGCGGTCAGCCATCGCATCCCTCAACGAATCCAATTGTGCGGGGGACCGCATAGATGGCGCTACGTTGATGTCGGCTTGCAAGACGCTGTCCTTGTATACCAGTACAGGAATCGTACGGTTCGCCTGAATGAACCGGGTAATGAAAGTCAAGTCAATGGGGGCTCCAGGATCCGCCTCCTGAATGATGCGGTATGCCTCGCCCATGAGGTCGGCCTTGTCCCTTTCCTCGTTGCGCAATGAGGTGAAAAGCGCCTCTGTATAGCCCACCAGTTGAGCACGCTGCACAATGGCTTCGGACCACAACTCAACTTTCCGCTGCTCCTCCTGCCTAAGGGTGTGGGCAATGTGTCCGCTCGACCACAATGTCAAGGCCACAATAGCAGTAGCGCCCACCAAAAGGAGCACCCTCGAATATTGCTTGTTTCTAATCTGCACTGAGGTAAAGTCTGGTGTGAAACGCAGAAAACCGAGGACAAGGTATTCGGCCCTACTGCACGTCTAAACCCCGAGGGCGCAAAAACTGAACCTTTTAAAAATGAAAACGTCGACCGCAGCCGACGTTTTTCAATGACCTTTCAGAAAAGACAGGGTCAAATTTGGTTAAGCCTCACGAGCGGGTTCAACCACTTTCATGAGGCCGCTAAGATATGAAATATTAACGTTCGACCGATAACAACTTTGATTGGTCTCTTTTTCAAGGGCTAAAATCGTCATCATCGTCGTCAAAATCCCTTGGTGTTGGGCCCTTTGACCCCTTTTCCTGCCCCAACGAATCCTGAACCAAGATATCCGTTGGCGCCTCTGATTGGGGGTTTGGAGCTTCTTGTTCTCCCAAAATCAACCCTTTCAAACGGCCCAACGCAGACCGCCTCTCCCCCTGCCTGTGACTTTTATGGGCCGTGCGGTCATACCCGAATTCCGGAGCATCCAGCGTACCCCCAATTGCCAAGAAAAACCGGTGTCCCAAACCATCATCAGCCGTAACCCCAAACTCCTCTCGGTCTGACTTCAAGTCACGCAAGGCAAAATCCAAGGTGTAATCCATTCCCCCTGAAAGCCTCTGCCAACCTGCAATGCCCACATTCATGGCATCTGAAACAACCTCAGTTGGCTCCAAGTTAAACACCCCCCTGCTCAAGGACACCTGCGCCTCCAAGGGTTCAAACCGCACCCGCATCAAGCGTTTACTGAGGTCCTCTGCATCTGAAATAAACCGGTATTTGCCCTCGGCCTTGAGTGTTTCAGGTATGCGTTGCAACAAATCAAAGTCCAGCAGTTCGGCCTCTTCAAGCCTGACATTCAAATCTGTCTCCCAGGCCAAGTTGGGCGCCTTCCCAAAGTGGTGGTTCAAGATCCCCTCCGCCCAAGCCCTTCCGCGCAAATGTGAAGGCAACAAGGTGTTTTGACCAAGGCCTGCTGTGCCCTCCAAAAAGGAAGAGACATCAACATCGACAACCGCGCCCTCTAGTTCTATGGATTCGAGGTCCCACCCTCCATGGGCCGCAACCCCACCGTCAAAAGCCCGCGCCTTCAGTGCATCCAAGACCCCCTTCTGTCGTCCGGG
>JAKMCX010000092.1 GCA_022428285.1 Flavobacteriales bacterium
CCATCTGGTGCCACCGTCATCGCCACGTGGGACCACTCGTTCTGGGCCACCGTCAGTCCACTGCTCCACCACCATGCGCCATTGGGCCAATGGTAACCGAGCTCGTTGTTCTGTCTGAAATTGAAGCCCCCGCCGTTGCCCTCGGCAATGGCAATGGCGGCATAATCGGGCTGAATGCCATCGGGACGCACCCACGCCATCACCGTGTAAGTATTGGTCTCAATTCCCAAGTCGTGGGTCAAGCCGTATCCATTGGACCCCGAGCACTCCAGTGCCATCCCGGGAATTCCAGAGGCCTCACATTGGCTGGCTGGCCCCACCTGAACCATGCCCGCCACGCTTTTGGTGTCGGTCATGCCATCGGCGTCGGTAACGGTCAGTGAGACGTCATAATCGCCGCCTTGACCAAAGATCACCACCGGGTTTCGAACGGCGGAGGAAGACACAAATTCGGGCTGGGGGTCAAAGGTCCACGACCATGTGGCCCCCTCGTTCACCACGATGCTGTAGGAATCAAAATGCACGGAATCACCCGCGCAGAACACCACGGGGTTTGACGTCATGGGCTGGGCGATGGGCGATGGTGCAAAGGGGAAGTCCGCCTGCCAAATGCCCTTGCCCTTGTCGCCGACACGCAACACCTCATCGCGGTAAAAAGGCAAGCACTCAAACGGCGCCCAACGCGCAGGCAGTCCCGTTCCAAAAGAAGTCCAACCGCTGGCGTCTGCCGCGCGGTGAAACGCCCCGGTGGTGGACACCACAACAGTGCCCGCATCTCCCAGACAAACCACATCGCGCAAAGCTTCTCCAAACAGGCCTGCCCCGAGGTTGGCCCAGGTATCGCCCCCATTCAAAGAGCGGCGCACCTCATCGTCGTCTGCCTTGATGGCCCACAACTCATCGTCGTCTGCTGGATTCAGCGCAATTTCCATGCTGCTCCAATTGGTTGGCAGGCCTGTGAGTTGCGACCAATTTTGCCCCCCATCCAAGGAGCGGAAGATGCCGCATGTGCTGCCCGAGCGGACCACCGCAAAGAACAAATCGCGGTTGCCCCTGCCCTGCTCGATTTCCAGTACCGTTCCACTGCCGAAGTCGTGGACCAGGTTGAAAGCCGCACCCCCATCATAGGACCGGTAAAAACCGCTGCCGTTGCCCAAGGCCAAGTAGTCGGCATAAAGGGGATCGACCACCAGCTCGCTTGACCGCGAGTCAACATAGCTTTCGGTGGGATACATGGAGAGGTCACCAATGCCCGAGGGGGTACCATTGAAGGCCTGAGGGAGGCGCAGGTCTCCGATGTCACTAAAGCGCAGCTCATCGGCGTCCAAAGGGTTCACGTAACCCGTTGGCGCCTCGGCACCACCCAACCTGAGGTGTTGCGCAGCCCCAAAGTCTTGCCTAAAACCGGTGTTGCCATTGTGGTACCGACCTCCGGTTTGAACGTCCTCATTCCAACCTTGGGAAAAGCCCCACAACGTGGTGTTATAGATGCCGTATTTCCTGCTCTCATGGGTGGCCAGTTCATCGGAACTGTAGTTCAGTCCACCATCCGAAGCCACCCAGACATCGTCCCCAAGCACATGCATGTCCTGGATGTCGGGATGCACCCATCCGATGTCGTAGGTATTGGCCCCGTATGCACCAATCCGCTGCCAAGTGACACCGCCATCGTCGGTCGCATTCAATGCCGTTACGCCAACCCAAACGCGGTCCGGGGCCACGTGCGAGACAGCCATGGCAAAGTCATAGAACCCCTGATAAATGCCCGTTCCATTCATGTTTCCCGTGGCCAAACTCG
This sequence comes from Flavobacteriales bacterium, assembly GCA_022428285.1. Classification (GTDB taxonomy): domain Bacteria; phylum Bacteroidota; class Bacteroidia; order Flavobacteriales_D; family Sanyastnellaceae; genus UBA8752. The sequence continues at coordinate 1,799 of JAKMCX010000092.1, forward strand.
GGTGGTCGTCCACATCATACGGGGCGCCGTCCTGGCCATTGGGATTGGTCCAGTTGTCCCCCTTGTTGTCGCTGCGGTAGAGGCCAATCCAGCCCGTATCGCTGGACTTGCCCTTGCCAATCAAGGCCACATAGACGCGGTCAGGATCTGCAGGCGTCGTGCCAATGCGCCCTCCATGGTCGTCGGCGTTGGCGGCGTCCGAAGGCACGAAATATCCCGTGTCGTGAAGTTGGAAGGTCGCCCCTCCGTCATCCGAGCGGTAAAATGCACAGCGTTCAGGGTTCAGCTCATGCACCAACGCGTACACCACCATCGCATCGGTGGGATGAAACCGCACGTCCCACACCTTGCCCGAAATCACTGTGGACCAATTTGCGCCACCGTCCAAGGTCCTGCGCAGCCCATTGTCTGTGGCCACATATACCCTGTCCGAATTCCAAGGGTGGACCACCAATTGATTCGCAGAGGAACCCAAGTTGTAGAGCAAGTCCCAGGTAGAGCCCCCATTGATCGAGCCGTACACGGTGTTGTTGGAGACGAAGTAAAAGTTGCTCGCCGAGGACGGCGCCACCGCGCACTGGGTCACCGTGCGGATGCCAGGTACACCCAGGGTAACGGGGGTCCAAGACTGCCCCTTGTTTGTGGTTTTGAAAAGATCGCCTGCCTCAATGCCCGCAATGGCCACATCTGGATTCGACGTGCTTTGGTCGAAGCAATAAATGTTGCATTGCCATGACACCGGGAAATGCCCCTGCTCGCCATTGTTCCATGTTTCGAACGGACCGATGGCTTGCCATTCTGGGTCCACTTCAGCAGCGCGCTGGACCTGCCCTTCAACGCCTCCACCGCGCTCAAAAGCTTCGGCAGCCCATTCACCGGCATCTTGGACAACGCCATCGGGTCCGACCCGATGCTCCACGTGCATCAGCCAATGCTTAAAGTTGCGCTCGTGCAAGGTTTTCTGGTAAGGGCGGTCCTTCAAATACGCCGCCCGCAGGTCTGCGATTTCATGGAAGTCGGCGTCACCGGAATACATGCGCTCGGCCCACTCCGGCGTGTCGCCCAGTTCGTTGGGCACCCATTTGAACGTCCCTTTTTGGGTGACGTTCTCCCCTGAAACCAATCCTTGCCCCTCAAGTGAATTCACCAGGACACAGCCCACCAAAACAGCCAATAAACCGAACCACTTTTTCATCACTTACAATTTACGGCGTCGAAGGTCTTGCAGCACAGTTTTACCATCCCACTGCTCGAATCAGTAAATTGTACCCATGAACGCCACCTACACCTGCAACAAGTGCGACATGGCCGTCAAGGCTTCATGCGCCAAATGCGATGTCCCCCTCGAAAACGGCCATTTGCAACTGCCCGACGGCTCCTCCGTTCAGGTGTCCAAGTGCCCCAGCTGCGAAGGCAAGATCAAGTCGCCACAGTGCTGCGGCAGCGACATGTCCTGCGCCGCGTGAAGGCGTTGAGACCCGCTCTCTTTTCTGGCATTGCAACAGCGCTTCTGGCGGCAGGACTGAACTCCTGTGGCCCCGTGGCGACTGAACTTCCCGCATGGGGCGACCACACGTTGGTCCTGTGGGATGCCGACACCGTGGACTTTGTCCCTGGCCGCAACCCAGACACGGTCCCCTCTGCGTTGGGCGACTACCGCCTCGACGCCGGCCGCATCCGGCTGAAGCCCATCGCACTGCCCCACCGCGACCGGCAATGCGCCATCACCGTGGAGGTCAGCCTGCGCTCCGCCGGCGACCCCTGGGACAAGAGCGGCACCCTGTTTGCCTTCGCGGACGCCGCCGGCCGCGACTACCTCCAGCGCATGCAGGACGGCGGTGACGCCGATACCACCCGCTTCGCCGGCATCCTGCCTACCCCTACCGAAACCTCCCAAGAAGCCACACGAGAACCTGCCTTGGAGCTCCTCCGCTTCATCACCCCCTTTGGCGTCGGCCACTTCAGCCACACCGAACGCGCCCAGGCCTACAAACCTGAATCGGTGGGCGCCTGGGCTGACAGCGTGCACTGGACCGCGGACCTCTCGCACATGCAGTCGTGGCTCACCGACGCCGACACACTGTGGGTAGGCGTTTACATCGACACCTGGACCGACGAAGGCTACACTTTGAGCGCGAGCATCACCATGGAAGAGAGCGACCTGCCTTGCGATGTCGCCCTCACCCAACGCACCCGCCCACTCCTGAACACCACCAAGCTCGCCCACGACCAGCGGCCCTTCACGGCCTTTGCTGAGGGCTCACTGACCGTCCCATTCACCCTCGACGCCACCGCCACCGGCGCCACCCTCGATTTCCTGACCACCGGCCACGGCGGCCACGCAGGCGGCGACGAATTCACCGAGCAGGAACACCTCCTCCTCCTCGACGGCGACACCCTCAAGGCCTGGACCCCCTGGCGCACCGACTGCGGCGCCTACCGCCGGTTCAACCCGACCAGCGGCTTCTGGCCCTCCACCTACGTTGTTCGCGGCGACACCCTCGAGGAACGCGTGGCCTCCTCGGACCTCAGCCGCTCCAACTGGTGCCCAGGCGATAACGTCCACCCGCTCCGCCTCCCCCTCGGCGACCTCGCTGCCGGCGACCACACCCTGGAGATCTCCATCCCTGGTGCACAAGCGTGGACAGACAGCACCTTCAACTTCTGGAACACCGCAGCCATCCTGCATTGGCAATGAACCTGACCTGCTTTCGCGTACACGCCTTTACCCAAGACCCTTTTGGGGGCAATCCCGCCTGCGTCATTCCGCTCACGGCCTGGCCGGAAGACGCCTGGATGCTGCGGATGGC
>JAKMCX010000115.1 GCA_022428285.1 Flavobacteriales bacterium
GAAGGGCTGTGCCTGCGCACAAGGCCGTATCTGCTGGAACGGTGAGGTTGACGTCGCCTTGGGCCAACAACGGAATGGCCTCAATGCTTCCTGAACATCCCTGTTCATCGGTGGCCTGAACCGCATAAACCCCTTCACCAATGGCCGCTTGCACAGGGCCGGTGGCCCATGGTACGTCGTCCAAAGACCAATTGACTTCGTAGGATGAACCCGTACCTCCAGTGACGGACACAGACAGGAAGCCGTCCTCATCTCCGGAGCAACTTGGGCGGCCCAAACTGTCCAACAGAACAACCACCGGTGGCGGTGCAGCGACATTGACCAACAGCACTGCAGGGCACCCCGCGCTGTCCAAAGCGGTCACCTCATAGACGCCTGCTCCTACTCCTGCGACCGTGTCGCCCACAGCCACCGCTCCAAAGGGACCCGAAAAGGTGTAGTCCACCCCTCCTGTTCCATTTTCTGTGGTCAGCACCACTTGGCCATCCTCACTGTTGGCGCAAGTGGCAGAGTCTACTTCTGCAAACAAGACGAAGTCGCTGGCGGGTTCAATGAGAACGGTGTCGAGGTAAGTGCAGCCCAAGGAGTCTGTGAGGGCCACTGGATATCCTCCGGGCACCAAAAATGGCAGGAATGCGCTGTCTGCAGCGCCTTGCACCGTGATGGAGTACGGCGGAATTCCACCGAACAAAGTCAGGGTGGCCTCCCCTGCCAAAGCGCCACCGCAAGTGGGCTGCACCAGGTCTTGCTCCAAGGACAAACCGCTGGACAGGGCCGCCAACTGGATGGCGGTATCCAAGCTGCATCCCGCTGCATCCGAAACCGTCCAAGTGTACTGCCCCTCTTCCAAATTCACGGATCCAACGCCAGAACCTTCCAAGGTGTCATTGGCCAACGTGGTTCCTTGCCACGTCACATTCAAAGGGACCTCCCCTCCAATGGGGTTCACCTCAATGCTGCCGGTTCCTCCTTCGCAAGAAGGTTGAAGGACGTTTCCTTGAAACACCAATGGCGGTGGAAGCTGGACATCCACTTGACCCTGTGACGAACACCCTTCACCCAAGGATGCGCTCCAACCATAGCTGCCAGCAGCCAGGTTCGACCAAATCCAGACGCCTGATGTGGTGTTGTCTGTGAATTCATCGGCTGGAAGTCCTCCAAGCAAAACCTCCAACAGGTCCACGTTTCCGCTCACAGCAATGGACACCCCGCCAGACACCGTGCCTTCATCACATGAAACCGGCAAAACCTCGGCCACTGCGGTAAGGCTGCCTTCGGTCACGACCTCCAGCGTTCCGGTGGTATCGCATCCGTAGAAATCAACGGCTGTCCAGGTGTACACGCCGGCCCCAAGACCCGACCAAGTGTCGGCCTCTGGACCTCCATCCCACTGCACTGTTGTCGGTGCCGTCCCTCCGGAAACCAAGGCTTGAACAGATCCATCCATCGTCCCTGTGCACGACTCGGGCAGCACTTCCGTGACAACCTCCAAGGGCGCTGGCGCGAGGATTTCGACAATGGTGTCTGCCGTGCATCCTCGGACGTCAATCACCCCTGCGGTATAGATTCCAGGAGGCAGGTTTACGAGCGGCAGCCCCAACGGGCCCGATTCGCCAACTGCGCCCAAGGTGAGGGGCGCTGCGCCACCGTCCGCTTCAATTGCAATGCTTCCGTCTTGACCGCCCGAACATTGGACATCATTGGCCTCTGCCATCAGCGTCAAAGCGGGAAGCAGTTCCACCTCAACCACGGTGTCCCGAGCACATCCTGCGCCGTCTGTGACAGACACCGAGTAGGTTCCATCGGACAAACCCAGGGTATCCAGAGAAGACCATGTGGTCAAACCATCCAAAGAAGATCCAGCAATATCCACGGGGGAAGCGCCGCCTACAATGCTCACTTCCACACCTCCTGGGGCTTCTTCGCAAGCAAACGCTGTGACCTCTACACTCCAATCAAACAGGCTTACACCGGTCATTTCGACCTCCTCGGCCACACTGCAAGTGCCATCTCCAACCGCAACCGTGTATTGGCCTTCTGGCACCGCTTCCCAAACAGCACCATTGGCTGTCAATGAAGTTGGGGCGCCCAAAGTGCCCGCATCAAAAGTGATTTGACCTGTGGGATTTCCACCGGCAAATTCCAATGTGATCACCCCTCCCCCTTCGCAACCAAATGGAACGACATCTGTGGTCACCACAACCGGAGGGTGCAATACCCAAGAGGTGTCTGTCGTGCACCCCCGTTCATCGGTGGCTGTCAAGTCGTAAGCGCCTGGGGTGAGCAGGGTCCCTTCCGAAAACTCAAGGGCTGCGCCGTCACCCAGCAAGACCAATGCGATGGGCGCCTCGCCACCAGAAGCTGACGCTGTGATGGGCGCCTCGCCCGTGCTGCAATCCACAGCACCCAAGGAAAAGTCAATTTCCAATGGTGGGAGCGTGCCCACAGTCACTGAACCAGACACCAAACAACCCGCACTGTCAGATACCGCCGCCATGTAGAGGCCCGGAACCAAGCCAGAGGCCGAGTCGGCCTCTGAAACAAGGACCTCATCGCCATCGGTCCAACTCCATTCGTAGGGAGAAGACCCGCCCAATACCGACCCTGTCGCGGCCCCATCACTGCCCGCGCAGCCCACGGGATCTGCCGACAGTGTCAGGGACAATGCCTCTGGCTCTTCGACCAAAACCTCTGACGTTGCTTGGCAGCCGTTGTCATCGGTCACCTCAATGGCATACTGGCCTTCGCCCATGCCGGTGATCTCTGGGCCCAAGCTCGGAGCTGTGCCCCCCGTCCAAACAAACGAATAACCAGGTGTGCCCCCGGAAGCAGAAGCGGTGGCGCTTCCGTTGCTGTCTCCCGAGCACAGCGGCGGTGTGACCACTGTTTCCAACAGCAAGGAGTCCGGGGCTTCTAAAACGATGATCGTGTCCAAAATGCAGCCGAGCAAGTCCATGATGCCCAGCCCATACGCCCCCGAGGTTAGGTTTTCTGCCGACAGCCCCGTGGCCACCACTTGGGCTGTGGCCGCATCGACCCACACCGCATTGTACGGGGACAATCCGCCGGTAACTGTGGCTTCTGCGCTGCCCGTTTCACTGAGCGGCCCTTGTGCACACAACGGCATTTCGGCTGAGACCGACGCCATCAATGCTTCGGGGTCTTCTAGCGTTGCTGTGCCCGATGCCAAGCACCCGTTGGCATCTTCGAGGTTGTAGTCGTAAGTGCCCGCGGGGATGTCATTGAGGAACGTTCCTTCGGAAACCGACCCGTCAGCCAGGGTCCACTCCACGCTGTATTCGGGGGTTCCACCTTCCACAACGGCGCCCACGACGCCATCTGAAAGTCCTGGACAACTCGGAGAAGACAAGAAAGGCTCGGCGAAAAGGGGTTCCGGGGAAATGACTTCAACGCTGCCTGCGCCCACGCACCCGTCCGATGCCGTGACCTGCACTTCGTACAGACCGGGAATCAAAGAGGAGAGCGAATCGACGTCTGGGCCTGATGCTGCAAACCCTTCGGGACCCAGCCACGCATAGGACACAGCGTTTTCAAAATATGCCGATGCGGCGCCATCAGCATCCCCAAAGCAACTGACCCCGGTGGCCGACATGTCGACATCTACAGGCGGCGGCGCTTCAAGAAAAACCGTTTCGGTTTGGGAACAACCACCTGTATCGGAGGCGGTGACCAGATAGCCACCCGCCGGCAAGCCCGTGATTTCGGCCTCATCGCCGACCTCAGCCCCTTGGGCGTCGTCCCATTCAAAATCAAAACCACCACCCAAGCCTCCCGTAGCAACGGCAGCGACAGCGCCATCAGAGAAACCGAAACAACTGGGGTCTGTGCCAAAAGTGAGGAGCTCTACCTCGGGAATCTCCACCACAATGATGTCTTGATCGGAGCATCCTTTCTCGTCTACCGCCGAGACCAAAACCACCTGCTCGCATACGTTTTGGCCGACCGGACCGGTTTCTGCGGCGTCCTGTGACCAAGAGTATGTGACCTCTCCTTGACCAAAATTGGGGGTCACGGTGATTTCTCCCGAACAAGGGTCGTCGCAGGTGGGAAGCCGGGTAATGGCTGCGCTGATGAAAAAGGTGAACGGCTCATTGAGGGTCGCACCCAGTGGAGGACAGCCCGGAATAAAGACGAGATAACTGCCTGGACCCAAGTTGGACTGTGTGGCCCCAAAGAGGGTGTCGTTGTTTTGGAGCCAATAGACTTCATTGGACGCGACGCCATCCGGAATGGCCACCGAAAGCACGCCGTCATCGGCACCGCTGCATGTAATGGGCTGGAGAACATCCACAGCATCTGGGCAATCCGATTGCGCATTGAAGAGCAACGGCAAGGCCAGCAAGAGCGACAGACACCACTTGGCACCGACCGCGTCTCTCCCCTTGGTCGGGATCATGCGGGGTCGGTATGCACGGGGGTGTTTTTTCATCTGCGCGGTATGTTCTCTATACGTCCAAAGACGGATGGGGTTGCGGTGTGCTTATTGGAATGCGGCACATGGGACATGTCCAGATTTAATGGGGCAAGCCAAAACGCCGATGGTGATTTCGTGTGTGTTGGCCGACGCTTGGCTCAAGGGGCCAACATTCCAGTCGTAAGCATAGCCAATGGTCAGGTTTTCCATCAGGTTCAACGTCATGATGGCTGCCAGCGCAGTTTCGTTCCGATAGCCCAATCCGAACCGAACAGATTCGTCATAATCGAACATCGCCTGCACATCCACTGCCACGGGAGCGCCTGCTGCAAAGCGAATGGACCCCGCGGGGTGAAAGCTCCAAGGTCCATCCAAACGGATCATGGACCCCCCGGTTAGGCTGACGTGGCGACGAAAACGGGTGTCCAACCCCCACTGGTCCACGGATGGCTCCACAAGGTTCTGAATGGAGAGGCCCCAAAAAGTGTACTTGTTGTAAGCCCAAATGCCAAAGTCCACTGTGGGAGCCAGCAACTGGTTGGCATTGGATGTTATGGCGGGATCATTGCCCGCCTGGAAGTCCGGCAGGACGATCTCGCCCAGGGACAACCGATACTGCATAAACCCAACTGCCGCGCCTGCTGCCAAGCGCCACCCTTGGGCCATTTTCATGTGATAAGCGTAAGCCAAGTCCAATTGGGTAAACCCATATGGTCCCGCTGAATCGTCTGTGACCCTGCCACCAAAACCGTGAATTCCACCTCCGGCAGAACGTCCAAGTTCTCCTTGAAGGTTGGCAAACGCCGTCTGGGGAGCGCCGTCAAATCCGGCCCATTGTTGGCGGAAACCCGCCTTTAATTCAAGGCAGTCAGTAAACCCTGCAAAAGCCGGGTTCTCTTGGAAATAATTGAATTGCCAATTGGTGCGCAAGGGCAGCTGCTGCGCTTGAACCTGCAGGGTTGTCCATACAGACAACAACAAGACCCCAATGGAAATAGGTAGGCTTCTCTGCTTCATCGAATGATGGCTACATGGCCCGTTTCAGGTGGGATTGGAAGGGACGCGTCATTGAGCTCAATGACGTAGTAGTATGTGCCGGGATTCAAGGGTTTTCCTGAGCGGCCATTGCCGTCCCAAGGTTGACTGTAACCCAACGAACGGTGCACCAATTGGCCCCACCGGTTGAACACTTCCACCTTCGTTCCAGGAAAGGCCCCAATGCCGTCAATGCCCCAGAAATCATTGATGCCGTCGCCGTTTGGTGTAAAGCTGTTGGGGACTCCGATGGGAGAGCCCACGGTCACCGTGACGGAACTGCTGACCTGGCAATCGCCGATCACACCGTCTACTTGGTAGCTGATCGTTTCTGCTGGTGTCACTGTGGTTGTGCCCATGCTGGGGTCAGACAAATAGAACTCAGGCGTCCAGGTGTACCCGTAAACAGGGTCGCCTCCAATCACCTCCAGCTGCGCAGACTCTCCTGAAATCAAAGTGTGGTTGCAGCAAGCGTCCATGGTCACACCATCGCCTTCGAGCTCGACAAACATGGTGCACACCGTATCGGAGGGGTCGTGTTCGGTGCCAATGAGGAGGAAATACTCGCTGTTGTGGGTGAGGGTCGAAGACTCCCAAACGAGGTCATCTACTCCTGAAATGCAAGGTCCCATGGCTGTGAGGCCGGCAGGATCACAGGGGTCTCCTGAAGCAGAAACCACCACAGCCGACAACGTGTCTGGTCCGCTGGCCCCTTCGCACGACACCTGTGAGATGCGGATGCGGGCGTTTCCGGGGTTCTCAAAGTTGTGGTTGGATCGAAAACGAAGCACGGCGACGTGTGTCGCATCAATGCAGTCGAAATTCAAAAAAGCCGGCTCGGTAATGAATACCGACTGTGGCTCTTCTGGACAAACCGTCAAGGGGTTGCTGCAAGACTGGGCACAGAGCTGTACCGAAGACGTCAACAACGACATGAGGAGCAGGGGAATCCCGATTCTGTGTGCGCGCATGGGTGTGGATTATCGAAGGTAGTGGCGCCAACGGGCCAGCCTGAAGCCCCGCCATGTATTATCCACAACGAAAGGTGACTAAGGGAAGTTGCTCCGATTTGTCAGTCTTCCATACTGATCAAAACCGCCTCTTTCTCAACGGCTTTGCCTGCTTCGACGCCGATGGCCGCTACCACGCCTGACGCTCCTGCGCGCAGAACGTTCTCCATTTTCATGGCCTCCAGCACCAGCATTGCGTCCCCTTCTTGGACGGATTGGCCTTCTTCGACAAGGACTTCCAGCACCTTTCCGGGCATGGGAGCCCGCAGGTCTTTGGATGCCGAATCGACCCCTTCTTCGATTCCCATGCGCTCCATGAGCGTTTCGCGCAGGCCATGAACGGACCATTCGTCCGCCACGCCATCCAAGCGGATGTCCCACTTGCCACCCTCCATAGGCTGGACTGAAATGCGGTGGTTGCGGTGACCGATGCGCACCCACCAACGGCCGCGGTCATCTTCGTACAAGCGAGACTCACCGGGGTTTTCGGGCATTTCTTGCCCCTGGGCATTGCGATATCGGGCCATGTGGGCAATTTACCCCCGTTCAGCACCGAAATTGCGCTTCATGGCAGGATTGTATGTGCACGTCCCATTTTGCGCGCAAGCCTGCTCGTATTGTGACTTCCATTTTACCACACGGTTGGACGGCCGAAACCGCATGGTCGATGCCATCGTGGCGGAAATCAAAGCCTCCATGCCCGCGTGGTCTGGGCACACTTTTCGGACGCTGTACTTTGGCGGTGGAACCCCGAGCATTTTAGGCGCAGAGGCCATTGGTCGCATTGCTGAGACGGCATTTCAAAGCGCCGATTGGGCGCTGGAAGAGTGGACTGTAGAAGCCAATCCAGAAGACCTGGATGCGGCAGGCTTGAAGTCGCTCAAGGACATTGGCGTGACCCGATTGAGCGTGGGCATTCAGAGTTTTGACCCCGTTGTTTTGGAGTGGATGCGCCGCATCCACAGTGCTGAAACCGCCGAATCTTCGATACACCGCGCTGCTGAATTGGGGTTCGAACACATCTCATTGGACCTGATGTACGGCCTTCCTGTTGGGCCTGAAAACCGCTGGCACAGCGATTTGCAACGTGCCTTGGCCCTGCCCGCCGATCACCTGAGTTGCTACATCTTGACGGCCGAGCCGCGCACTTTGTATGGCCATCAATTGGATAAAGGGCAGTTGACGGCCCCTCCAGATGAACAGGTCGTTCAGGAGTATCAGGAACTCTGCACGGCCACAGAAGCGGCAGGATTTGAGCACTACGAGGTGTCAAATTTCGCCCGGGCTGGCGGCCGGAGCAGACACAACTCAGCCTACTGGGATGGCACCCCTTACCTCGGGGTCGGACCAGGAGCCCACAGCTTCAATACACCCAAGCGTTGGTGGAATGCCCGGTCAAATGCTGCTTTTTTGCGCGCTTCTGAGCAGGGAAATTTCGGCGACCAGCAATCCTTCGAGTTGCTCAGCAATGCCGACCGATTCAACGAGGCCCTCATCACCGGACTGCGGCGCACCGAAGGGGTGAACCCGTCTGCTTTGCTCGAGGAAACCGGACAAGACCTTTTGACGCAAGAAGGCCTGGAAGCGTTGATCGCAGACGGCGATTGTGAATGGCACCAAGGGCGGTTGCGCATCCCTGAGCCCCGCTGGCCCATGGGAGATGCGATTACCCTGAAATTGATGTGTTGATCAAGCGTCTGTGCGCGGCGCCTTCTTTCGCTTGAGCATGGCGTCCACAAACACCGTCGCCAACAAAACAGAGGCCCCTCCATAAAAGCCTGGGGGCATTACCTCTTCCTCACCAAAAATGAGCAGGGCCAAAATGATGGCGTACACCGGCTCCAAATTGATGGCCATTGCCACCGTAAATGGACTCATCACCTTCATGACCTCGACGGTCAAGGCGAACGCCACAGACGTGGCTACAATGCCGAGCAAGAGCAGCCACATCCAGTCTGTCGAGGAAGGCAAGGCTTGTTGCCAGCCGCCCATCACTGACATCCAAACAGCGAGGCCCAAACAGGCCGATGCCAGTTCCAAACGGGACACGGTCAAGGACGGAGCATAGCCTCCCCAAATGCTGTTGAGCGTGCCAAACAAGGCCGCACAAAAAGCGCTCACCAGCGCCAGCAACATGCCGTGTCCATAGCTCACGTCAACCCTGTACATCCACCACAAACCCAAGACGGCAATCAAGCCTAAGAGGAGCTCCAAAGGGTCAACCCGACGCCGTCTCAGCACCGGTTCGATCAAGGCTACAAAAACCGGGACTGTAGCCATTACCGCCAATGCCAGCGATACGGTCGAAGCCTTGATGGCCGCAAAAAAAGTCACCCAATGAACGGCCACCAGCAGGCCTGTGCCCACAATCCCCAACCTGACCTTGGTGGACATGGTGGGTGCCGCTGAACGTCGCACCCACATCCACACATACAGCCCTCCAGCGCCAATCAAGGTGCGCCAAAACACAAGCGGCACCGCCGAAAGCGAAATCAGCTTGCCCAAGACGCCCGTAAAACCAAACACCACAACCGTGGCGTGGAGGGTGATTTGGGCGTGAAGGGGCTTCATCGATGGTGTGTCATCTGCGCACGAGCGAAAGGCTCCAGCGGCTTTGATCTGCGCCGGTCAATTGCAACGCGTACCACCCCGTTTGCAGCGACCCAGCGGGAAGCATGAGACGGTCCATCGGCGCCAAGGCTCCACCTTGCATGACACGGCGACCGGTACCATCGAGCAGCTCCCATTGCGCAAGGGCGACCTCTGTGGTCAGGCCAAAGTCCTCCGAAACTCCAAAGGGGTTTGGTCCAAACCGGAAGGGGACATCAAATTCGGGTTCAACGATGCCGATGGTGCTGGTGTCGGGAAAGACGACCGTCACCTCCTGGCTCACCTGGTCCGAGCAGACGCCGTCCTCGCTTTGCGCGGTCAACACGACGGTAAAGGTGTTCTCTGTGAGGTAATCGTGAAGCGGTGAAGTCGTGGTGTCGGGCGGTGTGCCGTCTCCAAAAGACCAGAAGTAACCGCCAGCTCCAGTAGACAGGTTCTCAAAAGGCACCGGGCCGTCTTCTGTGTTCCAGAAGTCCTCCACAAAAAAGTCTGCCTGTACGGGTTCCGAAAGGTCAGCAGCACTGCGCGGAAGGATGGTGTACCCATTCAAGAACGGGGACTCTAAATCCCGCTGTCCGCCGATGCCCGTCACCCCGAATATTCCCTCGGGCGCATCGGTACCAAACAGGTCGGTATCGGCATCCACCACCATCAGATACAAGGCTGCTCCCGTCGAGACATACACCTCGAATTGTGGCGCTTGATTCGTCCAAGCAGCAGGATTCACAAGCTCTACGCACTTCAGACGCACCAGGGCGCTTTCTGTGTCTTCGCTCAAGGCATTGACGAGCTCGGGCTCCTGCAGTGGCTCGCCTTGCGTGGCCAAGATCAAAGTATCGACCAGAATCTGTGCCAACCCTTGGAATTGCTGAACAGAGCCGCGGATGCGCACGCTGTCGCCCTCTTCGACCAGGTAGTTGAAATTGTCTACCGGGCTGTAAACTTCAATGCCCGCCGTAGGGTCAATGATGGTGAACCGCAATCCACTGGGATAGGTGTTAAAACCGTGCACAACTCCGCGCAATTCGCAGGGAACCAGCAGGCTGTCCAAAACGCCGTTTCCGTCGATGCCGCGAACGTCCGCAATGGGGTAATGCGGGAAACCGAGGTCGTTGGGAGCGATGGTGACGGTGAGGTTTTCTTGGGCCAATTCTGCTTCACCCGAAAGGATGGTGATGGACAGGGTGAATGTCTCGACCCCTTCTGGTTCAAAGTCATCGACAATGCCAATGGTGAACATCTGAGGAGAAAGCAAGCCTTGGGGGAAGGTCAAAGCCAATGGAAACAAGGTGCCGAAATCGGCGATCGGGGTGGCGGTGCTGCCTTCCAAAACGTCTACCTGAACCTGAACCTCATGGAGGGGCAGGGCGATGGGGAGCTCCACGCCAATGATGTCGCCCTCAAAAGCGAGCAGCTCCGACACCGAAAACCCGATGATGGGCACCGCGGTGGTATCCAGCCCACAGGGCAAGGCGTTGTGTTCGCCGAAAAATTCGAAGGTGTTTTCGGGATAGTCAAACCATTGGTCATCCACCACATCCCAATCCGGGCTTCCTGAAGTGACCTCCGGAGTGCGCACAAGGGTGTTGTGAAGCATGGTGATGTCGTTGACCGGCCATCCCTCACCGGGATTCACGCCCACCTCTCCGAGAACGTCCACCACTGCGCCGTTGCGCTCCAAGGTGGTCGCATCGTTGCCATTGAAAAGCGTTACGTCGTTGAGCAGGTCCGCCAAGGCAACGAGCTCTGGAACCGCTGACGGGTTGACGATGGTGTAGACCTCACCGGGGCCGAGGGTGCCGTCCAAGGTGACTTCGTGGTTGGCGACTGAACTGCCGTTGTTGAACGTTTTGACGCTGTACTCTGAAAGGTCTGCCGAAGCGGTCGCGCTGGGATTGTAGAGCTCCAACCCTTTGCTAAATGTGCTGCCGTCCACGTATTCTGAGAAAAACAGGTCGGTGCACAGTCCTGTGGGATCACACGCCTGAATTGACACATCTAAATGGTTGTAAGACAACGCACTACACGAATCAGCCGCCAATGCAGTCACGGGCAGACCCACTACAAAAGACGCCGTATCGATGGTGCCGAGGTAGCTGAACCCATAGACTTCGTACTCCCCAACGCCCAGCGTTTCAAAATCGTAGGCAGGGGTGGTGGTGCTGTCCACGATGTCACCTGCGGCCGAGGCGATGACAAACAAGTACGGTGCCTCTGGGCTTTCAGAAACGTAGCCGAAAGGCACCATGGTGTTGGCAAAGCCGAGGCAACCGATGGCCTGGTCGGCTCCTCCTGCAGTGGAAATAGCGCCCCCATCGCAACTTGGTGGGAGGCAAAAAATGCGGTCCACTTCAACCGGCTGAGCACTGAAGGCCACACATCCGGAAGCAGCAATGCTGTCATAAGGGGCGCCCACCTCAATGCTGGACGGGTCCAGTTCACCATCATAACTCATGCCCCAAACCAGACAGGGTCCCGCGGGGCTGCCAGAGAAATTGTACCCCAGGTTGCCTTCTCCACCGGGGACGACATCGAGGACTTCGCCTTGAAGATCGGTAATCACCAGGCCGTATTGGCTCTCAAATGCGTTGCTCTCTGCAGTGAATGGAAGAAAGCCGCCTGCAAGGTCCACGCAGATCTGGGCGGTTCCATTTTCGCCCCCTTGGGCGCTGATCAATCCGCCGTCACAATCCAACAGGTTGGTGTAGCCCGGCGTGGGCTGTTGGAGGACCATCTGGTCCGAGGAAAATGCGGGGCCGCCATCGGGCAAGCGCGCCCAAGCCAGGGAACCCCCATTTTGCGATCCGTACAGCCACTCATCCAACTGAGGTTGGCCAGGGGTCAGTGAGTCGATCAGGAAAGGGTTGGTCTGGTCGGCAGTTCCGTACACGATGGCATCGAGCAAACCGGCCGAAGTCAGCGGTGTGGCAAAGGGGAAATCAGCGCTGTCTCCCTCAAACAAAGCGACAGCATCGCCGCCATCTCGCAGCAAACCGGGCTCAAAAACCAGATCGGCTCCTTCCACTGCAGGATTGGCCAACAAGAAGAACCCCGCCGAGTCTGTCGACATGCCGTCGAGGTCAAAAGCGGCGTAGACGTTGCTCGTCAGCGGACTGCCTCCCCCTTTGTAAAACACCACAATGTGACCGTCAAGCGGTGCATTTGGCGCACCGTAAAGCTCCACAAACTCCGTGCTGTCGGGAACAGTGTTGGAGTCGCTGTCCACCTCGTTGAGGAAGACGCCTTGGGCAAAACAGGGGGCAAAAGAAGCCAAGCACAGCGCGAGAAGCGCAGCGCGTAAACAGGGAGAAAGGGATACGGAACGCATATTCAGTCCGTTAGAATTGGAGCGCGAAAGTAGGAAGCCCAACGTTTGGAGGGTTTAACAGTTCATGAATTTAATGGGGCATTCCCGGCGTAACTTCAGTGGTCGGTTTCCCGTTGAGGAATTTCTCCATGACAAAAGCTCCACATCAGGATTTGCGCCAGAACCTGGACGCCTTTATCCGCAAGTACCACCGGAACGAAATGCTGCGCGGGCTTTTGCTGCTGCTGGCTGCTTTTCCATTGGCTTGGCTCACTGTGCTGGCCCTTGAGGCGTTTGGTCAATTCGGTACGGATGCCCGGACGGTCTTGTTTTATGGCTTCGTGACCACCATCGCAGTGGTCGCTGTCCGCTACCTGGCATGGCCCGCACTGCGCCTGTTTCGGCTCCGGGGAGGGTTGAATCACGCCCAAGCCGCGCGCATCGTAGGGCAGCACTTCCCAGAGATCGAGGACCGCTTGCTGAACACCCTACAGCTTCAGGAACGCGCCGATGCAACGCCCTCCGACCGAGGGCAGGACCTTTTGCTGGCCTCCATTCACCAGCGCAGCGAGCAACTGCGCCCATACCGCTTCAGTGCTGCTGTTGATTTTGGAGAAAACCGCCGCTACCTCAAGTACGTTCTGCCGCCCATGTTGGTCTTCGCAGCCTTGTACATCTTGGTGCCGGAGGCGGTAGACGCCCCAACAGAGCGGCTGATCAGACACCGGACCGAGTTGGTGATTCCACCAGACTTCCGGTTGATGTGTGACCAAGAACTCGAAGCCATCGCCCAGTCTGACTTCACGCTGACCATTCGCACGGAAGGCACGGTGGTGCCAACCAAGGTAGAAGTACAAGCGGGCGAAGGCCGTTTCCGGATGAACCGCACCCCGACTGGAGAATGGAACCATGTCTTTCGCAACGTGCGCGAATCGATGGACCTCGAGGTTTCTGCGCCGGGAACCCCCGCCCTGGACCTTCGCTTATTGGTCCTCCCAAGGCCAGAACTCCAAGACCTTCGCATCGAAATTCAACCTCCGCTTCACACAGGACTTCCCCCCTATCAGCAGCGCAATGAAGGCGACCTCGACGTTCCCGAAGGGACGGTCCTTTCCTTTCAGTTGGGCACACGCAACACGACGGCTTTGGGGCTTCGCTGGGGCGAGGACATGGCGCGCCTGAACCCCGACGTCAGCAACCGTTTTAGCTTCTCTAAAACCGCCGAAAAGGACCTCGCTTATGTGCTCTATCCCCAGTCGGAAACAGTGGGTGTTTTGGACTCGGTTCGTTACCGACTGCGCAGCATCGCTGACCGCCCCCCCACGATTCGGGTCGCTGAAATATCGGACAGCACATCACTTACACGGCTAACATTCAACGGAATAGTCCAAGACGACTACGGTTTTAGCAGCCTTCGTTTTGTGTGGCGCCCCAAAGGAGGACAACAAGATTTGGCCACCCTCGATGCGCCGAGGGGCCGTGAGGACAGCTTTTTGCATTTCTGGGACTTGGCAGACATCGGTGTTGGCCTTGGGGATGAAGTAGAATATTGGTTTGAAATCCGCGACAACGACGGGGTCAATGGCGCCAAAGTCACGCGCTCTCGGACGTTCCGCTATGCGGCACCCACCGAGGAAGAATTGGCCCAACGCCTGGACAGCGCCGATGCTGAACTGACCGCCGCTCTCGAAGAAAACCTCGAAGAAGCCAAGCGGCTTCGCGAGCAAATGCGCGAGTTGCGCCGGGAGCTCATGGAGGAAGACGAGCTCGGTTGGGAAGAAAAAGCGGCCCTCGAAGAATTGCTCAAGCAGCAGGAAGCGCTGAAGGAGCAAGTCGAGGAGATGCAAGAGAAAAACCGGGAGAAGAACGACCAACAGTCGGAGTTCACCCCGCCCAATGAGGAGATCCAGAAGAAGCAGGACGAGCTTCAAAAACTCATGGACGAGGTCATGACCGACGAGCTTCAGCAAATGTTTGACGAGCTCCGTGAACTCATGGAACAACTCGAAGAAGGAGACAAAGAGCAAATCGAGGAACAGCTGGACCAAATGGACCTCGACCAAGAGTCTTTGGAGCAGGAGCTCGACCGCGCTTTAGAGCAGTTCAAACAGCTTCAGTGGGAGCAGAAGATGGAAGAGGCCATCTCAGACCTTGAAAAGCTGGCAGAGGAGCAGGAGGCGCTGGCAGAAGAGACCGAAGAAGGGGAAACACCCGAGGAGGAACTGGCAGCAAAGCAAGATTCACTCAACAAGGAGTTTGACAAAGTGAAGGAGGCGCTAGACGATGCTGAGAAACTCAATAAGGAGCTCGAGAACCCCAACAAGGTTCCCACCATGGAAGACCTTCAAGAAGAGATTGAGCAGGAGATGAACGAGGCGAGCGAGCAGCTCGATAGCGGCAAGGAAAAGAAGGCGTCCGAAAAGCAAAAGAGCGCGGCCGGAAAGATGGAACAGATGGCGCAGCAGATGCAGAGCTCCATGGAACAAGGCGAGCAGGAATCCATGGAAGAAGACATGGAAGCCTTGAGGGCGCTCTTGGAAAACATCATCACGCTCTCTTTTGACGAGGAAGACCTTATGGCATTGGTCGGAACCACCCAAAAAGACGATCCGCGCTACGTCCGCCATGGACAGGTTCAGCGCAAGCTCAAAGACGATGCAGAAATGGTCAAAGACAGCCTCTTTGCTTTGAGCAAGCGCGTTACGCAGCTGCAGTCCATTGTCAACCGCGAAATCAACCTGGTCAACCTTCACATGGGCCAAGCCCTCGACGGATTCACAGACAGGGAGACCCCCGTCATCACCACCAACCAGCAGTACGTGATGACGTCGTTCAACAACCTCGCTCTCCTGCTTGACGAGGTTTTACAGCAAATGCAGAACCAATCGAGCTGCAACAAACCGGGCACGGGCAATTGCGAAAAGCCCGGTGGCAGTGGTTCTAAACCCTCCCCCAGTGCCAAACAACTCAAGGGCATGCAGCAGTCACTGACCAAGCAATTGGAGCAGATGAAGAAAAAGATGAAGGGGTCCAACCAAGGGGAAGGCAAAGACGGCAAACGAAAGCTCAGCAAAGGCCTTGCACAAATGGCTGCCCAACAAGCTGCCATCCGAAAGATGACCCAAGAACTTGGAGACCAGCTCAATGAGGACGGTTCAGGACAAGGAAACGGCCTCGAGCAGATCGCAAAGGAGATGGAGGAGATCGAGAAAGACATTGTCAATGGTGCGTTGGATCAGCTCACCCTAGACCGTCAGCAAGACATTCTCACAAGACTTTTACAGGCCGAGAATGCAGAACGTATTCGTGGAGAAAAGGAGGAGCGTGAATCCAAGACAGCCCGAGACAATCCAAGGGATGCGCCCCCTAGCCTCGAGGAATACGAGCGCCGAAAAGCTCAAGAGATCGAACTTCTGAGAACCGTTCCAGCTGACCTTACCCCCTATTACAAGCAAAAGGTCAACGATTATTTCAATACTTTGGACTCCCCGGAAAGGGAGTGAATCCACATCATGTCCGTACTGCGACACCTGCAAATCGCCTCCCGCATGGAAGGCATCACCGAAGTTGAAGGTCTGATCAACACGCTCAGTGAAGAACTGGGCGTCGATGAGACACATTATGGTGAGATTCTCATCGCCATGACCGAGGCAGTGAACAACGCCATCGTACATGGCAACAAGCTGGATATCAACAAGATGGTCCAAGTTGAAGTGTCTGTCGAGGGGCCGATACTCCAGTTCAAGATTTCAGATCAGGGCCCTGGTTTCGACTTTGACAACATCCCTGACCCCACAGCGCCAGAAAACCTCGAAAAGCCCAACGGTCGAGGTGTATTTCTCATGCGCCAACTCGCAGACTCCTGCGAATTCGAGGACTTAGGCCGGGTCGCCATCATGCGCTTCGAAAGCGCCATACCTCAAGTGGAGAGCGCCAACTGATGGCCACAGCGTCCATCTCATTTCAATTTCAGCACCCCACTTTTCGCTTGCGCCACCGCCATGCCGTGCGGTCCTGGCTGCAACAATGTGCCGCTGATGAAGGCAAGGCACTCGGCTCGCTCAATTTTCTCTTTTGTGATGATCCCTATATGCTGGAGGCCAATCGCCAGTTTCTTCAACACGATTACCTCACAGACATTCTGACGTTTCCTGCCCCATCTGCCCTTGGCATTGCTGGAGATATTTTGATTTCGATTGACCGCACACGCGACAACGCTAAACAACTCGCAACCAACCCCTTGGACGAAATTCACCGGGTCATGGCCCATGGCGTATTACATCTCGTAGGCTACAACGACCATACCACCGAGGAGCAGTCTGTGATGCGAACCCAAGAAGACCTCTGGCTCAACAGGAGGACATTTTAAGCACCCAAACGTTCCACGTGGAACATCTACCATGCTCGACCATTATGATGTCATCGTTGTAGGCGCAGGACACGCCGGCAATGAAGCGGCCCACGCAGCTGCAACCCTAGGAGACAAAGTACTCCTTGTCACGATGAACCTTGCCACCGTAGGCGCCATGAGCTGCAACCCAGCGATGGGCGGTGTTGCCAAAGGCCAAATCCTTCGCGAAATAGACGCACTCGGAGGCATGAGCGGCCGAATTTCTGATTCTAGCGCCATTCAATTCCGAATGCTCAACCGCTCAAAAGGACCAGCCATGTGGTCGCCACGGACCCAGAATGACAGGCACCTGTTTGCCCAACAATGGCGCTCCACACTTGAATCCAACCCCAATGTCCACCTCTGGCAGGATATGGTTCAATCCCTCATTATTGAAAACGGCCAAGTCAAAGGTGTTGCGACGCAGCTGGGGATTAAAATCTACAGCCACTCTACCATCCTCACATCTGGAACCTTTCTCCAAGGCAAGATCCACCTGGGCCTTCAACAATTCGCTGGAGGCCGATCCGGAGAACGGGCAGCTGAAGGCATTACCGGGCAGCTCGCACAACACGGTTTTCTTACTGGCCGTATGAAAACAGGAACCCCCCCAAGGGTTGACGGGCGCAGCATTGACTACTCTAAGACCGAAGAACAGCCTGGCGAAAACACAACAGAAGGCTTCAGCTATTACAGTGCAAGCCCCATCGTTAACCAACTGCCCTGTCACATTACCTACACCAATCCACTGGTACACGAGAAACTCGCTGATTCCTTGCACGAAAGCCCCATGTTCAACGGAGCGATACAAAGCAAAGGCCCTCGATACTGCCCGAGCATAGAGGACAAGATCCACCGATTTGCAGACAAAGACAGACACCAAATATTCATTGAACCAGAAGGCCGACACACGATCGAGACCTATGTCAATGGGTTCTCTACGTCCCTTCCGAAAGAAGTTCAACTCGAAGCAATGCGCCTCATACCGGGGCTCGAAAATGTGCGCATGTTTCGACCAGGATATGCTGTCGAGTACGATTACTTCCCACCGACACAATTGCACCACACACTTGAGACAAAAAACCTTGACAACCTCTATTTCGCGGGACAAATCAACGGAACGACCGGATACGAGGAAGCAGCATGTCAAGGACTCATGGCCGGTATCAATTGTCACCAGAAGCGGACACAACAAGATGCATTCACACTTGGAAGAGATGAAGCCTACATCGGAGTACTCATAGACGACCTGGTGACCAAAGGCACCGACGAACCATACCGCATGTTTACAAGCCGGGCCGAATACCGAATACTTCTGCGTCAAGACAATGCTGACCAACGCCTCAGTCCTCAAGCGAGGCAACTGGGCCTCATCAATGATGAATCCTGGAAGAAGTACAGCACAAAACAGCAGACGCTCCAACAACTCGAACACTGGATCAACAGCAACAACGCAGAACCAGCGTCCATAAACCCTTTGCTTGAACAAAAGGGAAGTGCTGCCATTCGCCAGAAAACAAGATGGAGCCAGTTGATTTCACGACCACACATCAAGCTGTCACAACTGATTCCAACATCCGAAGAACTCAAGGCACAGTTCCAATCCATACCCGAGACCTGGGCAGACTTTATAGAGACCAGCATTAAATACAAGGGCTATATCGAGAAAGAGCAAGCGCAAGCCGATCGAATGAAAACCCTCTTTGATCTTGCCCTTCCGGAGGATCTCGAATACAGCCGACTCACATCGCTCAGCATGGAAGCACGACAGAAACTTCAGAACACCAAACCCGCCACACTTGGTGAAGCCGGCAAGATCAGCGGGGTATCTGCATCGGACCTTTCTGTGCTTATGGTCTATCTCGGCCGATGAATGTTCCACGTGGAACATTGTGTAAGGTGTTTTAAGCCCCTCTCAGGGACTGAAACGCCATTGGCAGGTGTAACCATCAATTCACCCCCGTTAGGCCAAAAACACAAACAACTGATTTTCAATACTTTAAACCAAAAACCCAGACAACCCGTCATGGGCGGTACCTTCGCGCGCTAGAAGACCAGAACATGAATATGAAGGCCCACCTCGCGCAGCTCGGACTTACCGACCACAACCCCGGCACCCAAATCGGAAATTCCAACCACAACGTTGGAAACGACATCAACAGCATTAGCCCTGTGGATGGTGCCACCATTGGCAGTACAGGCATTTGCGACGCTTCCCTCTATGAAGAGGCCATTCAAGCGGCCTCTGCCGCAGCCAAAGAGTGGAGGAACATCCCCGCACCACAACGGGGAGAGGTTGTTCGCCTCTACGGTGAAGCATTGCGCCAGCACAAAGACGCACTAGGAGCGCTCGTGTCTTACGAAATGGGCAAAAGCCTTCAAGAAGGACTGGGCGAGGTCCAAGAGATGATCGACATCTGCGACTTCGCGGTTGGCCTTTCTCGCCAACTGTATGGCTTGACCATGCACTCTGAGCGTCCTGGGCACCGCATGTACGAGCAATGGCACCCCCTCGGTGTTGTTGGAATCATCAGCGCCTTCAACTTCCCTGTTGCCGTTTGGAACTGGAATACTGCCCTTGCTTGGGTTTGCGGCAACGCCTGTATCTGGAAGCCTTCTGAAAAGACACCTCTGACCGCTGTTGCTTGTCAGAACATCTGGAATGAAGTCACAGCTGACCTTGACTATGTACCCAAGGGATTGTCCTGCATCATCCAAGGAGACTACAAAGTGGGTGAGATGATGACGCACGACAAGCGCGTCGCCATGGTGTCCGCCACAGGGTCTATCCGGATGGGCAAAATCGTCGCACAAGCTGTTGCTGCGCGCCTCGGAAAGAGCTTGCTTGAGCTCGGTGGAAACAACGCCATCATTGTAGAGCCGGATGCTGAGCTCAAAATGGTCGTGCCTGGTACCGTATTTGGTGCCGTCGGAACTTGTGGTCAACGCTGCACTTCCACCCGCCGTTTGATCATCCACAGCAGCATTTATGACAAGGTGGTGGATGCCATCAAGAGTGCATACGGACAACTCCGCATTGGAGATCCACTGGACCAAAACAACCATGTTGGTCCACTCATCGACCACGATGCCGTTTCCGCCTACAGCAAAGCCCTTGAAGACGTTGTCGCTCAAGGCGGACGCGTCATCGTCGAGGGCGGAGTGCTGCAAGGTCCCGGTTACGAATCTGGTTGCTATGTGAAGCCCGCCATTGCTGAGGCCAACAACGACATGGCCATTGTACAGCACGAGACCTTTGCGCCCATCTTGTATGTCATGAAGTACGACACGCTAGACGAGGCCATGGCCATGCAAAACGGCGTTGTACAGGGACTCTCTTCGGCCATCATGACCACTGACCTTCGCAGTGCAGAACTCTTCCTTTCTGCCAACGGCAGCGACTGCGGCATCGCCAACGTCAACATCGGAACAAGCGGTGCCGAAATCGGTGGCGCATTTGGAGGCGAAAAAGAAACCGGTGGAGGCCGCGAGTCAGGCAGCGATGCTTGGAAAGGCTACATGCGCAGACAGACCAACACCATCAATTACAGCACAGAGCTGCCTCTGGCCCAGGGCATCAAATTTGATTTTTGATGCGCCTATCTGGCTGGCTTAAAGCAGCAGTCGTTCTGGCCACAGGGCTTGGGTTTTTCGGGTGCGGTTCTACAACCCCCAATCTCCCAAGCCCTGACGCCACCCCAGGGTCCACTGTTAACGGCACGCTGGTTTTTCATCTATCCGACACCATCAAGGTGCAAATTCCCGTGGACAGCAGCCCTGAAGGTTTGGTGCTCAAAAATGGACCAGAGCGACTCGTTCTCCTCCCCATTGACAGCACTTGCTACCGGGTCCCTGTGTTTGACGGAACACTGTGCCTTGACCAAGAAGGGAAGGGTGTTTGGACCGATGTCCTACGCACCGGAGACACACCCTATACCATTGATATAGAACTCATTGAAGGCGAACCCACCCCTTCGAAAGATGGAGCGTGGGGAGCCACCGAAACCTGGCGCATGGCTTTCGGAAATGATGACCCTTGGTTTGGAGACCTCGTTTTGAACCGATCGTCGACAGGCCGCCTCAAAGGCACCATTGAAACCGCTACGGGAGACTTCCGGTTTCTGCACGGAGAGGAGACCAATGGCACCTTGAACTTGCAGACCTTCGATGGGGCGCACCTGTTTCACTTTAGCGCCAACACCAGCGTCAAGGACAGCTTGGTTGGTGGTGTTTTCTCTAGCGGCAACCACTACCAAACGCCCTTTCTCGCGCACCTCAAATCCGAGTCAGACGCGCCACTCGCTTCCGGAAACCAAGCGGCATGGACCCAGGAACCCATTGGATATGCTGGAAAGGACCTGTTCGGCAACCTCACAGAGTGGGTGTGGTCCACCTCAGACAGCGCAGTCCATGTATTGAGTGTGATGGGGTCTTGGTGCCCCAATTGTATGGATGAGCACCGCTTGCTCGCTGACTTGATGAAGTCGCACCCCAACATGCACGTTCATACGCTCGCTTTTGAGCGCGGTTTGGACCGTATCAATGGCGAGAAAATGGCCATCAATCGGCTGAAACAGTATTCAGAGTCGATGGAATTGTGGCGCTACCCCAACAGGTGGCACGTCAATTTGGTGGGGCCAGCATCGAAAACCGAGGCGCAGAAACGCCTTCCTTTTCTGGACAAAGTGGTCAGTTTTCCAACGAGCATCGTACTCGTCCCTGGCGCAGACCAACCTTGGATTCACTCTGGATTCAACGGCCCCGCCACCGGGGCGAAATATGAGCTAGAACGCAGCCGATTCACCCAGGTGATCAGCGGTCTGCAGGAAAGTCGTTGACCTTGTCGACCGTCAGCTTGCTGGATCGGTTTGCCACCTCCCAGGAGGTCAAGAACACCAAGCGTCCAATCTCTGCCATCTTGGGGTAACGGATTTTGTCTGGCGTGTCTCCTGGACCGTGGTAGTCTTCGTGCACACCACTGAAATAGAAGATCACCGGGATGTCGTGCTTCGCAAAGTTGTAGTGATCGCTGCGGTAATAGAACCTGTTGGGATCATCTGGTGCATTGAAGGTGTAGTCCAAAGCGATTCCCACATGCTTTTCATTGACTGCCTCACTGATTTCGTGCAACTCGGTTGAGAGTTTGTCACTGCCAATCAGGTACACATAGCGGTCATCGTCCTTGTGGTCCTCATCAAAACGGCCCACCATGTCCATATTCAAGTCACAGACGTGCTGCTCCAATGGAAAGGCCGGATGGTCGCTGTACCACTCTGAACCAAGCAGTCCCTTTTCCTCGCCCACGAATGCCATGAACAGGACAGACCGTTTTGGTCCCTTTCCCGCCTTGGCGGCCGACATCCACGCTTCCGCATTCTCCAACAAACTCACTGTTCCGCTGCCGTCGTCATCCGCACCGTTGTAAATCAAACCTTCCTTGTCTATTCCTACATGGTCGTAGTGACTGGTCAAGGCTACAATTTCGTTGGCCAAGACACTGTCGCTGCCCGGCAACAGACCCCAAACGTTGGTTGCCTCGACCTTGTCCGCCGAACGGGCCAAATGCAACTCCATGGCACCCAAATTGGTGCCCTTCAGCTTGCGCTTTGGCCATTTCTTCCGGACCTCCTTCATGGACTTCCAACCGGTCGATCTCAAGAGCACCTCCTCAGAAACAAGCAGTGTAGGCAAGTCCGTGCCCTCGCCTTGGCGGTCCACGTCCAACCTCATCCGTTCACGGCTCAACCAGGGTACAAGGCGTGACTTCAATGTGGCAAATTCAGGGGTCACCAGTACCGTTGCCACCGCGCCTAGGCTGTCTGCCATCATGCGCTTTGCAGACGGGTCTTGGCTCCACTTGCTCGGGGTTTCTGTGCCGGATAGGGCGTATCCCTTCTCTGCGCTCCCTGGCTCTCCTGACAACATCACCACGGTTTTGCCAGAAACATCGAGCCCCGCGTAATCGTTCCACGCTCCTTCTTGAATCCCGTAGCCCACGAAAACAGCCTCGCCCACGATGTCCGCCACTTGAATTCCTGGATAGGGGACGAAGTCATTCTTAAAGGTCAACTTCTCCGATCCCAACGTGAGCAACCCACCCTTGAGCTGGGTCACCGTGAGGGGCACAGGTTGGAAATAGCTGCCATTCACGGGTTGTAGGCCCATCTCTTCGAATTGACCTGCCAAAAAAGCAGCAGCCTTTCGCTGACCAAGCTTTCCTGTCTCACGGCCTTCCATGGAATCGGCAGCCAATATGTGCAACAGTCCAGAGAGCTCATCAGCGGTAATGGTGCTGGCCCATTCTTGAGCAGAGTCGGTGTGAAACAGTGTTTGCGCATTGAGCAGGGGGCCGAAGCCCAAGCACATTGCTACAGTGAACAGTGAAATAATACGGGTCATGAACAGGCAATTTTAGTGACCCGACGCTCATGCCGGCCACCTTCGAAAGGGGTATCAAGAAAGGCCTTAACACAGTCCAAAGCATCAGGGATTGCAATAAACCGTGCTGGCAAACACAACACATTGGCGTTGTTGTGTTGGCGGGCAAGTACAGCGATATCTGGCCGCCATGCAATTGCAGCACGAATTCCAGCATGCTTGTTGGCTGTCATGGCCACTCCGTTTGCAGAGCCGCAGATGAGGATGCCCAATGCGTTCTCTTCTGATACTGCTTGAGCCAGTGGGTGGGCGTGATCTGGGTAATCCACACTGTTGCCATCGGGCGTGCCGTGATCGGTGATGTCCATGCCGCGGTCCTCGAGCCAGTGCAAGAGTGTCGTTCTCAAGTCACCTCCTGCGTGATCGTTTGCCAAGTGAATCCTCATGTCCCGAAGTTCACGTTTTGCTCACCTTGTGTCATCCACATGAAAATGTGAATTCGCACCTTTCCCTGTTGGAAACCTGATTGAAAGAAAATTTGGAAGTGTGGGCCTCTTGTAGGCTTGTTGAATTGGCTCCTGAAACCAAACTTTTGGGGGTACTAATTCTGCCCATGATGCACACACAAAATGCGCTGATGTGCACATCACTTGACGGCACCAATTCCCCTGAATCAGGTTTATGATCAATGCGGTTCAAATTGTGAATGACGCCATCAATTCTCTGATAATCACGATACCAGTGACGTCAATAAGTCTTGACAAAATGATAAAACCTGTTGAAGACCATTGCCTCCAAGCAAATGAGGAGGGAGTTATCAGACCTATCAACAGACCTACTATAACTATGATTTCTTTTCTAAAGAAAAATGAATAATACATAGTTGGGGTAAAAACCCCTGGTTGGGGTGAAATGGGTTCGATGTGGCGGGCGAACTTGCCGGTGTGATCGGGAAGATGAAATACGGTGTGGTGCTCGGGATGTTCCTGGGTGGATGCATGGTGTTGTGCGGTCAGGACAGTGTGTTTGTGGAGTACCGTTTTGCAGATGGTGAGGTGAGCAGCCGGGGCATGCTGGTGGACGGGGTGCCCTCAGGGTTTTGGACGTCGTTTCACGAGGATGGTACGCGAAAGAGTGAGGGCAATTGGTTGTCGGGTGATTTGGTTGGAGAATGGGTGTTTTACGACGCGCTCGGAAGGGTTGAAACCACATTGAATTACACCGCTGGACGAAAGGATGGCAGCGAACAGCAGTGGGATACGCTGGGTGTATTGCTGCGTTCATTGCCTTGGGCAGAAGACACGTTGAACGGTTGGGAGGTCGGCTATGATTCAAAGGGCTCAGAAATCGAGAGAATTCCATGGAAGGCAGGCCAAAAAGAAGGAATTGCCCTCCAGTATGCCTTTGACGAAAATGGAGAAGGCCGGATTGTCCGGCGCATGGGATACCGAGAAGATTTACTCCGGTGGGTAGAGGATATTAACCGCTATGACGACCAGGGGAGACAGACGGAAAAATGGATGACGTTTTGGCCCAATGAGCGGGTGCGGGTAGAAGGTCCATATGAACGCGGTCTTCGAGAAGGCGTGTTCAAATTCTTCAACCGCAATGGAGATTTGGAACGCACGGAAACCTACAAAAGGGGAGAGCGGGTCATGGATGCGCCAGAAGCCGTAGCTCTGGATTTGCGCAAGTCCTATCACTCCAACGGTGAAGTTTCGCGGCAAGGACCGTGGCGTGAAAACACCCCCATGGGCACGCACCGGTTTTTTGACGAATCCGGCCATTTGATTGAGGTCAAAGTATTCCGATCAGGGATACTTCATGCCACGGGTATGTTGGACAGTTTGGGCAGAAGGTCTGGCGAATGGACGCTCTTTTGGAAGGAGGGAATGCGCAAGGAGTCAGGGAGTTATTTGGATGGTAAACGCGATGGAGATTGGACGTTTTATGCGAGGGATGGCCGTGTAGAGCAGGAGGGTGGTTACCGCGCTGGCGCATGGCACGGCGCATGGAAATGGTACCATTTAGATGGCAGTTTGCATCGAAACGAACGGTACCGGAAAGGGAAGGAGGACGGTGATTTTGTAGAACTCTCCATAAAAGGCGATACGCTGGCCAGGGGCATTTATGAGCGTGGTCTAAAGCAAGGATTGTGGTTGGAACACGTCAACGACGATCGGCGTGAGGGACGGTATCTCGATGGTGAGCGCGATGGCAAATGGAGCCATGTTTCTGCCGATGCAAAAGTGAGATTTGAGGGTGAATACGTCGCAGGAATTCCCACGGGGCAGCATGTGACGTTTTGGCCCAATGGAGTTCGTGCTTCTGTGGGTTCATACGAAGGAGGATTACCTGAAGGAAATTGGCGTTACTTCGATGGCATGGGTGTGGTCAGATTGGTCAGACAGTATCGGGCAGGCAGAATCGTCAAAGTCAATGGTTCTAAAACGGATCGGTGATGGCGGATACAAATGAACCTTTATCCAGTGCTTGGCCTTCAGATTGGATGGACGCTATGCCGTCCGCCGTGTTGCTGTTGTCTGAATCAGTGGTGGTCAACGCCAATGAACGCGCTCGGTTTTTGCTCGGCTTGGAGCTGGGTTTTGAACCGTTTGACTGGTTGACGTCAGGGTTGTTTCAGTGGCGCAGCGAAGACAGAACTTATTTCGACGCGTGTTGGGGCAATGTGGCTCAAGCAGATAGGATTCCCGTGCGCATGGAGCTGGTCCTCAAGCGCGGAAAAGAGAGAAAGTTTCAGTGCGAGATCCGTTTGTCTCCAGGTCCCAATGGCCAGGGTTTGTTGCAGCTTGTTGACATCAGTGAGCAGCAATTCAGACAGCAGGCATTACAGGACAGAGAGGCCCATTACCGCAGGTTGAACGACATTGCCCAAGAGGGCATCGTTTTGGTTCAGAACAATGTGGTTCTCGATGTGAACAGCCGCTTTTTGGTGATGATGGGGCTCGAACATCCAGATCAAGTCATCGGTGACTCGATCAAGCAGTTGGGATTTAAACGCCTCGGCAACCTTGAACCCATTGTAGGGAGTGGGGTCTTTGACAGGGCGGATTGGAACCTCATTAACAAGGCGGGAGAAACACTGCACCTGGACATAGGAAAGGGCAAACTTGAGGATGGTCTTGAGGTTTGGATGATGTATGATGTGTCTGACCGCAAGCGCATTGAATTTGATTTGGTTCAAGAGCGGGAGCGTTTCCGCTTGCTTGTGCAGAGCTCGCCCAATGGCATTGTGCTGTTGGTAGACGAAATGGTGAGGTACGCGAACCCCGTGGCGCACAGTTTGTTCGAGGACGGTGACTTGGAGGGCTTGAAGTTTGATGCACTTTTTCCAAAGTCCCTTTCCGATCGCATTGAGAACTCGGCAAAAGAGACAAGGTTGGGCCGAGTGGTGCCTGAATGGGAGGTTGAATTGCCCGCGGGGAAGCGGATCATGCTGAAGTGGAAGTTGACCATTTTCGATGGCCAGCCAGCTGTTCAAGTGAATTTATCGGACGTAACGGACCGATACTCGTTGATGCAAGAGCGGATTCGAGCGGAGGTTGCGGAGGAGGCCAATCAGCAGCTCACCCAAGAGATTGAGCAGCGCATTGCGGTTGAATCAGCATTGAAAGGGACAACGGCGCGCTTGCGGTCTATTGTCGAGTCGGGTGAGGACTTCATCATCTGGACAGCTGGAGACGACCACCAGGTGACCAGTGCCAATGCGAACTTTGACCAGTGGCTAGCGCTGAGTGGCGAGGGGGCAGAAAATGAGAACAGAAGTAGTACTCTGAAAAGTCAGGTGCTCAGCAGTGTTGACCTCAACGGTTTCGACCTTAAAGACCGTTTTTCCAGGGCTTTGGCAGGGAAGCCGCAGCGATTCGAATGGGCCATAAGTCGGGACGAACTTGACGGTGGGAGGCGTTGGCTGCAGTTGTTCTTGAACCCGATTGACTCGGTTGGTGGGAAAGGGGAAATCAGTGCCATTGCATACGACATCACCGAACGAAAGCGCATCGACCGAAGAATTCGTGACGCACTGAAGGAGAAGGAGATTTTGCTTCAAGAGGTGCATCACCGTGTCAAAAACAACCTCCAGATTATCCATTCGATTCTGAATCTTCAGAAGAAGTTTGTGGATGATGAAAAGACCATTACGGGTCTGGAAGAGATCCAAAACAGGGTCTCGACGATGAGCATCATTCATGAGACGCTCTATCAGAACACAGATGTATCAAGGATCGGTTTTCCGAGTTACATCACGCGCATTGCGGGCAACATCATTCAGAGTTATCGGAGTGAGACCCAAGTGGAACTTGTAACAGAGCTTGAGGACATTGAAGCGCCTCTGGATCAGGCTATTCCGTGTGGATTGATCCTCAATGAATGGGTGTCCAATGCGATGAAATACGCGTTTGTGGGACGAAGCAAAGGCACGATTACCGTCAAGCTTGGGGTACAGGATTTTCCCGAAAAGGAGAATGAGGAGGAGGTTTATATCGAAGTGAAAGACGACGGTGTAGGCCTGCCTGATGGGTTTGATTGGAGTGGCCGCGACTCCTTGGGTCTTTACCTCGTGCAGGCACTGAGCGAGCAATTGGACGCCGAGTTGACGGCTGAATCTGATGAAGGTACCCGGTTTTTGATTAAATTTCGGCGACCCAAAAACCTGTTTGACGGATAATCGGTTCGAATTTATCGAACTATTCCACAGGTTTGGGTCACCTTAACCCGTAGCCATATGTCGATCAACATTCTGGTAACTGAGGACGAAAGCATCGTCCGCAAAGACATTGAACAAACCTTAGAGAAAATCGGGTACAACGTTGTTGGTGCAGCCGACAACGGAGAAGACGCGATTGATCTTGCTGTTCGGCTTCGACCCGACGTGATCCTGATGGACATCATGTTGAAAGGAGACATGAACGGAATTGCGGCAGCAGAGGAAATCAAGCGAACGCTGGATGTGCCGATTATTTTCCTGACGGCATACGCTGACCGCAGCACTTTGGGAGAGGCCAAGCTTGCAGAGCCGCACGGATACATTTTGAAGCCGTTCAAGGATGTGGACTTGCAGACCAGCATCGAGATGGCCATCCACAAATTTTCCAAGGAGCAAGAAGCGCGACTGGAGAATGAGTTTTTGCGGAACATGGCCGAGCACAAAGAATCGGCCGAGTATTTGTTTGTCAAGAACCGCAGCCGTCTCATGAAGATTGACCACAATGACTTGCTCTTCATTGAGGCCTTGAAGGATTACGTTGTGGTGCACACCCCGGAACAGAGCTTCACCATCCACAGCACCATGAAGGATGTGGAGAACAAGCTCAGTGAGCGCCGCTTTATGAGGGTGCACAGGAGCTACATCGTGAACTTGGACGCCATTCACAGCATCAAGTATTCCATGATCCAAGTGAGGGACATGGAGAAGGAAATCCCGATTGGTGGCAGTTACAAGGACTTGCTTGCGAGCAGGATCAACTTGCTCTGACCCCTTTTGGAAACGCCACAAAAAAGAAAACCCCGGAGACGAACTCCGGGGTTTTTTAGTGCTCCCCCACCTGGACTCGAACCAGGGACCTACTGATTAACAGTCAGTCGCTCTAACCAGCTGAGCTATAGGGGAATGCTCAGTCCCACAAAATAGGGAGCGCAAAGATACGCTGTTTCTCCAATGATTGCAACGCCTAACGGCCCATAATGAGGCGCACTATCTTTGCGGCTGATTATTTCAGACATGTCTTTTGATTCTTCATCTGTGCTCGCGGTAGGTTCCGTTGCGTTTGATACTGTTAAGACCCCTTTTGGCGCTCGAGAGCGCATGATAGGAGGCGCGGGCACTTACATCGGTTGGTCTGCAAGTATGCTGGGCGTTCGGACAGGATTGGTCAGTGTTGTGGGCGAGGATTTTCCCCAAGACGAGCTCAACCGCATGCAGAAGGCAGGGATGCTGGTCGAAGGCATTGAGCGGAAGATGGGTGAGAAGAGCTTCTTTTGGTCTGGTTCGTACCACATGGACATGAACGGCCGCGATACACTGGCAACAGAGCTCAATGTGCTTGCCAACTTCAACCCCGTTATTCCTAAGGAGTGGAAGCTGGCGAAGTGGTTGATGTTGGGCAACATTGACCCCACGTTACAGGCGTCTGTTTTGGATCAGTTGGAGGAGCGGCCTCAACTCGTGGTGTTGGATACCATGAATTTCTGGATGGACATTGCCATGGAG
>JAKMCX010000101.1 GCA_022428285.1 Flavobacteriales bacterium
TCCACAAAATCCATGCTGCAAGATTAACCCATGTACACTTGCCGCCGTGGTTCAGTTCACCTGCCTTTCCTTTGCGCCTTCATGTCGGATTCTGACAGCGCCCTAATCCAACTTCCTGAAGTGCAAAGAATCAGGTCCTACCTCCTTGAAAAGGGGCTGGTACTTCCTGAAAACCCTGCCGATTTTCAGCAAGAGTGGTGCGTGCCCTTCATTCGCTGGGTGAGCGCTCATGCAACAGCTGGAGTGGAGGCCACATTGCAAACTGAGGATGCTCCAGGGATTCGGATTGGCACCCACAGGGATATTGTATGCGACCCGGCACTGTACAACCTCGCCCGATTTGACGCTGGTTTGCCCACCACCCACATTGTACTGGGCAGCAACCTCGCGCGGTTGCCTTGGGTCAAGTCCTTGCTTATTTCGAACAAGGCCATTTTCATCGACAGGAGCTTGACAGGCCGTGCAGCTTTGGAGCAACACATCGCCTTGAGCCGGACCATATCGGACATCGTCGATGACGGAGGCCATGTGTGGATTGCCCAAGCACCTGGCAGGGCCAAGGATGGCCGCGACGAAACGAGCATGGCATTGTTGAAGATGTTGGCCAAAGCCCGGGGAGGAGACGAATTGGGCCCAAGAGCACTGCGTAACATCTTGCGCCCCATCGCCATACGGTATGATGTCAATCCGTGCGACGCACTGCTCATCAAAGAGCGCTTGGTAGGGGGCAAAGACAAGAAGGATGACGAGCGCAGCATGAAGTCTGGCCTCGAGGGGTGGAAAGGCGTGGTGCGCATTGCAGAGGGCGTGACCCTGCCAACCGATCATGAGAACAGCAGAGAAGGTTGGACAGAATTCGCCCGCAGCGTAGACCATGCGATCATGGCACTTGACATCCATGGACAATGGGCACATGAGGCGGGGCAGGCCTTGACCCACGGCGATACCTCCACGCTGTCAGAAGGGTTTTCCGACCGCATTTCCGCGGTGGTCGAAAAACTTGAACACTTCATCGGCCCGGTGGACAAAGACATGGTGACCACCATGATGTGTGAGGTCTACCGAGAGGGCTCCTCGCGCTGAGGGCCATCCATCATGACAGGCGGCGCGCATGCCACGCCGCCATCACAATGCCTGCCGCCATAGAGGCATTGAGTGACTCCGTTTGGCCACCGCCAGGAATGTGCACGAACTCAGTACAGGCTGCCCTGGTCTCCTCCGAGATGCCATGACTTTCACTCCCACATACCGCCACCTGGTGGGAGGGAACTGTTGAAGGCGTGTCCCAGAGTGAACGGCCTTGCAAATCCAGGCCTTGGATACGGGCACCGCTTTCGGCCAAACGGGAGAGTGCCTGTGGCAAGTCCACAACCTGCACAGGCACCCTGAAAATGGCTCCCATGGTCGCCTGAACCACCTTGGGGTTGAAGATGTCCACTGAATCTTGGGTCGCCAAGATGCCCCGTACCCCGAACCAATCCGCCGTTCGGATAACGGTCCCCATGTTGCCCGGATCTGAGAGGCCATCCAAGGCGAGGGTGAATCCTCCGTCGTCCACGTTTGGAATTTCCTCCAAAACCGAGGCCTCTTGGTCTGGCATTTCCATCACCGCCAGAAGGCCCGGCGGGGTGCGGAAATTGCTCATGCGCTCCATCTCCTTACTGGACACACGCTGAGCATTCCATGCGTCGGGCGTCTCAACGTGAGATGTGGAATACAGGTCCACGATGCGCCAGCCACTGGCAAAAGCCTCTTCGACAAGTTTGCGCCCTTCAGCGGTGAATTTTCGCTCCTCGGACCGTGATTTGCGGTTCCGCAGTCCCCGCACAGCTAGAATCTCGTTCTTCGTAGGCATGTTTCGCGTCCCCGGTTTACACGCAAGATGGGCTTTATGCCTCGCAATCCTTGCATGGGCATGGGGGCCTTTTACCGGTTTCGGACAAAACCCGTCAACTGAGCAAGCGCGCCCCGTGCTTGTTTGGAATGTACAATGGCAATTGGACAGCGCAGCCAGCGAGGCCTTGACAGAGGACATGTGGCGGGAGACGTTGGGAAGCGCATTGGCCTTGAAAGCCCCCGAACGCTGGCTGGGGATTCCTGTGCGGCATGCGTGGTCACAGCTGAACGGCCGTTGGAATCGGGCCTTCACCAAAGGCATACCATTGCCCACGGGTACCGCTACACCTTTCGACCCCTTGGCCTTGGAGCAAAGCCAAATGTTGGTGGAGTCCCGCATGTTGCGCAAGGGGTTTTTAGATGGTCGGGTGGTCGCAGATACCCTTCGGGATGGACGCCACGTGACCTTACAGCTGCACTTGATGCCGGGGCCACGGCTGAAATGCTGCACCACTGCAGTGACAGCTGCGGGGAGCGGGTTGCCATCTGGATTGGTCAGCAAACTCGAAGCAGAGTGGGGCAGACATGA
Source organism: Flavobacteriales bacterium (assembly GCA_022428285.1). Classification (GTDB taxonomy): domain Bacteria; phylum Bacteroidota; class Bacteroidia; order Flavobacteriales_D; family Sanyastnellaceae; genus UBA8752. The sequence goes on from JAKMCX010000101.1 coordinate 2,426, forward strand.
GGGTGAGCCTCTGGACCTCGATGGTTTGGACCGGTCTAGGGGGCAATTGGCGGGAGACTTGCAAGCGGAAGGTTGGTTTGGATTGACACCGAGCTTCTTGACCGTGGACATTGACACCACCGCAAGCGCTACATCGGGATGCGCTGCTGTGAAACTGCGTGTGCTGCCTACCATCGCTTTTGGGGACACCCTTCCACACGTGAAGGGCCAACTCGACAGCATCAGTTTTCATTGGCACCCTGTGGAGTTAGAACCCATGGAGTCCTTTCGTTTCGATGGGCTCTCGTGGCGTTTGCCGAAAGGCCGCGAGGTCAGAGGGTTGGCCCACAGATTGGGACTCGAACAGGGTGGCATCTACAACCCCAAGACCATTGCGGACATGAGGCAGTCCCTGCGCACGGTTCCCTTGATACAAGATGTCAGAGTGGCTGTGACGCCGATGATACAGGCGCCCAGTACTCCGTATGCTCCTCTGCATTTGCACATTGACGCCTATCCCTCAGAGCGTCGGGTCATGCGTGTCAATGGTGCCGCCACCACCCACCAAGGCTTAGGGGGGGAAATCAACTTCTCTTTGGCGGACCAAGATTTCAGGCGGCGGGCGGAGCAGCTGTCTTTTGACGCTGGCATGGCCCTGGAAGTGGTCGCGCCGTATGGCAACATCGAGGAAGAGGATGCCGAGAGTTTTATCTCCCGGATCTTGAGTGCAGGCATCACCTATCAAACAGACCGCCTGATGCCCTTCGGGCCAGACCGCTTCACACGATCCAACAAACCCGAAAGCCTCATCTCCTTGGGATTCAGAGATGAGAAGCGTCGGAAATTCAGCAGAACCTTTGTGCAGCTGGGATTGATAGAGCGCTTCATAGAAAACCCCAGTACCGGTTCCATCATCGAGTTGAGGCCGTTCGAAGTGGCCATCACTTCGAGCAAATTGAAAGCGGACTTTGTCACTGAGCTCAACGACATAGGGTCAGATGTTTTGACTTCCTCCTTTGAGTCGAGGGCCCTGTTGGGCTCAGGGGTGAGGTGGCGGCTCAAGCCTAAGGTCACCAGGTCCAAGCATTGGCGATGGAGCCTCAACATGGAGTTGGAAGGGGCAGGGCACCTGTTCCATTTGTTGGACCCGAGTGCGCCGGAAGAGACCTTCATCAAGATGCCGAGCTTCTTTGTGGAGACGGCCAATGTGCAGGTGGCGCGTTACCTACGCGGCGTCATTGACGCCCGGGGAAGCTGGGTCACCCGTGGCAAAAACGGGGTCTTTGGGCGGTGCTTCATCGGCGTGGCCTCTTCTTCAATCGATGGGGTGGCCGTGCCCTTGGAAAAGCAATTCTATGCAGGCGGCCCGAACAGCATGAGGGGATGGCAAGCATTGGGGCTAGGGCCGGGAGGCTCCGGTGCGGCAGGTCTTCGGGTGAGGGGAGATGTTCGGCTTGAAATGAACCTCGAGGTGAGACAGTATGTCAACGATTGGGTGCAGTATGCTGTCTTTGCCGATGCGGGCAACATCTGGATGACACGGGCAGACCCACAGCGTGAAAGGGTGGAGTTTGACCAGGAGACTTTTCTATCGCAAACGGCATTGGCCTGTGGCGTGGGGGTGAGGCTCGACTTCGGGTATTTCCTTCTCCGATGTGACGCTGGAAGGCCCGTGAAATGGCCCGATGGCGCGGTTATAAACGGTCCGGGTTGGCGGATTCATCCCGCCGTGTCTTTGCCATTCTAAGCGTGGTCTAAATTTGCGCCCTATGGCAGAGAAAGATCAGCAAGCCAAGCCCCCTTCAAAGGAGGCTGAAAATGCCGAAGGCAATGGGCTCGGGTGGTTCCGTCGGATGAAGGAAGGCATCACGACCAAAACCGCGGAAAAGAA
>JAKMCX010000149.1 GCA_022428285.1 Flavobacteriales bacterium
TGTCCCGACAGCGAAGCGGGCATGATCGTGATGGAGTTGGGTGCGGCTGTGGCCGACCTGACGGTGACCGACTACGTGACGATGGAAGTGGTGGCGACGCTGTTCCAGGAGACTGGTACGGTAGAGATTCCGATGGTTCCGGGCGAGTACGCGATCATGATGGATGCGCAGGAGGGCACTACGCTGTGCCGCAGCGGCCGCCGACAGGTGCTGATTGCACCGGGCGAGCAGCCCGAGCTGTTGGGGGTGGAGCCGATACCCTCGGAATGCAACGAGGGGGTGGCGTCCTTGGCGTTTGAGCTGTACGGCAGCGGAGACTACCAGACCGACTTGATGCAAGGCAACACTTCGGTGTGGTCGGAGACCTTGCCAGCAGGCGAGCACGTGTTGGAAGGCATCGCGCCGGGCAACTATGTCTTGAAGGTGGACCACGTGTGCCTTGAGACTTATGAGTTTGTGTCGCTGCTCGATGAGGAGTCCACGGAAATCGATGTCCAATACAGCGGGTTCGTGTTGGCTGAAGCCCATGGCGGAGCCTGGCTCGAAGCGGCGTGTCCGATTTGTGAGACGGGGGAAGGCTACGGCTATACTTGGTTGCTCAATGGTGAGCCTGTAGAATCTGACGCACCCCTCGCGGTGCGGGTAGAGACAGTGGGCACCTATGCTTTGGAGCTCGTCACCTACGGGTTTGAGTGCGAGGCGCGCCAGGCCTTTGACATTACGGTGGGTAAATACCTGCAGTCCAATGCGGTTGACCTCGAGTGGATGGGCGTTCACGATGGGCAGCTTGGGGTCCGGTTCCCAGAAGAATGGGCCGGCGTCGAGTACAGCTGGTATGATGCTACCGGTCGCTTGGTGGATGCCGGAGGCATTTCTACTGCGGTCGGCGAGGTATTCATTGGTGCACCAGATGCGCGAGGATGGATGACCCTTGAAGTGCGGGCCAAGGACGGCCGAACCGCGCACTGGGCGGGCATTCTGTAAGTGGAATTCATCCATTGGATGTGAAAAAGGGAGGGCTTTGGTCCTCCCTTTTTTTGTCTACATACTATGCACAAAGGGTGATAGACTAAAGACGAACATTTAATTTTCGTCGACTGAATGGCGTATTTACCTTGTTAAATGCGTATATTTGCCTACCAACGTTTATTACTTGCTGATGAATCCCCGTATTCTTCTTGTGTTTCTGCTGTTCCCGCTGTGGTCCTTGACCCATGCTCAGACGGTCTTGTTTTCCGAGGATTTCTCGGACAACATTGGAAATGTGCCATCTCAAACGGTGTATGAAACCGGTGTTGCAGGTCGGTCATTTTGGGCGACCAGTGGCCCGCATGACTCAAACAACTCTTCAGGGCAACTTGGATTTACAGGAGAGGTGGAGAACACCTGTTCTTGGGTGTCACAATCCATCGATGTGGCGGGTTACACTGCGTTGCAGCTCAATTTGGAACTGATTGAACTGGGGACGCCATCTGCAACGGATGAAGTGCACGTCTACGTTTATGAGGACGGTGTATCGAGGTTGGTGGCCTCAGAGCTCGGAACGGATTATGGCAGCTTGTCCCTTGTCAACGAGCCGTGCACGGCTTCAGTGAGCTTACAAGTGCTCGTGATGGTGAGGTCAGAGTCCATTCTGACGGGTGTATATCTCGATGCGGTTTCTGTGACGGGGACAGCTTCATATACAGATGTGGACATGGATGGCCTTGACGATGCTGTGGACAGTTGTATCGACATTGACGGCGATGGCGTATGCGATCCGGTAGATTCTGAGATTATGCTGATGGACGAGGACTTTTCTTCTTATGCAGTAGGCACGGGACTCGCATCATGGAACAGTACTCCTGCAGACAATGAGGCTGGAGAGGCCTATATCAAGGGGTCATCTGGTGCTGGTGGTGCCGGATGGACCCTGTTGGGTGAAGCTCAGAAGGGCAGCATCTCCGTCGGGGCTTCGGGTGGCGAGCAGTTCATTCAGTTCAACTACTCAGGTTTAAATGGGGC
>JAKMCX010000160.1 GCA_022428285.1 Flavobacteriales bacterium
GTGTATTTGACTTTGGCGATGCGATGATTTTTGCCATGTGCTTCCCCAATGTTTTGGGCCTCTATTTCCTCGCGGGTGAAGTCAAGGGTGATTTGACAGACTACCTGAAGCGGGTCAAGTCTGGTGAAATCAAGCGTTTCGACTGACCGCACCTTCTTTCCATGCATGTCTTGCGCAGTGAGCGCCTCGGCACCTTATGGTGTGGGGTAGCAGTAGCCGTGTGCCTTTGTGTGGAGGGGTGGCGTGCTGCTCACCCTGCCGGGTTGGCTCCACTTTCGGTTCGAGAAGTGCTCATCGTCTTGGAAGCCATGCCAGGCCCAGAGGTGACTCCCCAAGGGGTTCAAGTGCCCCATGTGGCGCGGCCTAAAGGCGAATCAGTGGCCAGCCGGTTTCCCTCAGTTCAAGGAGAGGTCCGTGTGACCGGTTTGGATGCGGAGGGATGGAGGGCTTTGGGGCTGTCGAAGCGGCAAGCCCAGGCCGCGGTCCGATACAGCCAGGCAGTGGGCGGCATTCAAGATGTGGAGGTCCTGAGCCGAATGCGGGTGTTGCCTGATGGGTGGTTGTCGCATTATGCCACACAATTGACGTTTGATGTCCAAGTCGATCAAGAGGAAAGACCCCAGCCTGCCGGAACCAAAGGGCGCCTGCCCGTCAGGCCGGTCCTTCCGCTCGAAGTGAATACGGCGGACAGTTTGAGCTTGGTAGCGGTGCCCGGAGTGGGGCCCTGGGTGGCGGTCCGGATTCTGCAGGCCAGGCGCCGCTGGGGCGGGTTTGCCAGCCTTGGACAATTGGCTTGGGCACTGGACGGTTGGGACAGCCTCGCGCAGGCTGTGGCCCCCTCATTTTGGTGTGATACAGCCTTCATCAAGCGGCGTTGTGCCGACACCTTGTCCCTCGAGGAGTGGCAGGATTTACCGGGCATTGGGCGACGTAAAGCACAGGTGCTCAGCCGGTTCATTCGACACAATCCGGGGGCGTTTGAAGCGGGTATAGCGCATCCCGCGCTCGATTCCGTCCACGGTGTTTGGTTGTCACATTATCTCTTGCCTTGTTCTGACTAAAGGTGGCCGATTTGACCGACCTTTGCACAAACCCCGGACGCAATGACCTTCCAGGACAACGAGACCATTACCGCGATCCGCCAGATGGTCCGCGACTTTGCCGCCCAAGAGATGGCGGACCACATCCTTGATTGGGATGAACGCCAATTTTTTCCGCGCGACCTCTTCCGAAAAATGGGGGGGTTGGGACTGATGGGGATGTTGGTCCCCGATGAGTACGGCGGAACAGGCTTGGGGTATTCCGAATACGTCGCGGCCATTGAGGAGTTGGCTGCGGTCTGCGGTTCTATTGGCCTGAGCATGGCAGCACACAACAGTTTGTGCACCAATCACATTCTCACTTTTGGCACTGAAGACCAAAAGCAGAAGTACCTGCCCAAATTGGCATCCGGTGAGCACGTTGGTGCATGGGGGCTTACGGAGGCGGGGACGGGTTCTGACGCCATGCGCATGCGCTGTACTGCGACACGAGATGGTGACGAGTGGGTGCTCAATGGGACCAAGAATTGGATCACCCATGGCCTCAGTGGTGAAGTCGTGGTGGTGTTGGCTCGCACAGGCGAGCTGTTAGACAGCAGGGGCATTTCAGCATTTGTGGTAGAGCGGGGCACCCCTGGGTTCAAAGGGGGAAAAAAGGAAAACAAGCTCGGCATGCGGTCCAGTGAGACTGCGGAATTGATTTTCGAAGATTGCCGAATTCCAGCAGGCAACATCCTCGGGTCCGAAGGAGAGGGCTTCATTCAGGCGATGAAAATTCTGGACGGAGGCCGCATTTCGATCGCGGCTTTGTCGCTTGGAATTGGCAGAGGGGCGTTTGATGCGGCCCGTGCTTATGCCCTCCAACGGGAGCAATTTGGTCAGCCGATTGCCCATTTTCAAGGCATCGGTTTCAAGCTCGCAGACATGGCGGTGGACATCGAGGCCTCACGTGGGTTGATTGCAAAGGCCTGCCACGCCAAAGAAAACGGCGGGGATGTGACGCGTTTTGGTGCGATGGCTAAGTACCTCGCTTCTGAGGCTTGTGTCCGCATTGCCACCGACGCAGTGCAGGTGTTCGGGGGCTATGGGTACACGAAGGATTTTCCGGTTGAGAAATTCTATCGCGACGCCAAGCTGTGCACCATCGGGGAAGGCACGTCAGAGATTCAAAAGTTGGTGATCTCGCGCGGACTGGTCAAGGATGGCCCTCATTGAGCGAGATTCCTGACGATTTAGGGTGCAGATTTCATTATTTCCGCTATCTTCGCGACCCAATTTTTAGCCATGCTCATCATTCCGGTCAAGGAGGGAGAAAACATCGAACGGGCGCTCAAGCGTTTCAAGAAAAAGTTCGATCGCACGAAAACCGGGCGTATGCTCCGGGCCCGCAAAGAGTACGTCAAGCCCAAGACGGTTCGTCGTGAGGCGATGAAGAAGGCCGTTTACAAAAACAAGAAGGCTTTGATGGGGTGATAATTTGCAGTATTGGTTTGGTAGGGTAATATTCGCCTTAACCAAACCAAAATGTCAATTTCGTCCACTGCACAGACGCCCCTGGCGGCTTTCCTGCATTTTCTCGAGAAAGAGAAAAGGGGCAGTGTCCACACCTTGCGATGCTATCGCTCGGATCTCAACCAATTCCAACGTTTTCTTGCGGACCAGTACGAGCACGACTCGTTGATTGCAATTGAAGGGGATTGGGTGCGCGCTTGGATCGTGCACATGATGAAAGAAGGACGCAGCCCGCGCACCATCCACCGGAAGGTGAGTGCGTTCAGAACTTTTAATCGTTTCGCCCGTCGGATGTCTTA
>JAKMCX010000164.1 GCA_022428285.1 Flavobacteriales bacterium
GCCTTCGCGCAGCCTTTCCCAAAATTGACTGACCCCATTTAGCGCCTGGAGATGGCGTGCGATTAGTCCAGTGTGTAATGCCTGGCGTGAAGGCTCCAGTTCAATGCGGCTCCACCGCGCACCTGTATCGGCTTCCAGTCAACGTATCCTTGACTTTCTACGCCTCGGTATAGTCGCGACAGATCGCGCAGCACGTTTGTCGGCACCCCGCTTTCATTCTCCCCGTCCGGCGAAAGCAGCATGCCTTCAATCGCATTCACGGCGCGGTAGGCGATGGTGTTGGGTCTATCCATACTCAACGCCGATTTGGTGCGCTCTTTCTCCGATACGCCACAGGTGAGGTAAATGAGCTGCGCCGCTTGGCGCTGCGTCAGGTTACCGTCCTCCACTCCCAGCTTGCGCATGAGGTTCAGGCATACGTCCAGCACCTCTTTGCGGGCATACCGCTTCAGACCGTTGTAAATGGTGTCTACGCTCGTCATACCTCTTCGCGATAGATTGAGAATACTGACTCGTCCAGGATCTGTACATCGAAATATTGATGCAACACGATTTGAACCTTGCCATCGACATCGAAGGAGATGCTATTCACGAGGATGTCCAGCACCCCAAAGTCACACGCAAGCAATCCTTGCTCCCAATCGCCCACGATCACGCGCGCTGCGGTGACATTGTGATCGTGCTGGTGGCGGCTGCGCTGGAATCGCTGTCCACGGCTTCGCCTTTGATGGCTACGCTTCCCGCTCTGGGCACAAGCACTATTGAAGAAAAGCCTCGGAATCCGGGGCTTTTCTAGTTTTGCAAGGCACTCAACGGGCCCGCAGTGGGGCAGCATTTTCATTCACGCATAGTCCTGCTTTGTAGAGAAGCGGTTTTCAATGTGGAGGTGTACTTTGTGCGCCAACCTCCGCTGCCATCATGCATCCATACACATTGCCGGTTGTTCTCGTCCTCGCCTTGGCCTCATGCGGGGCTCCGCCAAATCCGGACATTTCTTCTTCTGGCGCATCACCGGCAAAGCCCTCTTTATCAGAAAGAGTATTGGCTTCGGCGCGGTTGTATGCGACGGCGGAAAACACGGAAAAGCGGTTGTCATTTGAGGGCGAATTCAAATTTGAAACTGCCCGACAGCCTCTGGAAACGGAGGTGGCCATTTTCGTGAATCCCAAAAAGAAGTTTCAGACGTTCCTCGGCATTGGCGGGGCCATTACCGACGCTTCCGCGGAGGTGTTTTCCCAAATGAGTCCGGCCAACCAAGAGGCACTTCTAGAGGCCTACTTCGGCGAGGAGGGCATCGGGTACAACATCATCCGCACGAGCATCCATTCCTGCGACTTCGGCCTCGGGAGCCACACCTACATCGAAGAAGGGGATGCGGACCTTGCCACGTTCTCCATCGCGGCGGACACAGTGAAGCGAATCCCGATGATCAAAAGGGCCGCCGAACTCGTGGGCGAGGACCTTGTCTTCTACGCCAGCCCGTGGAGTCCACCGGCGTTCATGAAGACCAATGAGAACATGCTCTATGGCGGGTCCCTGCTGCCAGATTACCGGGACGCTTGGGCGCAGTACTTCGTGAAGTTCATCGCAGCCTATGAGGCAGAGGGGCTGCCCGTGTGGGGGGTGACCATCCAGAACGAACCCATGGCGGTGCAGCGTTGGGAGTCCTGTATCTATACGGCTGAGGAGGAGCGGGATTTCCTCAAATACCACCTCGGGCCGGCCATGGCCGCCGCCGGGTATGGGGACAAGAACATCGTCGTGTGGGACCACAACCGCGACCTCATCACGCACCGCGCCAACACCATTTTCGAGGATTCCGTCGCCGCGTCCTACGCCTGGGGCACGGGTTTCCATTGGTACGAGACCTGGACCGGCGGATTGCCGAAGTATGACAACCTCAAGCTGATCCAAGGGTCCTTCCCTGACAAGAAGCTGCTCTTTACCGAAGGGTGCCAGGAGGGCTTTGACAGCGCCCACTACGAGCGCTGGTCCAATGCCGAACGCTATGGAAACAGCATGATCAACGACTTCAACAGCGGCACGGTCGGCTGGACGGATTGGAACATTTTCCTCGATGAGCGGGGCGGTCCGAATCACGTCCAGAATTTCTGCTTCGCGCCGGTCCACGGCGACACGCAAACAGACGAGCTGATCTTCACGCCAACGTACTTCTATATCGGGCACTTCTCGAAATTCGTCCGCCAGGGTGCCCGCCGCGTGAGCACGTCCGCCAGCCGCAGCACGCTGGAAAGCACCACGTGGGAGAACCCCTCCGGAGAGCGCGTCACGGTGGTGATGAACCGGACGGACGAGCCGATGAACTACGCCCTGATCGTGGGTGATGAGCAGGTGCAGGCCAGCATCCTGCCGCACGCCATGCAGACGCTCGTTTACTGAGCCCCGCCGCCGTCAGACGTTGAACTTGAGCTTTCGCTCGATGGCTTGGATCATCGCGTTGGCGATGTCGATGCCGGTCGCGCGTTCGATGCCCTCCAGCCCGGGAGAAGAATTCACCTCAAGCAGCCGCGGGCCCTTGTTGGAGCGGATGATGTCCACACCGGCCACGGCGAGATTGAGGGCCTTTGTGGCCTTGAGGGCCAGCCGGCGCCCTTCGGACGTGATGCGGATGACCGAGGCCAACCCCTCCCCAACTCCGCCCGTACCCGTGTCCTAAGTACACACATAACCATCTACATATCAGTGGGTTAAATTTCAAATCATCCTCTCTGCCTCTTAACTTTGGCCCACCGTGGGGACC
>JAKMCX010000106.1 GCA_022428285.1 Flavobacteriales bacterium
ATGGTGAGCGGGTCACTGGTCCATGTGCAGCTGTTGTTGTTTTGATTTCCACCATTCCGCCGAAAACTAGCCGAAGTAATACTCATGTTACCATTACCGCCGGTCTGTGTTGCTGACCACGTGCCTCCAACCAAGGTGCTCGTACTGGTGCCGGAATCACTGCTGAAATCCTCGGAATAAATAGTGGTTTGGGCGGAGAGGGATGATGCGAGGGGGACGGAGAGGCCGATCAATGCCAACAGGCAGAAGCAGCGCAAAAGTGAGGGTATCCTTTGAGCGAACAATGGTTGTAGGTGTAGCGTCCGAATGAAAAATGAAACAGCTGCTCCCCCAAAAAAGGGTGGTGTTTTTCGAGTGTGGTCGAAAACAGAAAGGTCCACGGATGTGGGCTTGGGCCATTGAAAATGACCGTCCGGCAGGGATTTGGGCAACATGTTTAAATCTGGTTAGCTTCTCACAGCTGCGATAAAGATAAACAAAAGCCGTCAGACTATTCTTACCCACCGTGTTAGGGACACAAATCGCAAATTATCAGACACTTGTACAGCGCAAACACCCACTTGAATACCATTAAAGTGGCTTCATCACTTAGAATAAATCAAGCTGCGTCCTACAAGAGGCACCAATAACAAGACTAAGGGCATAAGACGACAGAAGTCTCTACTCAATAGTCGAGCCGTATAGTCCGCAATTCGCCTTATTCAGGCTACCAAAACCCTCCGCCACAGAGACCAACGGAGAAGTCAAAAGTTCAAGATAAGTTCTGCGGTTCTCGCCGAATTATTACGGGGCAATCAGCGAAATAATGGCGCGGTCAACACCATCCAACAAAACCAGCTGGTAGACCCCAGCTGATGGTGGATGGTTGAGAGAGATTTGCTCACCCTCAGGCGATTGCCCCGCATCAACCAGCCGTCCAGCTGCATCCACGAGTGACCATTGCAGCGACTCCCAAGGCTTTTCGGCTTGAACCAACCATCCCCCAGGAATTGAATGGACACTCCATTCGTCAGACACCGTTCCACGCAAACTTGACACAACCTGGAAATTCAAGTCTTGTGAGGCCCAACAGCCATTGCGCTCAGCCTCTAGCAAGACCACATAATCGCCTTCACCGGAAACTTCAAGTGCCAAAGCTTCGTTTTCCCCCACCAAAGCACCATTGTAATACCAACGATAAAGGTCCGCTGTCCCTGTGAAATTGGCCGCCAGAAGTGCTGCGTTTGCTGCATCGGAGACGACCACGGCCTCCCCCTCCCATTCTATGATTGGAGCATCCGGATCGGCAGCCTCAAACTCCACAAACTCCTGAAGGCAAGCATGGTCCACATCCAAGACATAAGTCCCTGGCAACAAACCGCCGATCTCCATCTCACCGGACCCTGCCCCTTGTTCCACAACTCCATTGTCATCAAACAAGGTCCAACCAAACGTCCCTCCTCCATAGAGCTCAAAACTCAAATCCACGCTGGACTCATTACAAGGAGTGTCTGTCCAATTCAGCCCCAACAACTCTGGCTGCTCTCCCATGGGCACACTCACCTCTCGCTGGCTCTTGGGGCAAGTCGTCCCTGAAGTTCCGATCACGACCACGCTGTAGTCCCCTGGCTCCACCGACGTAAACTCCGCAGCCTCTTCCACACTGAACAACTGGTCCAGAACAACACCTGCAGGGGTCAGCAGAGACAAGTTGGCCGTAACCCCTTCTCCTACATGCACAGACACCTTGCCATCCGTGGATTCCGGGCAGCTGGGCATCACCGCCTCTGCGCGGGCGAAGTCGTGAACCGCCAGGGTGAAACGTCCATACTCTGAAACACTCTGTGGCATGGTGAATGACATCTCTTCTCCCACCATCAAATCCAAGACCTGTCCTGTCACGGCGTCGACAACACCACCGCAGAGATCAGCAGGGGCTTTGAGAACCCGCATGGTCATTTCATTGCCACCGCTGCTCCTCACATAGACAGGGCTTTCAAATGACCGCGGCATGGACTTGGCTGCATACAGGTTTTCATCGACGAACAACGCAATTTTCCCTTTCTGGGCAGAAGAACTCCTGTAGCTGATGTCGGGGCCGTGCACATACTCCAAGGCGCCATTCTCAGAGATCAACAACCTGACATAATCGCTGCCAAACTCGTTTTGCAACTCAATCAACACGACTTGGTCTTCCTGATCAGAGCGCACAAATGGACCACCTTGCGAGTCGTTGTCAATGGCTTCTGCAGGAATGACAAAAGTCTCGGAAGACGCTTCCTCCTTGAGCCGCACCCAGAATGAATTTCCAGGCTCGATAAACCTGTTGCCATTGACCTGCAACGAATCCAAACCGCCAGCACTGTAACGCTGAAAGTCTCGGGTTTCAGTGTTGAATATGAGGTACTGGTCTTCAACGATGTCGGCATTGTTTTCGTGAAGGACATGCCAATCCAAACTCGCTTGGTAGGGATTTGGAACCATATTCCAGCCTCCTTGAGATGTTGAGGTCACATTGGAACCTGTCCAAACACCCCCTTCGTAAACCGACCGTGTGATGGTCACTTCTTTGGAAGCGCCTACATCATGGCTGCGCAGCTGCCCCGAGAACTTGAAAGTCGGGCTTTGCGATGCATAGAGCACCACCCAACACCCGCCCAACGTATCCAGCGGAGTGTTGTCACCCTGGGGATAGGTCACAGAGCCCGTTTGCTCGTCCCAGAACTGCACCGTACTGGTGCTGTTTGGGTATTCTGAACTCGGCCAGCCTGCGGTATAAAAATCCTCGCTGTCATTCAAATCAGAAACCACCATTCCTTCAATGGAAGATCCCGAGAACAAGGTCCAGCCCCAAGTCGGTGGACCCGGTGCCATGTAACGGTTGATTTTGGCGTCTGCAGCAGACTGTGCGGCATCACCGCGCAACGACGCTTCCGACACAATGGCATCGAGCTTACCCGTTCCGCTAGAGTCTGATTGGAATTCCAAAGTATGGCCATCCAAATTCAAGCCCCCACGCTTCAGAGACAGGCGCTCCTTGATCATCAAAGTATCGACTTCGACCACAACTTCAGTTTCTGAGTCACAGAGCTCCAATGTCAAGTGCTCAAACCGAGGAGCTTTTCCGCGAATGGCACGGTTGGCAGAACCAATCAAATTGACCTTACCACCCAAAGTGGTGGCCACATCAGCAGGAAAGTCAATGTCTCCTTTCAAGGCCAACTGCATTTCTGGGGGCACTTGAATGGGGTGATCGGCATCCAACGCAATTCCGCGAAGCGTAGTCACACTCAAAGTCGGGTCGAGTCCATCCCAGTCTATTCCCCCGCTCAACTTCAACTTTCCTGGCCCTTTTACAGCCCCTCCAAAGGCTGCATTAAAGGGGTCTAAAACCTCCAAGGTCATGGAGTCCGGAATGAAGACAGACGCTCCATTTCGGAGGTCCAAGTTCTTGACCCTAAGGAGCCCCGAAGCATTGGCGTTTTTGTCTATGATGAGGTCCACAGAGGGTTGCACCCGGATCACCTTGGTCTCATCCAAGTCCAATTCCACAGCTTGAACATTATCTGCATCGGCACCCACACCCTCCGTATCGAGCCAGATGTGGCCACTGTGGGGTCCCGAACAGAGGGCACAAATTGTATCCCAGATGAATTCACACGAGCCGTCATCAAAAGCAGCCCCTGCATCGTAATTCGAAGCCCGCTCATCCGTGCACCCTTCTCGCCATCCAAACAAGGTGACGTCATCAAAGACCCACTCCTCACCCACTCCATCATTGATGGCCCGAACCTCCAACTGGACCGTTTCCGGCGCATCCAACAAATCAGAAAGCAAGGTCTGACTTCCCGCGTCCCACTGCTCGCCGCCGTATGAAGCACCATTGTATGTCGAGTCCCCTGACAAGACATTGATCTCAACGCCATCGCCCAGGCCGACTTGCACACCATCAACCTGCACCTGCAATGCCAACTTGCCATAGACCCCTTGAGCATCCTGCATGGCGATGGAACCGCTTTGCCAACCCATCCAATGGCCATTCAACTCCATTCCTGAGAAATAGGCGTCCTCTCCTTCTGAATCTACACCCCAGAAACTGGGATTCTCTCCGTCAAAAGTTCCGGGTATGTCCAAACTCCACTCTGTGTTTTCCGGACCAATCGTGCTCAATCCCGTACCTCCGTCGTATCCATATCCGGCATCAATCAGGTTGTCACCATCGAGGTCAAAATCTCCTGAGCCAGGACCACTGCTCGCAGACATCAACGCCCCCTCCGCACCGAAGTTTTCGAACCACACTTGGTCACCAGGCATGGAATCGCAAAAACATCCATCCCCGTTTTGGTTGAGCTTTTGGAAGAAGGCGTAACCATCCTGTGGCGCATTGCAATCGCCTTGTTGGCCAGGATAATAACAAGGTGG
>JAKMCX010000174.1 GCA_022428285.1 Flavobacteriales bacterium
TCCCAAGCAGGAATGGAGATCAGAGGAATGGTGTCTTGACCTCCGGGGCCAGTGGCAAAGACCTCCCATGACACGCCGATCAAATGGCAGTGCGGAACAATGCTCAGGAGGCTCAAGTCCACCGGAATGTCATAAGTGCCATGAAAGGTTTTGACCTGATTGGGGGGGATGAAGAAGGGCTCTCCCAAAGTCCAAGGTCCCATGATGCCTGTGGTCACCTCGCGGTCGATGGGGCCGTCGGTGAGGAACACATTGACTTCGGTTTGATCGGTCTCTTCTGATGAATTGGGGCCATAGTGCATCTGAATGAGCAGGTCGCTGTCTGCTGGGATGACACGGCCTATGCCTTCTGGGTACACTGTCGTTTGCGTTCCAGGAACCCAACCTCCAAAAAAGTTCTGGAAGGCATCAAAACCAAAGTCGCCAAAGCTCTCGTAACCCGGCTCAGGGTCTTGAGCATCCAGCGCTTCTGCAATGCCTTCAATGTCCAGCCCCAAAATGGCGTGGTGCGCGATGGCCCCATTGCCAGGTCTGACTTCCAATGCCCTGACCGTCACGTCTTCTTCGAATTCAGTTGGAATCACGAAGACCTGATATTGATCGGTCATGTCTCCTTCGTGGGCATAGGGCTGGGGCATGCTGAACACCAAGTCTGGTTCACCAATTTGACTTCCTTCAGGAAAGTCAGGCGCACCCGGATTGTCAGCGGGGTCTCCCTCAGGCATGTCGGCATCGACCCAAGCACTGATGGTTTCAATCTCGGCTGCAGACAAAACCCGCTCGCCTACAAAGTGGCTGTACTCGGCATCGGGCGTCCAAGGCGGCATGTACCCAATCGATGTCACGTACTCGATGAACGGCCCATAAGCCGATACCTCCTCATAGTTGGTGAAAGGCATCGGTCCAATTTCTCCAGACCTGTGGCACTCCATACACGCATTGTGGATAATGGGGGCCACATCGGCATGGTAGGTCACCTGGCTGATACCTGCAGCAGGAATGAGAAGCAAAAGACAAAGGAGAAAGTTGGAAGTCTTCATGGTTTAAAAATAATGGCGCAATGCAACGCCCCCTTCAGAGGAGGCCTGATTTCTACAATGTGCAGTCGTGTTCAACTTGAGGCCCTCGATGGGACAGCCCACTGCTTCGGTGAGGGGGGTGCGCACTTCATCGCCGTGAATGGCATCCGAGATGGCATCCCGAAGGTCCCTTTGTCGGGTCTTGTTTTTGCGACGCCCGGGGGCGAAGTAGCGGTCATTGATTCGGCCGCGATACAGGACGGAATCGCGCTCATCCAAGACAAACGCCTCCGGGGTCCAGCGCGCATTCAGTTGGCCGGTCCAGCCCTCATCGTCCATGACGAAGTCCATCTTCAAGCCATAAGTCTCCCGAAAGACATCGATCTGGTCTTGCCGGGTGGAGGCGTTGGGAAATACTCCGAGAAACTCAACCGGGGCATCTGCAAATTCAGTTTCCAGTTGCCTCAGGTCGTAACTCATGTTTTGACAAATCGGACACAGCGGAGCCAAGAACAAAATCACGCGCAAAACAGGGGAGGAGAGCATCATTCGCAGGTGGAGCCATACAGGCCAAGTAAAAGCAAAATGTCGGCCACAGTGACCGTCTGGTCATCATTGAGGTCGGCTGAGCACGCGGCTTCGCAGCCAAAGTCCCCCAGTACAATCAAGGCGTCAGCCACCCCCACAATGGCATCTCCATTCAGGTCAGCAGGACAAGGCGCTTCTGCCGGACCCAATGAGATCTCCTCGTCGCCTTCCTCGTACAGCACCAGATCAATGAAGACAAAGAACATTTCATCGGCCGTTTCCTCCCCGTAATACACCCATTGCGGCGGGTCGTTTGGATTGAAGGGGTTGGCAGCTGTGTTGTCGTAGGTCGCCTCTCCGTGCAAGGTGTATCCCTGGGGGATCTTGGTCATGGTGGGGAAGGTGAAGTACCCCTGCCAATTGAAGTCCCAAGCGGGAATGGAAATCAAAGGAACCGTGTCTTGGTTGTTGGGAGAGGTGGCATAAACCAACCAAGAAGTGCCGATCAAGTGGCTGTGCGGCGCAATGTTCAGCAGGCTCACGTCGGCAGCCACCGGCAGGGTTCCATGGAAAGACGACACCTGGTTTGGAGGCAGGACAAAAGGAGCATCCAAATGCTGAGGCCCCATGATGGCGGTGAAAACTTCCCTTTCTATGGGCTCTTCAGACAAGAAGACATTGATCTCGGTGAGGTCAGATTCTGGAATGGCCGATGGGCCGTAATGCATTTGAAGCAGCACATCGGCCCCTTCGGGAATCACCCGGCCGATGCCCGGCGGATAGTTCACCGGAAGCGCACCCGGCACCCAAGCCCCAAAGAAGGAGCTTTCCGCATTGAATCCGAACCCTCCAAAACTCTCGTATCCCAGCGCGGGGTCTGCATTGTCCAACTGCGCTGCCGTGCCAGATATGTCCAGCCCCAAAATGGCGTGGTGGGCCACATTGTGGTTGCCGGGCTGCACCTCAAGGGCGCGGATAGAGGTGGCGCCATCCCAATCTGTGGGCAAGACGAAGACCTGATACTGCTCGGTCATGTCACCACTGTGCGGATAGGCCTCAAGCATGCTCAACACATGGTCAGGTTCACCGATTTGACTTCCGGTGGGAAAATCCGGCAAGCCTGGGTTCGCGTCAGGGTTGCCTTCAGGTTTCCCCGCAGAGACCCAAGCGCTCAGGGTTTGCAATTCGGCTTCACTCAAGACATTCTCCCCCACAAAATGGGAGTATTCTGCATCGGGTGACCATGGTGGCATGTAT